>DASYVU010000122.1:0-48237 GCA_035936715.1 Gemmatimonadaceae bacterium
GGAGGAGGTCGTCGCCAACATGGTCGTCGAGCGCCGCGTCGAGATCAGGCACTGCCCTCTCCTGCTCGGCTTCGAGCTCGCGAGCGATCTGCTCGTGCTTGAGATCGAGGCGCGTACCTCTGCGCAGGTGATCGATCGCGCGATGCTTCGCGGTTGCCATGAGCCAGGCGCCGGGATTATTCGGGACGCCCGACTCGGGCCACTGCTCGAGGGCCACAACGAGGGCGTCCTGCGCGAGATCCTCGGCGAGGCCGACATCGCGCACGATCCGCGTCAGGCCGGCGATGAGCTTGGCGGATTCGATTCTCCAGACCGCGTCGATCGCTCGGTGTGTATCTGTAGCCGTCACGGCTACCAATCAGATCATCTTCCTCCGCCGGTGCAAGGCTGGCGGCGGATCGCATATGGGATTACGCGTCTCGAGCGACGCCGTCTACCACCAACTTACGAGTCGGCCAAACTTCTATTGTCCCGATCGAGGCGCTTGGAATTTCCGAGGCGATTCGGGTGGCCTCCTTCATGTCACGTGCTTCGATCAGATAGAAACCGGCCACCAGCTCCTTCGACTCCGCAAAAGGGCCGTCGGTGACGGATGGCTTGCCTCGACGGACGCGCACCTGCTTGCTCGTGTCGGCTGGCTCGAGTGCCTCCGCTTCGATCCAATTGCCGGACTTTCTCAGCCGATTGTTGAACTCGAGGTGCCTCGCATTCAAGGCACTCATGTCCGCCTCCGACATCGCGTACAGCTCTTTCTCATTCAGGTGGATCAGGATCAGATATTTCATGACGCTGGCGGAGCAAAGAGTGAGCGGACTCGACTGTCGCGTAAGTAAAGTCCTCCCCATGCCAGCACGGCGACATAGATCGGGAAGAGTGTATAACCGAGGAGCGGCATTTCGATGCGAAGCTGGCTGGCGACCGCGCCACCGAGATAGCCGGTCAGCAGAATTGCTCCGAAGGGAGCTGTCCGTGGAATCACGTAAACGATCAAGCAGATGAGCAGGATCGCGCCGATTGCGGGAGCGAGCGGCACGGGGTATCCGAGCTTTTGCATGCCCTCCACTACAGGGGCTACCTTCATCAACTTCGTGACTCCGTCAAAGATGAGGAACAACACGACAATGCCGCTCATGATTCGACCTGCCCAAAGTCTCTTCTTCGACACGAAAGCTGCCTGATCGGATTCCATCGATTCCTGCTCCAGTTGATGTCTGTTGTGCTCGGGCGCTACGAAAGATCTACTTTTTTTCCAACTTCGAGCCTGCGGTCTACCGCTTCGTTGTCATTTCCGTTGGTCGCATGAGCCCGATTACTTTGCCCTGGCTTTGGCCTGTCGCGCGGCCTGGGCGCGGATGCGATCCTCCTGCTCTCTGAGCTCAGGAGTGAACTCGGGGCCGAAGTCTTCCGCTTCCTGGACTTGGCGAATCTCGACCTCGGTATCCTCGAAGGGAGCGCGCTTGAGCCACTCGATCGCCTCTTCCTTCGACCTCACCTGCCACAGCCAGAACCCGGCGATGAGCTCCTTCGTCTCGGCGAAGGGGCCGTCGATCACGGTCTTCTTTCCTTTGGAAAATTTGACGCGGGCGCCCTTTGAGCTCGCATGGAGCCCTTCAGCTGCGAGCAGCACGCCAGCTTTCACCAGCTCCTCGTTGAACTTCCCCATTTCGGCCAACATCTTCTCGTCCGGGGTTGCCCCGCCCTCCGAATGCTTGTTGGCCTTGACCAGCACCATGAATCGCATTGTCGTCTCCTTCTTTGGTTTCGGTTTATTGCCGGAGCTTTGATTAGTCACCGGCCATTGTGCCTCTGCATACACGTCGAGCGAGGGGCGGTGAAATCGACGCGCGCAGCAATTTATCTTGAAGGACGCACTGAACGGTCAGCGACAAGGTATCAATAATGGGAACAGTTCCTCTCGTCCGTCGGCGAAAAAAGTAATGATAAAGTGTGCGGCGCTCAGGGCGAGCATGCTCAGCGCTTCGCTCTGTTGCGCGGTGCAACTCCGTGCACAACCGAGCGCAACGGTGGGGAGCCCGGCTCAGTCATTCGACGTAGTGGTCTATGGAGGAACTGCGGGTGGCGTGATCGCAGCGGTCTCCGCCGCCCGAATGGGTCTGTCGGTAGCGCTGGTCGAACCCTCGCACCACCTCGGCGGCATGACCACCGGCGGACTCAGCGCCACGGATCACGGCACCCTGATCGTCATCGGCGGCTACGCGCTCGAAGTCTATCAGAGAATTGGCAGGAAGTACGGGCTGCCCCTCTGGTGGTATCCTGAGCCAAGGGTCGCCGAAGAAGTGCTGAACGACATGATCACCGATGCGAAGACCGTCCGCGTATTTCTTGGACAGCGGCTGCGTGAGCGCCAAGGAGTGCTCAAGAAAGGTACGGTGATCCAGGAAATCGCCACCACAAAGGGTAATCGCCTGCGAGCAAAGCTGTTTCTCGACTCGAGCTACGAAGGCGACCTCATGGCGCAGGCGGGGGTCACGTACACCATCGGCCGGGAAAGCGTGACGAAGTACGGCGAGAGCCTCGCCGGCGTCCGGCCGAAAGACAGGAATCATCAATTTGACGCTCGCCTGGCGTCTCGCGATCAGCGCGGACGACTACTCCCGGAGATCTCACTGCGGCCTCGCGGGGAAATCGGATCCGGTGACGCCCGGGTGCAGGCGTACAACTTCAGATTGATTCTCACCAACAACAGAAAGAACCAGACCCCTTTCACCAGACCGGCGTCGTACGACCCGCATCGCTACGAGGTACTGCGTCGGTTCATCGAAACGGTCCAACGCGAGCGGGGCGCTCCGCCCGCGCTTGGAGACCTGTTCCTCATTCGCGACGATCTGCCCTGGTTCAAAGCGGACTTCAACAATCGTGGTCCCTTCTCCAGCGATTACATCGGGCACAGTTACGGGTACGCCGATGGATCGTACGCGCAGCGCGCCAACATCTGGCGAGATCACGTGAGTTACACGAAGGGCCTGCTCTTCTTTATTGCCAACGACCCGCATGTGCCGCGTGTTCTTCGCGACGAGATGAACAAATGGGGTCTGGCCAGAGACGAATTTGTCGACAGTGGCAACTGGCCTTACCAGCTGTACATCCGCGAGGGCAGGCGCATGGTCGGCGATTTCGTCATGACGCAGCGAGACATCCAGACCGACGTCACCAAGCACGACGCAATCGCGATGGGCAGCTACAATAGTGACAGTCACAACGTTCAGCGGTTCGAACAGCCCGACCGGAGCGTGCAGAACGAGGGCAACATGGAAGTCCCCGTCGAGCCCTACCAGATACCTTATCGGGTAATGCTGCCAAGTCGCACGCAGGCAACGAACCTTCTTGTGCCCGTATGCCTGTCGGCGAGCCATGTCACCTACTCGACGCTTCGAATGGAGCCTCAGTACATGATGATCGGCCAGGCGGCTGGCGTCGCGGCCGCGCTGGCAATAAGTGCCGACGTGCCGCCCCAGGATATTGACATCACCGCACTGCGCCGGATTCTCAAGGCTGAGGGTATGGTCGACCAGTACGATTCGACTAGCGCGCCGAGCGTGCCGCGCTTCTCGCCAATCAACTAGTCCCGAAGGAAGGTCATGGCGCGGTCAGCACAGTGCTTCCGTCCATCGCGCGCGTGACGCCCGGACTGAACGGTCCCAGCTCCTGCCGGCGCCACCATGCACCAGTCCTTCGCTTGGTCTCCAGGTCGGTGAACGAGTACTGCCACAAAACGGTCCGCACCATCGATGGCTGCTTACCGTGAAATGGATCCGCTCTGAATAACGCGAGCACGCTCGGACTTCCCTCGAGCAACCGCTCCTCTGTGAGTACGACCCACGGCGATGAGCCCCACGGCGCAAGCGATGCAAACCACAGATTCCAGTCCAACCGGGGTTGGTAGGGACCATCGAAGCCCGGCCGTTCCATTGGATCCTGAGGCTTGTAGCGGAAAGGATACGCGACCCACGTCTTTCCGTCATTGCTTCCCTGAAACTCGATCTCGTAGCGCGCGGGAGTCATGATGGCGAACAATCCGTAAGCGTTGGCGATGCGAAACGGCTGCAACAACCGGCTGGGGAGCGCGAGAATCGAGTCAGAACTCCCGAAGAGAAACGCCACAATCGTGGTGTAGAATGCGAGGCCAAGGACAGCCGTTTCGGCACGTCGACAAATCCGGGAGCGCGACGTATTCGCGGGTGGTACGGACGAGACGCATGGAAATCCCACCTGCGTCAGCGCTCGATCGTCGAGCAGCAGCACCCCAAGTGCGAGCACGACATAGTTGAGGAAGCCGTAGTTCGCTGTAGCAATGATTCCGATCTGAAGCGCGGTAACGAACAGGAAGCACGCAACACGAAAACGCCGCGGCAGAAAAACGGCCCAGACTAGAACAAGCTCGACGACGAGGATAATGACCACCGTGCCGGCGTGGTACCAATGGGGCAACTGTTGCACGTACCACCCCATCCATGACGGCAGTGGAGCGTTCTGGTAGTAATCGTCCATCGCTGTGAAATTACGCCAGTGGTGGTCGCCGCTCAGCAACTTGACGAGTCCCGATTCGAAATAGATCCTGAACCACTCCCATCGCAGCATGAACAGGCTGAAGCGTGATGGAGGATCGGTCGCGCCAAGTCCGGGACGCACTCCGCGCGGTGCGAAGAAGATGGAGAGGAACCCGGCTTCGAGAAGCATCCCGTCGGACTGATACGACGAGAAGTCCTGCAGTGTGGCAATGCACGAGAGGAAGAGAACCGTGCATAGGGCGACCGTCAGTTTTGGCCAAACGTTCAGCACGAGCAGAACGGATGCAATCAGCCCGGCAGCGGCGATGAGTGTGAGCGCGCTGTCATTGGAATTGATCCACAACAGGGTCGGCGCGAACCAGACGCGCGCCAATGGGCCGAACGCAGTTGAGATTCGATCGAGACTAAGTCCGGCGGGGAGAATTCCCCACTCTCCGATCAGGCCATGCATCTGGAACGCGAGGGCGTAGAACGCGGAAAAGAAGATCAGCCCGAGCGCGCGGAGGAAAAGCCAGCGTGGCCAGAGCATGCCCGGGCACTAGAATCCGGGCATCTGCTCGTCGGCGGTCGGCCCGTAGATCGAGGGAACGGGAACATCCACCAGTCGCAGATACACGGTGAGCTGGCCACGGTGGTGGACCAGATGGTTGATGTGCTGCCTGACGACTGGCCCGCGCGGCAGAGAGAAGATCACCCTCTCGCCGTGCTTGAGCCACCACGGCACCGTGTAGTCCGAGTCCTTGCTCGCTGCAATTGCCTTCCGCGCTTCTGCAACGTTGCCATCGAAGGACTTTACCAGATCCTCGGTCTTCTCGTAGCTGTAACCCGGATATTTTGACAGATCGAGCTGCGTCTCACGAACCGCGTTCGTGATCCAGCCCGGCATCCCGGCGACGAGCTGAGCCAGATGGCCGAGTGAGAATGACTTCGGGTGAGGTTTCCATTTCCCCTTGTCGGTGGGTACGCGTTCGAGCACGCGCCGGGTGGTGGCCATCTCCTGATCGAACTCCGGCAACAGCGTCTCAGCAATGGTCATGTCATCTCCCCGTGTCTTGTTGTTTGCAAAAAGTCATCACCATCTGTCGATGCGGAATGGCGACAAATCGAACCTCGCATTGCCCGTAATCAGAAGATCCGCGTGCACCTCCCCCAACGCGCTGGCGAACTTGAAGCCATGCCCCGAACAAGCGCTCGATACTAGCACCTGAGGATGGTCGGGGTGGAAATCGACGATGAAGTCGCGATCTGGAGTGTTCGTGAATATGCAAACGCCACTTTCCCGTATAGCGGCTTCCGCGAGTCCGGGTAGAACCGGCCGCAACGCGTCGCGCAACGACCCCGCTTCGCTCTCATCAATCGTTCGCCGCACGCGATCCGGATGCTCCGACATCTCGCCATCGTGCATGACCGAGGCTTTCACGCCGCGAGGAAGGCGCGGAAAACCGTAACAGATGCTGCCGGGTTTGTATTCGTGGGCATAGATCGGGAATTGCGCCCTGTTGTACTGCTCCGCGTTCACATCTGGCTCGAGCCAGAACACCGACTGACGCTCAACGACTAGTGGTAACTGGAGCTCGCGCAACAATTCTGCGCTCCACGCTCCGCCGGCGATAACGAGGCGATCCGCGGTGTGATTCCCGGCCGCTGTTGTAACTCGAACGCCCTCACCATCCGGCATCCACGCCTGCACGGGCTCATTGAATCTCGCCTCAGCTCCCGCTTCGCGCGCTACGTCAATGTGCGCCTTATTGCACCCTTCCGGGTCGAGATAGCCCGCCCGTGGATCCAGTACCGCGATCAGGTCATCGGCAAGATGGAACGCGGGAAACCGCTCGCGCGTTGCTTCCGGAGTGAGTAGCTCAAACGGCAAATGGTGCTCGGCCACGCTGCGCAAGGTGCCCGAGACGACCACGCCCTCTGGCGGACCGATCATGAGTCCGCCGTTGATTGTCATCAGCGCTGCTCCGCTGCGCTCCTCCAACTCCCGCCAGAGGTCGTGCGCGCGTCGCACGAGCGGCACATAGAAGGGGTGCTCAAAGTAGGTCTCGCGGATGATGCGGCTATCGCCGTGCGACGATCCAAGCGAGTGTCCCTCCGCGAACTGCTCGAGCCCGAGCACGCGCCAGCCGCGCAGAGCTAGCTGGCAAAGCGTAGCGCTTCCCATCGCGCCGAGACCCAGGACAATCGCGTTGTATCTTCGCTGGTCGATCATGACACGTAATCGTGGGCAACTTGGCCGTCGTGCCGCAATGGTGGTAATGTGGTAGATCGATGTCTAAGCGAAAGAAACAAATTCCGGAGTTCGTCGTACTTTCTCGGGAGGACGCCGAGCGTTACGAGCCACACGAGCGGGAAATCTGCATTTCGATCGCGGATCCGGATGCAGATCCGGCGCACCTCTCCAGTAATTTCGCAGCGGTGCTGAGATTGAATTTCACCGATATCATCGAGCAGGGGGACCCGTCGGATGTCCTCTTCGGTGAGGATCACGCGCGCGCTATCAGAGAGTTCGTTGATGCCTGGCCCGATGCACCGCGGATCGTCGTCCATTGCCATGCCGGGATGAGCCGATCTCCAGGCGTAGCGCTTGGATTGTGCGACATCCGCGGATGGGCGACGGCGCAGCTGGAGCGATCGCATCCGGGCTGGAACCGGCTGGTGCGCACTGCCCTTGCCGCGGAACGTCATGGCTAGTCGAACCTTTCTTGTCCGAGGCGAGAGTGCTCTCTAGCGAGATTACGGCGGACGTCCGTGCCTTCTTCACGACTTATTGCACCGCGTTCATCCGGCTCGATGCTCCGGCAATTGCCAGGCACTTCGCCGATCAGGTACTGGTAGCCAGCGAAACCGGCAAGAGCGTGCGCGTTCAGGTCCAGGCCAGCGACGAGTGGCGCAAGACGATCGACCATCTGTTGCAGATGTATCGCGCCATCAATTTTGGCTCGGCAGAAGTAACCGGAATGTCGATTCATCCAGTCTCATCGCGATTGGTGCAGGCCAGCCTGCACTGGGCGCTCCGAGACGGCAACCGCGCGCCGCTCTACGAATTCGACGCTCTGTACACGCTGGCGAGACACAGCGAGACGTTCAGGATCGTCGCGATCGCCCACAATGAAATTCCGCAGTATCGCCGCTGTGCCGAGCGAATCGGATCCGGGGCGGCCACTCCGGCCAATCCCGAGAGCGCCGAGTGATGAGCGCGCAGGAACCCAGCGCACCCGTCACCAACGCCGAATCGGAAAAGTGGACGGAGATCGACGAGTACTTCTCGGATGCATTGATTGCCTCGGACCCCGTGCTGGAGTCGGCGCTCGAATCGAGCCGGGCGGCTGGCCTCCCCGCGATCAACGTCTCGCCCAATCAGGGAAAACTGCTCGAGATACTCGCGCGGATTCTCAATGCTCGCTCGATTCTCGAGATCGGCACTCTCGGCGCCTATAGCACTATTTGGCTTGCGAGGGGGATGCAGGCGGGAGGGCGGTTGATCACACTGGAAGCGGACCCCGCGCACGCGGCGGTGGCGCGCGCCAATATCGCTCGCGCGGGACTGCAAAACGTGGTAGAGTTGCGTCTCGGAAGTGCTTCGGACACGCTTCCGCAAATATTGGCCGAGCGTAGAGGGCCCTTCGATCTGATCTTCATCGATGCGGACAAGAAAAACATTCCGGCCTACTTCGAGTGGGCACTCAGGCTGTCGCGGCCTGGAAGTATCATCGTCGTCGACAACGTGGTGCGGGATGGACGGGTAATTGATTCGAAGAGCGACGATCCGGATATTCGGGGAGTCCGTCGTTTCATCGAGATGGTGGGAGCGAATGCAACCGTGAGCGGGACCGCGATTCAGACCGTTGGAGTCAAAGGGTACGACGGCTTCGCGATCGTGAGGGTTCTTTCTCCCGACGAACAGAGGCGATCATGAAGAACGGCAAAGACTGGCGCGCAATCGTCGCTGGGTCGCTCGGCTGGGAGGAAGGCCACGCGGGCGTCGAAAGCGCATTGAAGAATCTCGCGCCGGCGCTTCGAGGGCAGAGGCCCGATGGATATCCGCATTCTCCATGGGAGCTTGTCGAGCACATCCGGATCACACAGCGCGATCTGCTCGACTTCTGCCAGAATCCGGACTACGTCGAAAAGCTCGAATGGCCGCACGACTATTGGCCCACCTCGCCCAAACCGCCGAGCTCCGATGCATGGGACAAGAGCATCGCAGATCACAAGAGCGACCGAGAAGCGTTTGCGCATTTCACCACGGAGACGGACTTCGATCTCACGGCAAAGATCCCGCGGGGCAAGGGCCAGACCTATCTGCGGACGATTCTCCTTGCGGTGGACCACGCATCGTACCACGTCGGGCAGATCGTTTCGGTGCGCCGGCTCCTCGGCGCGTGGCCGGCGAAATAAGTCTTGCGCTCCTCATCGGCTGCCCCACACTTGTCTCTGACTTGTTTGGCTCGTCGGCCATTGACGTTTCCACTTCGAAGCGCCGCGCGCGCGAGGAATCCTGAATCATGCCCTGCCTGATGACTTTGCTTGCCCTCGCTGCACCGCGATTGGTCGTCGCCATTCTCTGGTTCTTCACCCATTGGTTCCGCGGTGTCTTTGACAACCTCCTCTGGCCGGTCATCGGCTTCGTATTCCTTCCAACCACTGTCCTCTGGTATTCGGCCGTCCACAACTGGTTCGGCGGCCACTGGACGTTCTGGCCGGTGGTTGGACTAGTGCTCGCGCTCGCAATCGATCTGGGTCCGGCGAGCGGTCGTCGAGTGGGCGGGAAGCGATAGCGATGAGCTGATGGGTGAACGGCAACAGGTGCGTTGACACTGGAGCGATTGAATGAGGTACGAGAACAGAAGTATCAAAACCACACTCTGCGGCGCGATCTATTCACTCGCCGCGCTCGCCATGGTCGGCGTTATGGCGTGCGCCAAAACAGAGGGCAACGCCAAAACCGCCGACACCGGCGCTGCAGCCTCCTCGACTGTTGCGACATCGAACCCGAAATGCGCAGGTGATAACGGCGGCATTACGCTGCCCCCCGGATTCTGCGCCACTGTATTCGCCGACACCATTGGGCACGCACGCCACATCGTCGTGAACTCGAACGGCGACGTCTACGTCAACACCTGGAGCGGGAGGTACTACACGACTCCAGCGCATCCCGGCGGGTTTATCGTCGCGCTCCGCGACACCAGCAAGGATGGAGTTGCGGATGTCGTCAAGCGTATTGGCCCCGATTCTCTTCACGGCAGTGGCGGTGGAACGGGAATCGGCATCTACAAAGGATCGCTATACGCAGAACAGTTCGGGGCCAGCGCCGCGAAGATCGTACGTTACGCCATATCGACTGACAGCATGATGCCGAATTCGCCCACTTCGGAAACCATCGTCAGCGGTCTTCCCATTTCCGGCGATCACCCGATGCATCCTTTCGCGATCGGGCAGGCGGGCGATATGTACATGGACGTCGGGTCCGCCACGAACTCCTGCCAGATCAAGAACCGCACGCTGGAAACGCCCGGACGGAAACCGTGCACCGAGCTCGCCACGCGCGCGGGCATCTGGCGATACGACGCGAACAAGACGAATCAGACTTTCTCTTCGAAGGAGCGTTACGCGACCGGCATCCGTAACGCCGTAGGGATCGCGTTCGATCCCGGCGGCCAGCTCTACTCGACTCAACATGGCAGAGATCAGCTGTGGGAGAACTGGCCGAAGTTGTACACGCAGGACCAGGGACAGAATCTTCCCGCTGAGGAGGTGCTCAGGATTGTGCAGGGCGGTGACTTCGGGTGGCCGCATTGTTACTACGACGGCTTTCAAGTGAACGTGCTGGCCCCGGAGTACGGCGGGGACGGAAAAAAAGTAGGCGAGTGCGCGTCGAAGCTGGGTCCGGAGGCGTTTTTCCCGGCCCACTGGGCGCCGGACGGCCTTGTGTTCTATACGGGCGCATCGTTTCCCGCTCACTACAAGGGCGGCGCGTTCATCGCCTTCCACGGGTCGTGGAATCGCGCACCTGGACCGCAGCAGGGATACAACGTCGTGTTCGTCCCCTTCGCGAACGGGAAGCCGGTTAGTCCATCGAAGTATGAAATCTTCGCCGACGGATTCGCGGGCGCGCGCAAGGATCCGGACGCCGCCGCGCATCGTCCGACTGGCGTCACAGTAGGTCCGGACGGCGCGCTATACGTCACGGATGACAAAGCCGGCCGCGTCTGGAAAGTGGTCTACAAGGGTCCGTAACCCCCCGCGTGTTCTTGTCGTCTTGATAATGAGTCGAGCGGCGGCCTAAATGGCCGCCGCTGCTCATATCTACCTGACAAGGACAACCAAATGAGTACCTCGCCCCTGCGCTCCGGAATGCGCGCGTTCGCCTGCGTCGCAACCATCGTCTCATTGTTCGTCGCGTGCGGCGGCGGGCATCATCTCGCCGAGTATCCGTTTGCGAGCCGTACGCTCGCGGTCGTGTACATCGCGCCGCCAGCTCCGGAGCTCCTGACCGGCTACTACGACCTGCGAAATTCGCAGAATCCTGTGGAAGCGGTTGTGCGAGCAGGCGCGGATGTCGCGCGGGAGCGGGAAGGTCGCCGAGCCAATGCGCGCCTCGATAGCGCGACGACACGCGTGAACATTCCGGCGGGCCTCGCGCAGCGGACGCTCGAAAGAGCGAGCAGATATCTGGGCACTCGGCCGGTGACCGACGAAAACCAGGCGGACTATCTGATGGAAGTCCGCATGGCGAGGTTCGGCATCAACGCGAAAGCCGACGAGGCCGCGTATCTCTTCACTTTCGCTGAAGCGGTGCTGATCGACCGGCGCACCGGCCGGGAGATCTGGAACGTCAACATCCACGGCCGCGACCGGCTCACTCCATACGTCGAGAGCACGAGTCGTATCCCCGGCTCCGTAATTACCGCCGGCACGCTAGGCTCCGTGAGCGTGACCGATTTCCAGAACGCGCTCAATCAGTTGATCGACTCCTCATCCAACCTGATTACCAACGAGCTCCGCGCCGCGCTGAGAGACGTCCGCAACAATTAGTAGCTGTTAAGACGCATGGAGTGAGTGGCAGAAGGCTTGCTCTACTCGCTCCATGCTCCATTGGATAACACATCTCGTCAACTCCCTGAGCTATTGGGGAGTCGCAATCCTCATGGCGGTGGAGAACATCGTTCTCCCGATCCCATCGGAGTTGATAATGCCGCTCGCCGGATTCAAGACGGCGCGCGATCAGATGACGCTCCTCGGCGTGATCCTAGCCGGTACCGCCGGCTCCGTCCTCGGCGCACTCCCTCTTTACTACGCCGGGTACGCACTCGGTGACGACCGTCTAAGGAAGTGGGTCCAGCGCTATGGCAAGTGGGTGCTGTTGCGAGCAAGAGATCTCGACCGTGCGTCGGATCGCTTCTCGGGAAATAGTTTCCTCGACGTGACCATCGGACAGCTCGTACCGGGCGTTCGCGGGTTGATTTCGATCCCCGCTGGCATAGCTCGGATGAATGTCGGACTCTTTCTTCTCGCGAACCTGATCGGCACCTTGGTATGGTGCACGGTTCTCGCCGTCGCTGGCCGACTTCTGGGCCGGAATTTCACGAAAATCCACAAATTCCTTGGGCCGACGGGCTGGGCGATTCTGGGGCTTTTGGCGGCGGCGCTTGCCTACTGGCTCATACGACGAAAAATGAGGTCGACCAAGGGGCGCAGGTAGGTTATAGCCGCCCGCTCTTGCAGCAGCCGACGTCGAGGCTTACGTTCGCCCGGCTCGGCATTGCGCCGCGCGACACTCGTCCCTCATCTCACACGGGGGTTACATGTTCACGCTGCACCGCACTACCCGCATCGCGATATGCTGCAGCGCTGCGGTCCTCACCTCTTGCGCCAAGAAAGACAACGCCGCGATGGACACGACGGCCTCTTCGAGCGCAAGCACCACCACCACGACCACCGCACCCGCACCCGCACCCGCACCCGTCAACCTCGCCGATTTTGCCGGCAAATGGGATGTGCGCTCGGTTCCGGTCAGCGGCGACACCACTCCAACGACGTACGTGCTCACCGCCACGTCGGGCACTACCGGTTGGACGATGAAGTTCCCCGGGCGCGCTCCGATCGCGGCGAGAATCACCGTCGCCGGCGACAGCGTAGAGATCGACGCCGGCCCGTATCTGAGCGTACGTCGCAAGGGAGTCACGGTGACTACCAACGGTGGATTGCGGGTCCAGAACGGAAAGCTGGTCGGGAGTACCACCGCGCATTACAAAGTAAAGACCGCCGATTCAGTCCTGGTCCTCAATTCGACGGGGACTCGGGCCAAGTAGTAGGAAGCGGAGCGAGCGACGCCCACGCGCGTCGCCCGCCCGCTTTCATCAATGGGCCGCTGGCTCCCACTGATCTCACGGAGGTCCTCATGACCGCACCGACCTGGCTCCAGGGATACGACGAGGGGGTCCCCACTACCCTCGAACCATACCCCGAGCGGACCCTGCTGGATTACCTGTCGGAGTCGTCACGCAGCTGGCCCGATCGGCCGGCTCTGCTTTTCAGGGGCACGAGTATCAGCTATCGCCAACTCGAAGAAGAGAGCGATTCGCTGGCGGTCGCGCTGGGCGCAATCGGCGTCAAGAGTGGAGACCGGGTGGCGCTCTGCCTTCCCAACTGTCCACAGTTCATGGTTGCCGAGTTCGCAGCGTGGAAGGCGGGCGCGATTGTGTGCCCTTTCAATCCGACCTACAGCGACCGCGAGATGGGCGAAGCGCTTCGCACCACCGGGGCCGAGACCCTCGTAGTGCTGAATCGGTTCTACGAGAAGGTGAAGGGAATACAATCGACCACTTCGCTCAAGCGTATCGTCGCCACCAACATCAAGGAATACCTTCCGCCGCTGCTTCGCATCGCCTACACCTTTCTCAAGGAAAAAAAGGAAGGCGACCGCATCTCGCTGCGCGGCGGCGATTATCGGTTTACCGATTTGCTGCGCGGTTTCCGGCGGGCTCGCCGACCTGATGTACACGTTTCTCCAGACGATCCGTCAGTGATTCTGATGAGTGGCGGGACGACCGGCACTCCGAAGGGAGTCGTCGGCGTTCACCGGGGAATGGTGATCGCCGGTTTGCAGCTTCAGGCGTGGCTTCGGCCGGCAATGCAAGAATGGACCGACACGATCATGTGCCCTCTCCCGCTCTTTCATGTCTACACCAACACCGGGCTGCAGAGTCTCGCGCTCATCAACCACAATCCGATCGCGCTCATTCCAAACCCTCGCGAGATCCGTGATCTGCTGAAAGAGATCATCGATGTAAGGCCCGCGTTCATCTGCACTGTCCCGACGCTGCTCAACGGAATCATGAATCATCCGATGTCCCGGGAGGGCAAAGTTGATTTCACCTCGATCAAGCTGTGCTTTTCCGGCGGGTCGGCGCTGATGGCGGAAACGAAGAAGAGATTCGAGGAGCTGACCGGCGGCGTGATCGTCGAAGGGTACTCTCTGACCGAGGGTCAGATGGCGGTGTTCGCGAATCCAGTGCTCGGCGAGAAGAAAGTCGGCTCGGTCGGTATGCCTTTGCCAGATGTGCACGTTCGCATCGTCGATGCGGAGAACGGGACGACACTCGTGCCTCAGGGGGAAGCTGGCGAGGTAGTCATTTCCGCGCCACAGCTGATGCAGGGTTACTGGCAGAAGCCGGACGAGACTCGCGAGATGATCCGCACCAACGAGCACGGTGAGCGCCTGCTGTACACCGGAGATCTCGGCTACCTCGATGAAGACGGGTATCTCTTTCTCGTCGACCGCAAAAAAGATCTCATCAAGACTTCCGGGTTTCAGGTGTGGCCGCGCGAGATCGAGGAAGTCATCTCCTCTCATCCCGCGGTGGCGGAGGTGGGCGTCGTCGGCCTGCCGGACAAGATGCGCGGCGAGACTGTGAAGGCGTGGATCGTTCTGCGTCCCGGACAACGCGCGACCGGAGCAGAGATCAAGGCCTTCTGCCGCGAAAGGCTCGCGCCCTACAAAGTCCCCGCTAAGTATGAGTTCGTGGCGGAGCTGCCGAAGACCCAGATCGGCAAGGTTTTATATCGGGTCCTCCGGCAGCAGGCCGCGGTGACTGAGGAATCCGTCGAGGCAGCGGCAGCCCCTTAGCGGACCCGACTTCCGGCTAACCCGTCACCGGATGCGAGACGGGCGGATGAAGCGAAGGGAGCTGCGACGATGCAGGTCACATGATGGAGTCCGTGAATCTCCGGCATACTCTGGAGACTAAGGTTTGAGCGCTCTCGTTGCCAGCTCATCTTCGATTTGGGCGAGGAATTCGGCGACCGTCATGACCTCCTGCTTCTTTCCAGCGCCGCGCACTCTGAGCGCGATCGAGTCGGACTCGGCTTCGCGCTTTCCGACGACGGCCATATACGGAATCTTCAGCATCTCGCCTTCGCGTATCCGGTAATTCAGCGTCTCCGAGCGCTCGTCGAGATGCACGCGCACCCCACGCGCCTTCAGTCGGTCCACCACCGACTGAGCGAATCCCTTTACCTCGACGGCAATCGGAATGACACGCACCTGCTCAGGCGCGAGCCACAGCGGAAACGCGCCGGCGAAGTGCTCGATCAAGCCGCCGACGAAACGCTCCATCGATCCAACGAGAACGCGATGCAGCATCGTCGGCCGATGTGGAGCGTTGTCGGGCCCCGTGTATTCCAGTCCGAATCTCTCGGGAAGATTGAAGTCGAGCTGAACTGTTGGCCCCTGCCATTTGCGTCCAATCGCGTCGATCAGCTTGAAGTCGAGCTTGGGTCCGTAGAACGCGCCGCCGCCTTCGTCGTATGTGAACGCCTGGCCGCGCTCGTTGAGGACTTCAGCGAGCGTGTTCTCCGCCTGCTTCCACAGCTCGGGGCTGCCGAGGGCTTTATCGGGGCGTGTGGCGAGCTCGATGGTGTACGGGTACCCGAAGGTCTTGAGCATCTCGTCGCAAAGGTCGAGCAGGCGCCCGATCTCGGACGGCACTTGTTCCGGCGTGCAGAAGATGTGCGCGTCGTCCTGGGTGAAGCCGCGCACGCGCATCATCCCGTGCAGCACGCCGCTTCGCTCGTAGCGATACACAGCCCCGAACTCGGCGTAGCGGATCGGCAGATCCCGATACGATCTCTGGTGAGACTGATAGATGACGATGTGGCCCGGGCAGTTCATCGGCTTCGGCCGATAACTCGCGCCTTCGACATCCATCGCGCCGAACATGTTCTCCTTGAAATTCTCCAGGTGCCCGGAGATCTGGAAGAGCTTCTCGTTCGCGATGTGCGGCGTGAACACGAGATCATAACCGTGGCGAAGAATCAGCGCCTTTTCGTACTCCTCGATCTCGTTCCGTATGATCGCGCCCTTCGGATGCCAAAGAATAAGACCGGGACCGACGCGGGGATCGGTGGAATACAGATCGAGTTGCTGTGCGAGATGGCGGTGATCTCGGCGCTTTGCCTCTTCGAGCTGGTGCAAATGCGCTTCGAGATCCTCCTTCTTCCAGAAGGCCGTAGCGTAGATGCGCTGGAGCATCTGCCGGTGCTCGTCGCCGCGCCAGTACGCCCCCGCCGTATGGAGCAGCTTGAAATTCTTGAGATACGACGTGTCCGGGACGTGTGGCCCACGGCAGAGATCGATGAACGGACCGTCCGTATAGGTGGAGATGATTTCGTCGTCGGAGAACTCGCCCAGCCTCTCCAGTTTCAGCGGATCATCAAAGAAGCGCTTTCGCGCCTCCGGCTGTGAAACCTCCTCTCGAACAAAGGGAAACTTTTCCGCCACCACCTTCTTCATCTCCGACTCGAACCTTTCCAGGTCTTCGGGAGTGAACGGCTCTTTCACCTCGAAGTCGTAGTAGAAGCCGTCTTCGATGGCGGGGCCGAAGCCGATCTTGGCGTCGGGTCGGAGACGCCGCACGGCGGTGGCAAGGATGTGCGCGCCCGAATGCCGCAACACGGCTAGCGATTCGGGATCTTTCTCCGTAATTACCCGGAATGCTCCGCCCTTGCGCAGCGGAGTATCGAGATCCAGCACCTCTCCGTCGAGTTCGACCGCGATCGCATCGCGGAGAAGCCTCGGCCCGATCGATGCGACGACGTCGCGCGGCAGAGCGCCTTCGGGAGCTTCACGGGTGGCGCCGTCGGGGAGCCTCAGCGTCAACATTTTTGGTATAATTTCGAGTACTGCGGATGGCCTTTATTTTGCTCCCCGTTAAGCTATCGTTTGCAGAAACCCTTCGCTACAGGCACCCCATGTCTCCCTTCCGTTATCGTGACGAGCCGCCGTACATCTACGCTGAGGATGAAGAGGAATCTTCTCCGCGTAACGCACTCTACATCGCAATTGGGGCCGCTGCCGGCTTCGCTGCCGGTGTGCTCATGGCGGAACGATTTGGAGGCTTCAAGGGATTGACGGACAGGATCAAGGACACCTTCGGCGGCGGGACTGGCGAAGAGGAGGAGTTCGACTACGAAGGGCTCGATGAGGACGAATTCGATCCCGATTTCGACGACGACTTCGACACGCCGAAGGCATCCCTGAACGGTGCCGAAGAGCTGGAAGAGAGAGTGCTGGAAGCGTTCAGAAACGATCCGATACTCAGCGAGCGGGCGGTAGATATCGGCTCTGTGGAGGACGGAATCATCGAGCTCACGGGTTGGGTCAACTCCGAAGAGGAAGCGCATCAGGCCGTCGTGGTGGCGCGCGGAGTCCCGGGAGTAGAGACGGTAGTGAACCGGCTCGTGATTCGCACCGATGAGGACTTGTTCGACGACGCGGCGCATCGCTACGAGGACGGCGACCCGGCATTCACCGAACGCCACTGGGAAGGACAGCAGGTCGGCACAGGCCGGAGGCGACAGGGCAACTCAACCGAGGTCGATCGGCACGCCGATCCCCGCACCGTTCTGGAGGATCGTTCGCTGAAAGAAGATCGCGCTTTCATGGCGGCAGCGGACGAGATTCCCGACGCCGCGGGGCGGCGCACGAAGACCAAGAAAGCCGCGCGCGGCGGCCGGACCGACGGCTCGGCGGTCGCGCCGAGTGGGGTGCCCAAGGCAGATCACGTCGCGGATCCGGAGAACATACCCGCCGACGTTCGAAGACCGCGGTCAAGCGAGTAATCGCCGCCGCCGTCTGGCGGCTGTATAGCGCGCGCGGTCTTACCCGCGAAAATGGCGCCCGTTAACTTGCGCCGGAGATGAGCACAACACAGGAACTTCACGATCTGCCGGCGCAGTACGACCCCGGCCAGACCGAGCGCGCCATCTACGAGCGCTGGGTCGAGGCCGGAGTCTTTTCAGCCGACGAAAAGCGGAGCAAGCGGAACGGCGGTGATCGCGATCCGTTCGTGATCATCATGCCGCCCCCGAATGTGACGTCGGTGCTGCACATGGGCCATGGTCTCAACAACACCGTGCAGGATGTGATCGTTCGCTGGCGCCGTATGGCCGGCGATGAGGCGCTGTGGGTGCCGGGCACCGATCACGCGGGAATCGCCACCCAGAACATCATCGAGAAGCAGCTCGCCGCGGAGGGCAAGACCAAGTTCGATCTCGGGCGCGAGGCGTTCGTCGAGCGCACGATCAGCTTCGTCCGACAGACCGGGGGCCAGATTCTGCAGCAGCTGCGCGCCATCGGCGCCTCGTCCGACTGGAACCGGACGGCCTACACGCTCTCGCCAGAGCTCTCCATCGCGGTGCGCGAAGCCTTCGTGCAGCTGCACGAGCGCGGACTCATATACCGCGGCCATCGCGTCATACACTGGTGTTCGCGCTGTCTCACTTCGCTCAGCGACGAGGAAGCAGAGCATGGTGAGGAAATGGGAGCGCTGTACCACATCGCCTATCCCCTCGCAGGCGCGAAGGATAAATCGAGTCTGACCGTCGCCACTACGCGTCCAGAAACAATGCTCGGCGACGTCGCCCTGGCGGTGCACCCGGACGACGAGCGCTACACGGAGCTCATTGGCAAATCGGTGCTGCTGCCGATCGCGAACATCGAGATCCCCGTCATCGCCGACGAATACGTGGATCCTGCGTTCGGAACCGGAGTCGTGAAGATCACTCCCGCGCACGACCCCAACGATTTCGAGGTAGGTCTGCGGCACAAGCTCTCGATGCCGGTCATCATGGCACCCGATGGATCGATGACGAACGGTGAGGATGCGGGCTCGCGCGTGCCGGCCGAGCTCCTCGGCATCGACAGATTCGAAGCGCGGGAGCGGATTGTGCGATCGCTCGAGAAATTGCACTTGCTCAAGAAGGTCGAGCCCAATCAGCACGCGGTGCGTCACTGCTACCGATGCGACACTGTTGTGGAGCCCAGGCTCTCCGATCAGTGGTTCGTCAAGACAGAGCCGCTCGCCAGACCGGCGCTGCAGGCTGTGCATGACGGAACGATCCGAATTCTGCCAAAAAGGTGGGAGGCGGCTTACGTCAACTGGATGGAGAATCTCCGCGACTGGAACATCTCGCGGCAGCTATGGTGGGGCCACCGGATTCCCGTTTGGTATTGCGACAACTGCAACAGACAGATAGTGAGTCGCACGGACGTGACCGCGTGCGACAAATGTGGCGGTTCAGTTCGTCAGGACGCCGATGTGCTCGACACATGGTTTTCCTCGTGGCTGTTCCCGATCTCCACCCTCGGCTGGCCGGACAAGAGCGCGGCTCCGCTCGTCGCGTTTTATCCAACGGACGATCTCGTGACGGCGCCAGAGATCCTTTACCTGTGGGTGTCGCGGATGATCATGGCCGGCTACGCGTTCATGCAGGCTCCGCCGTTTCATACGGTCTACCTTCACGGAACCGTTCGCGACACCAATCACGTGAAGATGTCAAAGTCGCTTGGCAACGGCATCGATCCGCTCGATGTGGTTGCGAGTTACGGGGCCGATGCGCTCCGCTACACCGTGATCGCCGGAATGGGGATGGGGGCCGACCTGGTGCTCGACCCCAAGGATCTCGAAAGATCCTTTGCGCCAGGCCGGAACTTCGCGACCAAGCTGTGGAACATCGGTCGCTTCCTCCTGGCGAACGTCGGGACTGCACCGGTGAGGAGCGTCGATGAGCTACGCGACGGCGAGCTCACACTCGCCGATCAATGGATACTCGGCCGATTGAACGCGACGATCCTCGAGTGCGACGCCGCTCTTGGCCCATCGCGACCGACTAATGGACATTGGCGGGCGGAGGAGCGGTACTCGGGTCTCCGTCTGAGCGAGTTCGCCGAGGCAGCGCGACGGTTTGTCTGGAACGACGTCGCCGACTGGTATCTGGAGACCACAAAGGGACGCATTGGCGCGCAGGGAGCCGATAGTGAAGCCGCCCGCGCGGTGCTCACGCATGTCTTTGACTACGCGTTGAGGCTGCTCCATCCGATCATTCCATTCATAACGGAGACGCTCTGGCAGCGACTTCCCTCACCTGTTGCGGCGGATCGCTGCGAATTCCTGGCGATCGCTCCGTGGCCATTGCCCCATCCCGTCTCAAAGACCGAGACAGCTTCCATCGCGCGCTTCGACCTGGTGCGAGAGGCGGTGAGCGCCGTTCGGCAGATACGCTCCGACTACGGCATACCTCCGGGAAAGTCGATCGACGTGGCGATCCAGTCGCGAACAAACGCTGGACTTTTCACAGACCACGCGCGCCTGATCGGCCAGTTGGCGCGCGCAGCCGTGAAGGTTGGTGCGTCGCCGACCGATGCCGCGGCAGCACACTCGGTGCTCAACGATGGTAGTGAGGTCATCGTTCCCTTGGGCGGAGTCGTCGACCTAGCCAAAGAGTGCGGAAAACTCCGCGGCGAGCTAGGCCAGCTCGAGACACAGCTGCAATCACTGTCGACACGTTTACAGAACGAAGGCTTCACCAGTCGCGCGCCTGCGGCCGTAGTTGAGTCGGAGCGCAAGAAAGAACACGAATGGATCAAGCGGCGCGAGCAGCTCGCGGCAAAGGTGAAAGCGCTTTGCGGCGGCTGATCGCCGCCGTGATGTTCGGACTCGGGTGCGCTTCTCCCGGTATGCCGCCTGGCGGTCCGCCGGACGCTGCGGCTCCGCAGATCATCGCGATCATCCCGGATTCCGGAAGCGTCGGCGTCAAACCGAAGGAAGTGATCTTCCGATTCGACGAGGTAGTGGCCGAGAGACCAACCTCGGTGACTACGCTGGCGGATCTCTTCCTGATTTCCCCACGAGATGGCGTGCCGGACGTCTCGTGGCATCGCGACGCGATCGCGGTGAAGCCGACTCACGGATGGCGCCCGAACACACCATACACAGTGATCATGATGCGCGGACTGGCCGACATTCGCGGAAACGTGCGCAACACCGGCGTGACTACTTTCTTCTCGACGGGACCGACAATTCCGCGGACACGTATCTCCGGGCAGGTTTTTGACTGGGTTACCGGCGCTCCGGCGGGGGGCGCCCTGGTCCAGTCGTTTGTGCAGCCCGACAGCATCCATCCGTACGTCGCCCTCGTCGACACAGGCGGCGCGTTCGTGCTCGAGCACTTGCCGCCCGCCAGATATACAGTCAGGGCCTATCTCGATCGCAACAAGGACATGGGCATCGATCCGAGCGAGCAGTGGGACAGCGTCTCCGTCAATCTCGCCGACAGCGCCCGCATCGAGCTGTTGTTGTTCGTCCACGACACAGTGCCACCTCGCCTGCGCGATATTGCCGCGGTTGACTCTCAGACTCTGCGGGTGACGTTCGACAAACCCGTTGATCCGGCGCAGACACTTACCGCCGCGAATTTTGCCGTCATTGGGCCTGACTCGGTCCCCGTTCCCATCGCGAGTGCCAACCCCGAGCCGAGGGACACGGTTGGGAAGACGGCGGCGCCGCCTCCGTCACGGGCCGGGGTAAGACCGCGCGTCGAGACGAGTGCCGCGCCGAAGCGCGTGATGTCGCGTCCAACGGCGATCGCCACCGCGATAATCAAGTTGCAGCGACCGCTGACACCGAAGGTGGTCTATCGTGTGCGCGCCATCGGTATTCGGAGCCTACTCGGTCGTGCGGGTAACAGCGAGCGCCCGTTCACAGCGCCCGCTCCGCCTGCGAAACCAGCGGCAACGCCCCCCGCGCCGCCTCCGTCGGTCAAGAAATGACGGATCCGCGCCGCGACCTGCCGAGCGTGAACGCGCTGCTCGAGAGCGCGGGCGTGCGCTCACTGCTGGAGAAGCACCCGAGACGCGTTATTCTCGAAGCGGTGAGAAGCGCTGTCAATGCCGCTCGCACCTTGGGTGACGCTCAGCGGACGGAGCAACAGTGGGTAGAACGTATTGCGTCCGCGGTTCAGAGCCTTAGCCAGCCTTCCCTCCGCCGAGTGATCAACGCTACCGGCGTGGTGCTCCACACCAATCTCGGTCGAGCGCCGCTCGCTGAGTCCGCGGTGAAAGCAATCGCAGAAATCGCGGCCGGGTTCAGCAACCTCGAGTACGACCTCGCCACCGGCGAGAGGGGCTCGCGTTACTCACACTGTGTTGGTCTGCTGCGCCAACTCACCGGCGCGGAGGACGCGCTCGTCGTCAACAACTGCGCGGCGGCTATGGTGCTGGCGCTCAATGCTTTGGCACAGAGAAAAGAGGTCCTCGTCTCCCGCGGAGAGCTCGTCGAGATTGGCGGCAGCTTCCGAATTCCGGACATCATGGCGCGGGCGGGTGCCAAGCTCGTTGAGGTGGGCACGACGAATCGCACTCACGACGACGACTATCGCCGCGCCATTACACCCCGGACAGCGGCGATCGTGAAGGTGCATCGGAGCAACTTCGCGATCGAAGGATTCACATCGGATGTGAGTGTCGACCGCCTTGCATTCATCGCTGCCGAGCACGGCTTGCCGGTGATCCACGACCTCGGCAGCGGGCTGATGATCGCACTCGATCAGTATGGCCTGACCGGTGAGCCGACGGCGGCGATGGCCCTCGAGTCAGGCGCGTCACTCGTCCTCATGAGCGGCGACAAGCTCCTCGGCGGTCCTCAGGCCGGCATCATCCTCGGAGCTGCCAACCTGATTGCGAAGCTTCGCAAGAATCCATTCGCGCGGGCGATGAGGGTCGACAAGCTCACACTCTCCGCGCTGGAGGCCACACTCCGACTCTATCTCGAGCCGGAGCGGGCCCTGAGGGAGATTCCCGTGCTGTCGATGCTGACCGCCCCAGTGAAAGAGATCGAGGCGCGCGCCAATGCGATTGCCGCGAAGCTGGGCGCTGCCGGAATCGAAGCAAACGTGGGGGAATCGAGCGCCAGCGTCGGAGGGGGCGCGTTTCCCACGGCGGCGATCCCCTCGCGCGCGATTGTTTTATCCCGGAACGCGCAGGAAGTCGAAACGAAGCTGCGGCTCGGCGAGCCCGCAGTCATCGGTCGGATCTACGAGGGGAAGCTCTTGCTCGATTTGCGCAGTGTGCTGCCGCGCGAGGACGAACTTCTCGCCGATGCAATCATTAGGCTCACGCCATGACCAACCTTCCCGACGCGGTTTTTCTCGACCGCGACGGTACGGTCATGGAGGACGCGCACTACATCAAGTCTCCTGATCAGGTGCGGCTGATCCCGGGTGCGGCGGCGGCGGTCAAGAGAATCAATGAAGCAAAGATTCCCGTCATCGTCGTGACGAATCAGTCGGGCATCGGACGCGGCATGTTTACGGTAAAGGACTATGAAGCCGTGAGAAGCCGCTTCGAGTCCCTTCTGGCCCGGGAAGGCGCACATGTCGATGCGAGCTATTACTGTCCCGACCATCCCAGCGCCACCGGGCCGTCGAGATGCCGCAAGCCGGCGACAAAGATGTTCGAGGACGCGATTCGCGATTTCAACCTGGATCCGGCAAATGTCGCGTACGTTGGCGACCGATGGCGCGATGTCGCCGCTTCGAGAAAGCTGGGCGGGCACGGAATCATGATCTCCTCGCACATGACCACCGACGAAGATCGCCGGAAAGCAGAGGAGGATGGAATCCAGATGGCGCCTTCGTTGCAAGACGCCGTTGATGTGCTTTTCGGTCTTACTGAGAAGGACGGCTCGACGTAAAATCGGTGATGCCGTCACGACTCGCCGTGCTCGCTTCAGGACGCGGCTCAAATCTCCAGGCCATTATCGAGCACTTCGACAATCTCGCGCGTGAGCGAGTGGCCAAGGTTGTGCTCGCGGCATCGAACCGCGCCGACTCCCCAGCCCTCATTCGTGCCGCCACGGCATCAATTGACATCGCGCATTTCAACTCGGCGGACGACGGCTCCGAGCTCCTCGCCCTGCTCCACAAATTCAGGATCGATCTCGTAGTGCTGGCCGGCTATCTCAAACGAATTCAGCCCACGGTGATCCGTGAATACGCAGGCCGCATCATCAACATTCATCCCGCTCTGCTCCCCGCTTTTGGAGGCGAAGGCATGTACGGTGCACGCGTTCACGAAGCCGTGATCGCGTCGGGGATGAAGGAAAGCGGAGTCACCGTTCATCTGGTCGACGACGAGTACGATCGTGGCCCGATGGTCGCGCAGTGGCGAGTGCCGGTGAGTCAATCGGATACGGCCGAGTCGCTCGCAGCGCGAGTGCTGAACGTGGAGCACGTGGTATATCCGCGCGCGGTGGAAATGGTGGCAATCCTGCAACAACTCGAATCGAAACGAACTGATTGATATGCCAACTGCCCTGCTTTCTGTTTCAGACAAAACCGGCATCGTCGACTTCGCGAACGCGCTGGCCAAACTCGGTTGGGATCTGATCTCGACCGGAGGCACAGCCAAGGCGCTGCGGACGGAAGGTGTAAACGTTCGCGATGTCGGCGAAGTCACGCATTTTCCCGAGATGCTCGACGGAAGGGTGAAAACGCTTCATCCGGCCATCCACGGCGGGCTCCTCGCGCGACGCGATTCGCCCGAGCACATGAAAGCGCTCGCCGAGCACAATATCTCTACGATAGATCTCGTGGCCGTAAACCTGTACCCGTTCGAGGCAACTGCCGCGCGCGCCGGTGCCAAGCCGGAGGAAGTCATCGAGCAGATCGACATCGGTGGGTCTTCGATGCTTCGATCCGCCGCGAAGAACTTTGCTTCCGTTACGGTCATCGTTGATCCCGCGGATTACGGGCGGGTTCTCGCGTCCCTGGAGGCTCAGGACGACGATCTGGATCTGCGTCGCGTGCTCGCTGAAAAAGTCTTTGAGCTGACCGCCGCCTACGACGCGGCGATCGCGCGCTGGTTCGCCCGCGAGAGATCGGAGACTTTTCCCGACAGCATCGCAATTCCACTGGAGCGCGAGGCGACGCTCAGGTACGGCGAGAACCCGGGCCAGCGGGCAGCGTTCTACGTCGAGCGCCACAACGACGGAATCGCCGCGCTCGAGAAGAAGGGCGGGAAGGAGCTTTCCTTCAACAATCTCCTCGATCTTGAGGGCGCACTATTCGCCACCGATCCGTTTCAAGGCGAAACGTGCTGCGCAATCGTTAAGCACACGACGCCCTGCGGGCTGGCGACCGGACCGAATGCACTCGATGCGTACAAGAAGGCTCTCGAGTGCGACCCGGTTTCCGCATTCGGCTCGGTCATCTCGTTCACGGTGCCGGTCGACGACGAGACAGCGGAAGCCATCTCGAGTCTCTTCGTCGAGTGCATCGTCGCTCCGAAGTTCAGCGAAGGTGCTCTCGAGATACTGGGTCGCAAAAAGAATCTCCGAGTGCTGGAAGGTCAGGCGCGTTGGCGCGATGAGGCACTCGATTACAAGCGGGTTCGCGGAGGGTTTCTCGCGCAGGAACGCATCGCACGCGACGGCGCGAAAGAGGACTGGAGGGTGGTGACCAAGCGTCAGCCGACAGACACCGAGCTCACGGATCTTCGGTTCGCCTGGCGCGCAGTCGGGAGCGTCAAATCAAACGCGATCGTCCTCGCCCGGGACGGTGCGACAATCGGCATCGGCGCTGGTCAAATGTCACGCGTCGACGCCGCTTTCCTATCCGTGCACAAGGCCGGGCTCGCTGGCCACGATACCAAGGGCTCGGTGATGGGGTCGGATGCGTTCTTTCCCTTCCGCGACGGTGTGGAGCAGGCCGCGGAAGCGGGTGTGAGTGCGATCGTGCAGCCAGGCGGCTCGGTGCGCGACGAAGAAGTCATCCAGGCGGCCAACGAGTTCAACATCGCGATGATCTTTACCGGCATGCGGCAGTTCAGACACTAGGATGACCGACAGTTCGCGAAACACCGGCGAGGACCTCGACTACCGTCCATCGTATCTCGCGGCCGCGATAACATCGGCGATCGTCTTCCTGCTGTATCTCCTCACGCTGGCGCCATCCACCGCGATGTGGGACACCAGCGAGTACATCGCCGCCGCGTTCGACTTTGGGCTTCCCCACCCGCCCGGCAATCCATTCTTCGTCATCCTCGGACGCTTCTTCGCGCTGCTGCCGATCGCGCCGAACGTCGCGATGCGCATCAACATCCTCGCCGCACTCTGTAGCGCGATTGCCGCGGGAACGTGGTTTCTCATCACCGAGCGCGTGCTCGTGGGGTGGCTACCCGAGCGCTGGCAGAGGATCGCCGGCGGCTCGCTCGCGGCGCTGATAGGAGCGACTGCCTTTACGGTCTGGTCGCAATCCGTCGTCAACGAAAAAGTCTATACTGTGTCGCTCCTCGGGCTCGCGCTTGTGTCGTGGCTCATCGTTCGGTGGTGTGACGATCCGGACGGGCCGAGAGCGGACAGACTGCTCGTGCTGGTCGCCTACTTGAGCGGGCTCGGTTATGCAGTCCACATGGCGGGCTTCCTCGCGCTGCCTGCGGTAGCGGCGGCGGTGATTATCCGCCGTCCTCGCACACTCGTGCGGTGGAAACTTCTCCTCGCCATCGCCGGTGCACTAGCCCTCGGGATGACGCCATTCCTAACGCAACCTTTGCGTGCCGCTCATTTTCCGGGAATCAACGAAGGGGAGCCGACCGGTTGTGATACGACGATCGGCGCCGGCTGCACCTTCAGCAGGGCGACGTACGACCGCTTCATGTACAACTTCAATCGCGGCCAGTACAGCAAGCCCGCCCTCAGCGACAGACAAGCGCCGTTCGTGGCGCAGGTCCAGATGTGGTGGCTGTACTTCAAATGGCAGTGGCTCCGCGATCCGTTCAACAGGCACCAGCCGCTTCAGAGAATGCTCGCGACGCTCTTCCTGCTCCTCGGTGGGCTGGGAGGTTACGTCCACTGGAAACGGGACAGGAGGTCGTTCTCGTACTTCGGTCCGTTGATGCTGACGATGACGCTCGCGCTCATCTACTACATGAACTTCAAATACGGCTCGTCGCAGTCACCGGAGCTGAGCGATACCGTCGCGCGTGAAGTCCGCGACCGCGATTACTTCTATTTGTGGAGCTTTTCCGCGTGGAGCGTCTGGGCCGCGCTTGGGCTCGTCTACGTCTGGGAAACGATTGCCGCGCTCATTGGGTCTGAGAAAGTTCGGGTTGGAAACGAGACGCTCGACTTTCCGCGACGCAGGAGCTGGTTGCTCGCGACGCCGGTTCTCGCGGTTGCCTTCATTCCTCTCTTTGCCAACTGGCAATCAGCTTCGCGTTCCGGACAGACCGACACCGCCGATTTCGCGGCGGATCTCCTCAATTCCGTCGAGCCTTACGGGATCCTGATCACTTCCGGCGACAACGACACTTTTCCGCTCTGGTATGCGCAAGAAGTTCAGGGAATGCGACGCGACGTGATAGTCGCCTGCCTGTCGTTGCTCAACACCGACTGGTACACCCGTCAGTTGTTGCGCCGCCCCATCTACGAGTACGATTCTCTGCGCGGCCCGGCGATCTACCGCGGTAAAGCGTGGAAGAAGCCGAATGCACCGCCGCTCAGGTTGACGATGAATCAGGCTGACGCGGTGCCACCAGTGATCGAGCTCAGCGCGCCGCAGACCTTTCGGAAGGAAGGCACTGACATCGTTGCCACGATCAACCCCCGCCTGCTTGGAGACTACTCCGGCCTCGAACGGGCCGATCTCTTCGTTCTATACATGATCCGCGACGGCTATCCCGAACGTCCGTTCTTTTTCAGCCGCACCTCGGGCGGATACGCCGAGGAGATGGGGTTTGCACCGTACACGCTGACGGTCGGCCTGGCGCGCAAGCTCATGCCGCACATTCCCAAGGCTGGGAACGGAATCGTATCCCTGGGCGGCGAATGGCTCAACGCAGCGACGACGCGCGCGTTGTGGGAAACGGTCTTCAAGGCTCCCGCGTCATTAGCAAAGCGGGACACGTGGGTCGACCGGCCATCGGTCGGCATTCCCTATCTCTACGTGCGAACGGGTCTGGAGCTCAGTGCCTCGCTGGACCAGCTGGGACTCAAGCAGGAGGCAGCTCGGATTCGCGCGCAAGCGGTGCAGATAGCGCGCGCGACGCAGCTCGAGGATTTGGTTGGGAGTGGCTCGAGGTAGCGCGTTGCCGCGGTAGTTGGCCGCTCTTATCTTGAGAGTGCAGGAGGGTTGGCAGAACGGCTATTGCACCAGTCTTGAAAACTGGCGCCCGCAAGGGCTTGGGGGTTCGAATCCCTCACCCTCCGTCGATAAACCTAGAGCGTCGCGCAGGACTTTACTGACCCTGTGGCCTCGGTGCGGGTCCGAGCCGCGCCAGTCTCGCCTTCATCGTGCTGAATCCGGATTCGTTCGACTGGAGACTATTCAGTTGGGACGCCGGGACCTGACTGAGCATCCGCTGAATGGCAGCGAGCCGGTCCTGAGTACCCGGGTGGTCTGAGAACCACCCAGCCGCGGCACCCCTACCGCCTGATTGCTGCTCTTCCGCCAGAAGCTTCTGAAAGAACGTGTACATCCCGCGGGGGCTGATTCCGGCCCTTATCGCGTTGTTGAAGCCCCCTTCATCCGCTTGCACTTCGTCGGCACGGCTGAATTTCGCGAAGACTGCGGTACCGCCGATATTGATCGCCGCCTGGGCGACGCCGCTCTGGCACACTCCAGTGAGCGCGCAGAGTATACCCACTCCAACATTTGCGCCCTGCGCGTTCTCCATCTGCTTCACGGAATGGCGCCTGACCACGTGCTCGATCTCGTGCCCAAGAACGCCGGCAACCTCCGACATGTTGCTGGCCCGCTCCAGTACGCCCCGATTGACGTAGACGAAGCCACCGGGGAGCGCAAAAGCGTTGACCATGTCCGAATTCACGACCTGGAATTGCCAGTTCAGATCGGCCCGCGAAGTAGTCCTCGCGATGCGATTACCTAGCGCGTTGACATAGTTGTTGATGACGGCGTCCTGCACCATCGGCAGCTGGGCGTTTACCTGCTGCGCCTCCTGCTGCCCCATTTGCACTTCCTGTTGGGTAGAGACTCCACAGCCAGCGAGTAGGGCGATTGCACCGATTGTGAGTGATATTTTTCTCATGTTAGGTCCTTGTAGGGTCTGTTCGCCGTCATGTCACGCGGGGTCATGATGGGCAGAAACCAGACCAGCACGTCCTGGGAACGCCTCCTGCTTGTTGCTGGCGTATCCGTTACCCACTCGATCAATTTCAGTTAACCGCACAGAGGCGCGCGCAACATGGCTGACTTCACCAAAGAATGGATCGAGCATCTCAAGGGACAGATTGCGGGTCGCTTGAGCATCGTCGAGGACAAGATGGACCCGCAGACGTACGACCAGCTCGTCACCGACCTCGCCTGGTTCGCGTTCCGCTTCGCCCGCGACCCCGACACAAAAATGCGAAAAATCTTCCGATGAGCTGACTGTCGCGGCACTAGATTCGCCGTAAAGCCCGTACTGCGGCCAATAACCGAGGGTTGGGAGCGCCAATGGCGAAATGCGAGGTCTGCGGAAACGACTACGATAAATCGTTCAGCGTCACGATGAAGGGAAAGTCCCACACCTTCGACTCATTCGAGTGCGCGATCCACGCGCTGGCGCCAAAGTGCTCCCACTGCGGCTGCAAGATCATCGGTCACGGGGTCGAGAGCAGCGGCACTTTCTTTTGTTGCGCGAATTGCGCCAGCATGTCGGGCGTCAAGGGACTCGAAGACCGTATCTAGCACGGGAGGCAATATCGTTGTGAAATGGAAGAGCCGACGAGACCCGCGCGGGAAGATTGGGGACGAGCGCGTGCGCACCAGGTTCGCCTGGCTCCCCGTCGAAGCGGATGATGGCTACACCTACTGGCTGACTCCGGTCGTCGTCCGCGAGAAGCTGCTGCCGAAAGTGACGCGCGGCGGATTCGAGGACGACGAGCAGGAATGGGAGGTCGTCGAAGCCAAGCCGGTTGCCGGCGGGAAGAAGAAAAGCCGCAAGAAGTAGCTGCTTGCACCCCACTATCGATCTCAACGCGGACCTGGGCGAAGGCTTCGGACACTCCCGGTCGTCGGAGGACGAAGCATTGCTCGACCTCCTGTCGTCCGCCAACATTGCCTGCGGATTCCACGCTGGCGATGCCACAACAATGCGTCACACCGTAAGAGCAGCCGCATCGCGCGGCGTCGCGATCGGCGCGCATCCCTCGTACCCGGATATTCCCGACTTTGGCCGCAGAGAGCTCGGTCTCTCTCCAAAAGAGATCCGGTTTCATGTTTCCTACCAGCTTCGCACACTCCGCGACGTATGCGGGATCGAGAACGCAAAGCTCTCCTATGTGAAGCCGCACGGTGCGCTGTACAATCGCGCAGCAAAGGACTCCTCCGCCGCCGCTGCCATCGTTCAGGCGATTTGCGACGTGGATCCGTCGCTGGTCCTGCTCGGCCTCGCTGCAAGCGAGATGGCGCGAGCGGCCGAGCGCAGCGGTGTGGGCTTCGCTGGCGAGGCATTCGCCGATCGAGCGTACAAGCGTGACGGCTCACTCGTCCCGCGCAACGAGCCTGGCGCCGTCATACACGACGTGCAGACCTCCGTTGACCGCGCGATCACGCTCGTCAGGTCGAGCACCATCACCGCCGACGACGGCACGACGCTGGGAGTGGTCGCGCAATCGCTTTGTATTCACGGTGACAATCCCGACGCCTTGCCGATGCTGCGCGAGCTGAGGGCAACGCTCGAAAGCTCCGGCGTCAGGATCGCGCCCTTCGCCGCTTGAGTCCCTCCCAGTTGCGGGCGGTGCCGCTTGGTGATTCGGCAATCACGATCGTACTTGGAACGGAGCGAAGTACAGAGCTCCTGAACCGTGTGCACGCTACAGCGGCTGCACTGGCTACGGTAAGGCCCCCGGAAGTGCAGGACATCGTGCCCGCCTATCTGGGCGTCACTGTTTTCTACGACTCGCTCCATACGCCCTACGGCGAGATGGCAGCGAAGCTTCTCTCTATCTGCGAGCGAGCGACAGCTTTGACCACCGTGTCCAACAAAATTCGCGAGCACGAGGTTCGGGTCACCTACGATGGCCCCGACCTCGCGCAGGTTTCCGCCTCGACTGGACTCTCAGTCGAAGAAGTCGTCGCGCGGCACAGCGGGCGCCCTTACACCGTCGATCTGCTCGGATTCGTGCCCGGCTTCGCCTATCTGAGCGAGCTCGACTCGGCGCTTCAGCTGCCACGGCGCGCGCAGCCCCGACCTCGGGTTCCGGCCGGAAGCGTCGCAATCGCCGGGGCCCAGACCGCCGTGTATCCTCTGGATACACCTGGCGGGTGGCACATCATAGGGCGCACCGGCAGGGTGATGTTCGATCCGTCGCGCGACCCGCCAGCGCTCCTCCGCGCAGGCGACATAGTCCGATTTGTCCCAACACCGTGATAACTATCACTCGCGCCCCACCGTACCTCACCGTACAGGACACTGGCCGGACGCATTCGCGCTCGTCCGGTGTACCGCGCGGCGGAGCAATGGATGTGTTCGCGCTACAGGCGCTGAATGCGATCGTCGGCAATGCGCTCGATTCCGCGGCGCTTGAATGGGCCCTCGGCGGTGGCACGCTACGGTTTCAAGGCGATTGCGTCTTCGCGCTCGGTGGTGCCCATGCCCGCGCAACATTGACGGGCCAGACAATACCTTCTTTCACGAACTGTCATGCTCGGACGGGTGAGGAATTGACGGTGGAGCAGCTGACTGCGGGCCGGTTTCTCTACATCGCGTTCAGCGGCGGTATCGACGTTCCGCAGGTACTCGGCAGTCGTTCGACATATCTGCCCGGACACTTCGGCGGCTACAACGGTCGGATGATAGTGCGCAACGATACTCTGCCACTGGGACCTCCTCCGACTTCCACGCCGTCGGGAGGCTTCAGTTGCCCTCCCGAGCTCCTTCCACGTTATGAGTCGGCGGCCGTGCGCATAACTCGCGGACCACACGCTGATTTATTCGAGGAAGCAGCATGGACCACGCTCACCGAGACAGAATTCGCCATTTCGACAGCCTCGGATCGCACCGGTTACAAGTTGAAGGGTAAGGCCGTGGGCGATGCGGCGGGAAATCTTCCCTCCGATGCGAGCTGCCGGGGCGCGATTCAGATCCCGGGCGAAGGCACTCTCATTGTGCTGATGGCCGACGCGCCGACGGTCGGTGGCTATCCCAAGATGGCCGTAGTGGCCGAGGCGGATCTGCCAATTCTCGCGCAGCGATCACCGGGTGAGAATGTCCGCTTCCAGTTGGTGACAATCGAGCAAAGTCAGCGCGCGCTCAAAGGGCGCGCGTCCGACCTCTATACGATCGGCGCTACCGGCGCGGCTTCTGCATAGGAATTGTGAATCGCCGCTCATCACGCGGCTCAACAACTGTCGGGGGGTTGTATCCATGGAAGGAAATAATCAGGAGAGTGCGCGCCCGAATACTGGGGGCGAACAGACAAGCTTCGGGGGCCAGCTCAAGTCCACTGACGACACGAGCACCGCTGGCGGCGAAGGCGGCGTAACCGATCGCGTGAAGAGCGTCGCATCGTCGGTGAAAGGCAGGGCGGCCGCGATACCGTCGATGCTCGCCGACGGACTCGAGGCGGGCGCCGAGGCACTTCGTCAGCGGCGTACTTCGACGAGTGGGGCGGAGGGGTCGGCACTGGCGATTACCAACGATCCCAGCATTGTGGCGGTCACCGACACCCTCGCCACCGGAATGCAGTCGAGCGCGGAGTGGCTGAGGGATGCGGATCTCGACAAACTGAAGCAGGGCGTCGAGAAGCAGGTGAAAGAGCATCCCGCCAGATCCCTCCTCGTAGCCCTTGGGGCGGGTTATCTGATCGGGAAGGCTCTGCGCCGGTAATGAAGATGCTCACCACCGAGACCAACCGCGGGGTGGGTCAGCTGCTCCGCGAAGTGGCGGAAGACGGAGCGCACCTCGCGCGTCAGGAGGTCCACCTGGCGCGCATCGAGTTCGCCCAGATTGCGCGCGACGTCGGCAAGGGAACAGGTCTTACCGTCGCCGCGGCGATGCTGGGCCTCCTCACCGTGCAGATGCTCTTGTTCGGAATCGTTCTGCTGATGGGGGATGCACTTTTTCGCGGGCGCTACTGGATCGCTGCATTCGTGCTCACGGCCATTCTGGGCGGAGCGGCGTTCTTCCTTCTCAAACGCGGCACGTCGCTCCTTTCGCCGAGGAACATGAAGCCCGAGGAAACACTGGCAACGCTACGGAGACACAAGAATGCCTGAGACGACGACGGAAGTTCGTGCCGACATAGAGCAGACCCGAGAGCGCATGTCCGGCGCGATCGCCGAGCTGGAGCGGAAAGTGGACGTCAGCCAGAAAGTCAGGGATCATCCCTGGGCTGCGCTCGCCGTCGCATTCGGTGCGGGGGTCGCGTTGAGCACCTCGAGAGCCGATGTGAAGGCGGCGCAGGTTACCACGCAGGCAACAAAGGATACTGGCAGCAAGCTCGGCGTCGCGCTGGACGGAGTCGTCGCCGCGCTCATTGCGGGCGCCACGCAGGCGTTTCACTCCCGAATCGATGGGATGGTCGCGGATGTCGTCACATCCATCCGGGGAGACTCCACCGCGCGATCGATAGGGCGCTCGGACGGCCGAACCGAGTCGCCAATCAGAGCAGACTGAGCCGACGGCGGTCAGGGTGAGGACTTCTCTTGCGCTGATCGCCTTCGCCTCATAAATCCGAGGGGCATAAGAGCGGCACCCAATCGGCGTCACAGCATGGGGGGAACGCTGGCTCCTCGGACCTCAATCACTGCTGGTATTATTTCGAGCCTGATCCTGCTCGTTCCAGCCGAGCGCGCGCATGCACAGGGCGTTGCTGTCCAGCAGTCCGCGGCGACCAGGCGCGTGGCGTTTCGGATCCCATCCGACGCCGAGCTACGCGACAGCGCGTATCGCGTATCGGCCATGCGCGGCCGCGCGATTCTTCTCGCCACGCGGGACAGCCTGCCGCGGAATGTCGGCAACTCTCTCCGATGCGCCAGCTGTCATCTCGACAATGGGCTTCGGCGAAACGCCATGCCTTGGGTCGGGAGCTACGCGCGATTCCCGCAGTATCGAGCGCGGAGCGGAAAGGTCGACCTCATCGAGGACAGAATAAATGACTGCTTCGAGCGAAGCATGAACGGCAAGGCGCTTGTCGCCGCCGGGCGGGACATGGGAGACATCGTCGCGTACCTGGCGTTCTTGTCCAATGGAATTCCGGTTGGGGCGCAAATGGACGGTCAGGGCCTCGCACGGCTCAAACCTCTGAATGGCGATCTCAAACGCGGCGTCACGATCTTTGCCTCCACCTGCACCCGATGCCACGGAGCGAATGGCCAGGGTACGGTGCTCGCGCCCCCGCTCTGGGGAGCGCACTCTTACAACGTAGGCGCGGGCATGGCAAACATCATCACCGCCGCCTCCTTCATTCACGCGCTCATGCCCATTGACCGCGCCCAGCGGCTCACAGAGCAGCAAGCATTCGACGTGGCGATGTACGTCAACACACGCCCGCGTCCCAATTTTCCCAGGAAGGTCCACGATTGGCCCAAGGGCGGGAAACCCGAGGGTGCTGATTACCACATTTCAAAGGAGGATTAGCATGACTGAATCATCTCTCCCGGAGCGCAGGGCGTTCCTCGGCAGGCTAGCTGCCGGCGCGGTCGCGCTCGGTCTCACTGGCACGGTGTCGAAAGCATTCGCGGCGGAACGCCTGACAGCTGGCGACATCAAACCGAGTGACAAATGGCTCCAATCTGTGACAGGAAAACACCGCCAATTCTTCGATATGCCGGCGCACCAGAACGGCATGGGGCTGTTACACGTCCGCAACTATCTCAACACGCTGCGCGACACCTACCACGTGAATCACCCCGACGCCACGGCGGTGGTCGGCTTATACGGCGGGACCACACTGCTCGGGTTCAACGACGCGATGTGGAAGAAGTACGGAATCGGAAACGTTCTCAAGGCGATGGACGGAGCCAACGCTCCAGCAACCGCGAACATCTTCTATACAGCGCCCGCGGGAGCCGCGAGTCTTTCCATCACCGGTGCGCCGATTCCCGTCCCGGCTGACACATCGATCTCTGCGCTGCAGCAACGGGGGGCGGTGTTCATCCTGTGCAACAACGCCTTCAACCTCTGGATGGGGCTCCTGGGAGGGGCAAAAAGCGCGGAGCTGCGCACGGAATTCGAGGCCAACATGCTTCCCGGCATCTTCCTGGTCCCGGCTATGGTCGTCGCGGTCAACCAGGCGCAGACGCACGGCTGCACCTACATGTACTTGTGACCCTTCTGACACCGAACGAATACCGCAGGCCGTTTCTCGCTGGACTCTCTGTTAACATCGGAGCGGATGGCGCGTCTCTCAAGCTGAAAGGTGCGCGAATGCGCCCACCCGAAACCGAGCCTCAAGAGAGGAAGGAGACACAGATGTCCAAGGCGAAGATCGCGGCGTTCGTTGCCGCTCTGGTTGTCGCAGCCAGCAGCACCGCATCAGCCCAGGCCGCAAAGAACGTCGCGGCTCACCGCACCAGACCACAGCTCGTCGCGTGGTGCAAGAATCACCCGGCCGCGACTGCCGATTGCAAGGAAGTTCGCAGTGACACGCGCGGAATCCGCGCCGACAGGAAAGAAGTCCGCGCCGATCGCAGAGACCTGAAAGCCGATATCAAGGCCGGTGACAAGCAGGAAGCCAAGGCCGACAAGAAGGAGCTGAAGTCGGATCGGAAGGACATTCGCCAGGATCGGAAGGAGAGACGTTCGGACATTCGCGACGCACGCAAGGACGTGCACCGATAGTCTCAACGCCATTACGCACAAAGCAAAAACCGGCGCTGGGCACCCAGCGCCGGTTTTTCTTTTTCACCCCTAACGCGCGGGCGCGAGCGTTGGAGCGCTAGTCGACTTGAGGTAGCGTGCGAGGTGCGCGTCGGTGACCTGAAAAATGAGACGTGCGCTTTCACGATACATGCCTCCGTGACGGCCGGGCGGATAAATCCTCAGATCCGCGTCCCGTCCTGCATTCGTTAAAGCCGTCAGCAGCTGCATTGTATTCTGCGGGTGGACGTTGTCGTCCATCATCGAGTGAATGACAAGGAGACTTCCGCGCATCCTCGACGCCTGCTCGACCGCGGAGCTCTCGACATATCCATTCAGGTTGTCGCTGAGAAGGCCCATGTAGTGTTCGGTGTAGATGGAGTCATAGAGACGCCAATCAGTCACCGCGGAGTTGGCGATACCGACTGGAAAGAGCTCGGGATACATCTCCATGGTGTACACCGTGCTGTAACCTCCGTAGCTGGTACCTGTGATTGCGACACGCTTGGGATCGACGTAGCTCTGTTTGCCCAGATACCTGGCCGCTTCAGCGAAGTCGAGCGCCTCGTATTTGCCGAGCTGCTTGTAGACGACCTTCATGAACGCGCTGCCGTAATTGTTGCTTCCGCGGTTGTTGACGCCGACGACGATATAGCCCTCTTGGGCCAGCCACTGCGTCCAGCCGTCAGTGGCGAACACGTCGTACACCTGCTGCGATCCCGGGCCGCCGTAGACGTCGAAGATCACCGGGTAACGTTTGTTAGGATCGAACGGAACCGGCTTCACCATGTTGGCGTCGATCCGTACGCCGTCCGAGGTGGTGAATGAGAAGATCTCGGCTGGCGAGTACGCGTGGGTCGCGAGCCACTTCGTCACCGCTGCGTTGGCCTCCAGCGTGCGGATCTTCTGGCCTGCCGTCGACCAGAGCTCCACCTGCGCCGGCTGATGCACGGAAGAATATCGGTCGAGGAAGTAGGTCGCAGCCGGCGACATGTTGATGAGGTGCTTGCCGTCGGCGGTCGTGATGCGACGCTTGTTCGACCCGTCGAAACGGATGGAGTAGAGCTGCGGCTGCAGGGGCGAGGCTTCGGTAGACGTGTAGTAGATCGTCTGCTGGCTGGCGTCGCTTCCTTCGATGCGTGTCGCGCTCCAGTTCCCGCGCGTCACCTGGTTGATCAGCTTGCCGGAGTAGTCGTAGCGGTAGAGATGCTGAAAGCCGTCGCGATCAGAGAGCCAGAAGAACTCGGTCGATCCCGCTGGGAACGACATCATGTCCTCGACCCCCGCGTAGAAGTCGAAGACATCGATCCATGTCTTCGACGACTCCGTCATCACCTGTCGCCGCCCGCCCCTCTTCACGTCGAAGAAAAAAAGCTTCATCACGTTCTGTGGGCGATTGAGCGTGATCACGGCAAGCGTATCCGGACTGCTCGTCCAGTAGATGCGGGGGATGTAGAAGTCTCCGCGCTCACCCGTGTCGAGCCACGTGTTGGCTCCAGTCGCGACGTTAACTACGCCCATGCGGACGGTCGCGTTCGAATCACCCGGCTGCGGAATCCGGATCCTTTCCCACTCCTGGTGAATTCCTGAATATTCAGAGAGCTGGATCTCCGGTTCGGGAGAGTCATTCAGCTGCCAGTACGAGATGTACCGGCTGTCAGGCGACCACTTCCAAGCCTGCGCCAGTCCGAACTCCTCTTCATAGACCCAGTCGAAGTGCCCGTTGTACACGTGCTCCGATGCACCGCGAGTGAGACGTTTTTCCGCATGCGTCGACAGATCTGTCACGTACATGTCGCCGTCGCGCTCGAAGCCGAGCATTGCACCGTTTGGCGATAGCTCCGCCGTGCGCGCTCGCTTGGTGGCGAGCTGAAGGCTCCGATCCGCGAGAGAGTAGATGTAGAAATCAGAGATCCCGGAGCTCCTGAAGATCGGCTGGAAGTTCGTCTGGAAGACCAGATGCTTCGAGTCCTGCGCCCACTGGAACGAATCGTACGTGAATGGCTCGTTCGTTCCTGGAAAAGTCAGTCCGCTTGTGGTGAAGAGAGTTGTTTCTTTGCCCGACGCCGGATCGTACGCGCGAATTGCGGGAGCATTCGTCTGGGGGTCGCGGTCGGTGTAGGAGTATCGCCTTCCTCCTTCGATCCAATTCACATTTTGGGGGCCCTGTCGTCCGCTGAGAATGGCTCCAGCCTGAAGTGCTTCTTCCAGGTTCGCAAAACGCTGCTTTTCCTGTGCTTCGGCAACGAACGGGAGGCAAAGGACGAGCGCGACGAAGTAGAGCCTGGTGGTTCTATGCATTGCGAATTGAGTTGATGAAGGGGGACGTTCAGCAGTGACGCGTGCGGATCAGGCGCTTCGCTGTATCAGGGGATCAATGCTTTCTTCCTGGCACTTCCGGCAGGTGACAACACCGCGAAAATTGCAGATGATGCAGATGAATGTCCCGCAATTTGAGCACGGGTAGCCTTCGGAGGCACGCTCCTCGTTCTGGCATGATCTGCAAATCATCGCGTCTCGTTCTCGAAGGACCTGGGGCATATCTGATTTTTTTGCGTTTCCTGGCGAAGGAGTATCACGAACGCCAGGAGTGCTGAATGTATATCAGGGACCGCATTTCACAACGCGTTTCGCGGCCTGAAGCCACGTCGACAATCGGTCCGGGCCGGCTTCTTCCCAGCCGGGCGGCACAGGCGCTAGTCGTCGCTTCTCGCCCTCGCCCTCGAAGCACAGCCAACCGTTGCTGAATTCGCTGGCGACGGCCGCCGATCGCCGGAACGGCCCTCTCCGGCGCTCCGGAGTTCTCCGTCGGTCGAGCTCGCCCCGGTACGCGGCGCTCCCACCCGAAGATGCCCGTCGGTCAGCCTTCCGTCTCTCCGCGGCGGCGGGCGTAATCAGCCACACCTCCCACCGCTTGCCCTTCGAATCGAGAAACGTCCGATAGCTCACCGCCAGGTCCTCCGTCGCCGTTTACGCGCCAAGGTCTGTGCTCACAACCTTTGCTTTGCAGGGCGGGTGCCAGAAATCACATTGTTCGCCGCGGTTTACCGTACGTTTTTTTCAAACAAACGTACGTATCAGCGCGCGTCTGGCTTTCTCCCCGCGTCGAGGTGATCGAAGTTGAGCAGGGTGTTGAAGACGAGGAAATAGCTCCCGATCGTCTCTCCGCGATACACGGGGTTGTTGGCGAACAGAACCACGTGCCCCTTGCCCAGCGGCGCATCTACCACCACCGGGCGCTGCGCTACGTCACTGCCATCGAGCAGTCCTGACGCGAGCAGATCGCGCTGATCGCTGAACCTGAGTACCACTCGCGGCCGCAGCGCCGGCGGAATGATGTTCAGCGGGTTTCGGAGCTGTTCGTCAGTTACTGGCGCCGCCTGCCACGGCTGAATCGGCTTGCGTTGCGGCACATCGTTGCGTGGGTCGAGCGCGAGTCTACCCTGAGTAACGTCGACATCCTCCGTGGTCCCGCGACCGGTTGGGCGGGCAGTGGCTGAATCCGCGAAGCGTCCACCACGCGTGCCGAGGACGTTGGTAACGCTGAAGCTCGAGCCATCGTCGCTGTACACGGCGAGGCTGTCGCGAATCCCGTAGACGATAGGACTCGCGTCGTCCACTACTTTCGTGCGCAGCAGGCTTCCTACGACGTGAAGGCGCGGGGGTTGATTCGTAGATACCCCGCTCGTCAGGCCGAATATCACCGCAAGATTGGCGGTGTTCTCGACCGTCACCAGCACACCGCCGCTCTTTACGAACGAAGCGAGGTTGTCGACTCCCTTCAATCCAAGACCCGGACGTATGTCGTCGGTCTCGTCGACTCCGATATTGGGTGTCAGCTCCGTCTTCTTCCACGGCATCGGATTCCGCCACATCGGCATTCCCGCGACGATCGACTGGGGACTCCCTCCTCCGGGAGGAAACAGAATCACATCGTACTTCGCGTTCAGGTTCTGATCCCTGGCCACATCCTGAACGCTGATGTAGTCGTACGGAATGTGAAGGAAATCGAACGCCTGCCTCCACCACCCTTCCGTCTGGGTATTCAGCCAGGTGTGCATGAGCGCTATGCGCGGGGCACGCGCTGGATGTGTCGCTACGGCTGGCGCTGCTCCCAGCGCGTAGACTTTGAGGCCCAGCTCCACCGACGCCTTGTCGAGATCCCCCGCCGCAACTCGGCGCACGATGAATGAACCCCGCGCGAACTTGTGTCCCGCGGCCTCGAACGGCTGCTCGGCGATCTGGAAGTCCGCATCCCTGAGGCGATATCGCAGCGTCGCCAAAGCGTTGTCCGCGTTGTGATCGATCGCGAAGATCGTCCCGCTGCCGACTACGCCGCCTGGAGCCTTGATCTCTCCACTGACCGTTTCCATCGGGACAGCGAGAACTTTCGCATCCGTGATGCGATAGGAGCGGACTGCGAAATTTTCCGGAAACGTCCAGCCGGTGTCATCGTACGGAGTTCGTTGCGGGTCGCTTGGACTCCAGTACTGGTAATCGAGCAGCGCGTCGGCTATTCGCGAATACGGCTGGTCCATGCGGATGATGTAGCTGCCGACTGGAAACTGGCGCGGCTCGAGCCGGAGTACCGATAGTGGAAGAGTGTCGTACGGATTTATCGGTGGCGGCGCGTTGGTCGCTCTCGACATCTCACTCGGCCGTGTGCTGTCAGCGGCTCGCGTCGGATCCAGCCGCCTTGTAGTGTCGGGAACTCGTGCCACGTCCCCTCGGCGCGCGCTATCCGCGCGACGCGTGCTGTCGGGCGGCGCGGGACGCGAACGCGGCACGGGGGCCATGACCGTAAAGGGCGCTGTCGCGCGCGATATCTCGACGTGCTGTTTCTGGAGAATCCGCAGCAATTCCGCCTGCGCGCCGGGACGTCTCTCGTCCCCGGGAAGCACGTAGGCAGCGGGACCTTCCGAGCGCGCCTTCAGAATCGAGCGCTTGCTCTTCTGCCAGAAGTTTTCGAGGAACTGGACGCGGTTGTTGGCGAAGTAGCTGAGCGAGACCAGCAATCCCGTCTGCTGATAGTTGTTGTTGTTGCGCAACGACCACTTTACCCGCGGCAGCGGTGGATCCTGCCTGTACCATGTACGCGAGGTTTCCGTCGGTGAGAGCGTGCGCTCCACCGTTTCCGCGGTTCCGCCATTTCCGAACGTCTCGTAGAGGCGGCTGATCCCGTTGTGCGTCGCCGCCATGAACATCAGATACCCGGGCGACCAAGTGTCGAAGTCGCCGTGCGTGAAAACCCCTGGCATGCCGAGGCGCGTCATCTCCTGTACGTTGTTCCAGCCGAGCATCTGCCACTCGTTGGTGAGGAGGGGATCGACCCAGGCGTTGTAGGGGCCGTCGCCAACGGTGTTGTCGTAGAGGTATGGAACGGATTCGTGCAGGTCGTGCAGCACCTGCGCTTTCCAATCGAGGTAAGTGTCGAGGACGTTCTGCGACAGCTTGAGCGTGAGTGCCATCGCATCGCGGTTGTTGTCGTGGCCGACGTAGTGTCCCCAGTAAAGGAGCGGAGGGTACGTCTCTCCCGGATGCGACATGTGCCAGCGAAAGACGTCTACCTCCCGATCACGTCCGTCCACTTCCACGATGGGAGTGATGAGGGTGATCAGGTGCTCGCGGATGTTCCTGATGTACGGGCTCTCGTCTACCGCGAGACGGTACGCCAGCTCCATCAGCGCGGTCGGCGCCCCTGATTCCGGAGAGTGAATCGTGCCCGTGATGTAGTAGACCGGAGTCGCCTGACTGGCGATCCGCGCCGCTTCGGCGTCGTTCATCTTGATACTGCGCGGATCAGCGAGCTTCGCGAGGTTTGCCTTGTTCTCTTCGAGATTCGCGAACACTGACTCGGAGGCGACCGCGACGGCAATCATCTCTCTTCCCTCCTCCGTTCTCCCGATCGAATAGACCCGCACTCGCGGGCTCGCTTTGGCGAGCATCCGCATGTAGGTGTAGACCTCTTTCGAGTACGGCAGATTATTGCGAGCGCCTGCTATGTCTCCGAGCACCGCTTTGGGAGTGGGCACGGTAGTCGAAGCCGGCAGATAATCCACGAGCGACGACAGGAAAAATGGCTCCGTCGTGTACTCCCGGATTTTCCGCGTGTACTCTTCGTCGATTGGCTGATTCGGATCGCGACCCGCGCGGGTAGCGGATGGCGGAAGACCCAAAGGGCTGGTCGAGTTCGGGTCCGCTGCCTGAGCATTCAGCTGCGCGCTCCAAGCGGTGATCAGGAACCAGGAGAAGAACGCGAGCGGGCGTACTGACAATCTCATTTCCATGCCTCGGTGGCCATCGTTAGGTCGCTCACTACACCATCACTTTAGTTCGATCTTTCCGATGCGGCTGGTGCCGCTCAAGGCTAGCCAGATTCGGCTTCGCGTGCTGTCGACTGAAATGTTCCGAACGATGGAACCCGGCGTGGGAATCCTGATCGTCTCCGTTTTTCCAGTCTTTCGATCGAACGCGACGATCGTTCCGGAGCGCGCTTCATCGTAGAAGATCCGTCCGTCGGGAGCGATCGCGATGCCATAAGGTGCCGAGCTCGCACCACCGGGCGACAGCCATTCCTTGAAGGCACCGTTCTTCGGGTTGTAGGAGCCGAGATAACCGCGCGCAAAATCGCTGTACCACACCATTCCAGATTCGTCGACAGCCAGACGTCGCGGGCGCGCTCCACTTTCCGGGAGAGTGATTTCCCGAAGCGCCCCGCTCTCAGCGTCGATCCGTCCCAGTTTGTTCGTTCCAAACAACGCGACCCAAATCGAGCCATCGGGCGCGTTGACCATCCCATAAGGAAGCGCGCCGTTCGTCGGCACTGTCCAAACCTTGGCTTCGCGTGTCCGCGGATCGAGCCGGCCGTACACGTTGCTCTGTTGAACGGTAAACCAGACGACGCCTTTGCGAATTAGCGGCGTATGCGGATCGCGCGCGGCAGTGGGGAGCGAATACTCCTCGATGCGTCCCGTCTTTGGATCGAGACGTCCGAGTTTGGCGATTCGTTGCGCCGTATACCAGACGCCTCCGTCCGGAGCGACGACGATGCCGTGCGGTCCCGATGCGGGCGTCGGCGTTGCATAGTCGGTGATCCGGCCCGTAGTCGGATCGAGACGCCCGATGAAGCTGTTCTGCTGGTCCGTGTACCAGACGATTCCGTCAGCGCCGACGGCGGGATCGTGCGGGAAGGCGTGGTCACGCGGAATCTGATACTCGACGACTGCGAGCGGAGACGCGACGGCGGCGATCAGGACGAGCGCGGGAATCAGCTTAGCTAGGCTGCGAGTGTTCCGGAAATTCATTCACCCTCCAGCAATGCGTTCTCCAAATTGATGCACGCGCGCAACGAATTCCGCCAGCATCGAAGGGTTGTAGAACTCTCTCGCCGCCAATAACTTCCGAAACTCTCCTGGAGAGATGGCCGAGAGGCTGAAGGCACCGGTTTGCTAAACCGGCATACGTGGAAACGCGTATCGAGGGTTCGAATCCCTCTCTCTCCGCTCGGCGGGTCCGCGCATCAACTGTGGGCCCGCTGTTCATTTTCGAGTCACCGATGACAAACGGCACCAAACCGCGCCTTCGCTTCGCTCCTTCTCCGACGGGATATCTCCACGTCGGCGGCGCGCGCACTGCGCTCTTCAACTGGCTGTACGCGCGAAAATTCGGTGGCGAGTTTCTCCTCCGTATCGAAGACACCGACAAGGCACGCAGCACCGACGAGAGCACTCGCGCGATCTTCGACGGGCTGGAGTGGCTCGGACTCAACTGGGACGACGGCGTCGTCTACCAGGGCGCAAACCTCGCCCGCCATCAGGCGGATGCGCGCAAGCTGCTCGAGTCGGGAGCCGCGTATCGCTGCTTCTGCACTCCGGCGGAGCTCGACGAGCGTCGGCGCGAAGCAGAATCGCGCAAGGAGGCTTTCAAGTACGATCGGCGCTGTGATCGCCTCCCCCGCGAAGAGATTGAGCGCAGGGTCGCCTCAGGAGAGCCGTACGTGGTTCGCTTCCGCGTTCCTGAGGGGACAACCGAGTGGAATGATCTCGTTCACGAGCGGATCGCTTTCCCCAACAAGGATATCGAGGATTTCGTCATCCTTCGCTCGGACGCGACCCCGATCTACAATCTCGCGGTGGTATCCGACGACATCGCGATGGGCATCACCGTAGTGATGCGCGGTGACGATCACATCTCGAACACGCCTAAGCAGATCCTGCTCTACCGCGCGCTCGGCGCTCCCCTTCCCACCTTCGCGCATCTACCGATGATCCACGGTCTCGATGGGAAGAAATTGAGCAAGCGCCATGGTGCAACAGCGGTGGGAGACTACCAGCACTACGGACTCCTTCCCGGCACTATGCTCAACTTCCTCGCGCTCCTAGGCTGGTCTCCCGGCGGAGATCGCGAAGTGATGACCATGCCGGAAATGATCGAGTTGTTCAGCGTCGACGGTCTCCAGAGGAAAGCGGCGATCTTCGATCCCAAAAAGCTTGAGTGGATGAACGGACAGCATCTATCGATGATTCCGCTCGAGGAGTTGGAGCCGCGCGTCACGCCGGCGATCGTCACCGCGCGTCTTGCCACCGAGGAAGAGCTCGTCGAGAGGCGCGATTGGTACTTTCGGCTGTTGGACCTCCTGCGAGTGCGGTCCCGGACGATCGACGACATCGTACGTCAGGCCGGGCCGTATTTTCTCGAGGACATCGAATACGACCCGACGGCGGTGGCGAAGAACTGGAAGGATCCGGCGGAGGCGTCGGACCTGTTGCGGGCAAGCCGGGAGGCCTTGGCGGGCACGACGGCTTGGGAGTCCGGGCCGCTCGAGGCATCGCTGCGAGCGCTGGCAGAGTCCCGCGGGGTGAGTGCGGGCAAGATCTTCCAGCCGCTGAGGGTAGCCCTCACCGGACTCACGGTGAGCCCGGGAATCTTCGAGATGTTGGTCCAGATGGGGCGGGAACTCTCCTTGCAGCGGATAGACAAAGCTTTGGTTGCGCTTGGGGGGTAGGAAAGCGCGGGGTCGGCCATGAAACAGTTGACCGAGTACGGTTCCGTACACACATTACTATCAAACGCGGGTGCCCGACCGACACGGGTCTCGCCACTTCCAGGGACGCATCAGATGGCCGAGCCATTAACGAAGCTCGAGAGCTCGGTTTACCACTACCTCCTCGATTTCACGGCCGAGCGAACGTATCAGCCCAGCATTCGAGACATCGGCAAGCAGTTCAAGATCAAGTCGACCAAGACGGTTTCCGATCTGCTCCAGTCGCTGGCAAAGAAAGGCTATATCGAGCGAGACCCGTCAAGATCGCGGGGCGTCAACCTCCTCGGCTTTGGTGGCGCGCTGCGCACGCAGCCTGTTCCCTACTACGGAAAGATCCACGCCGGTGAGCCGGCGTTGGTTCCGGAGCATCGTCAGGGATTCATCACTATCGATCGTCGCTTCGTCCCTTCGGAGGATGTCTTCTTCCTCAAGGTGAAGGGCGATAGCATGGTTGGCAAATGCATCAACGACGGTGATTACGTGATGGTGAACCCGCGCCAGGATCCACGCGATCACGACGTTGTCGCCGCGCGCATCGGTGAAGAAGCGACGGTGAAGACTTTCACGCATCGTTCCGGGTCCGTCGTCCTCGAAGCCTCGAATCCTGCGGAACGCGACATCACCGTTCAACCGGGAATGGACTTTGGAGTGCTCGGAGTGGTCTGCGGAGTGTTCCGTCCCGGCTTCGACGCAAGCAACGGCAGCAACACGCTGCAGTCGTAAACCTGAGCATTGAGCAGTACTTTAGCGGTCGGCGCAAGCCGACCGCTTTTGCTTCAAGGCATATCGCTGTCTCTTGCCGGCGCCCTTTCCGGCCGGGCAGACCATGATCAATTCTGGGAGGTTTGGATGTCTGCAGAATCTACAGGCGCGTCCGGAAAGCTGAGCGCGTCGTTGAAGCAGCTGACTCCTGTTCTCATCGTGGATTCCGTTGAGCCCTGCATCAAATTCTGGGTCGACCGTCTTGGCTTCGCGGTCACCAACCAGGTTCCCGGGCCCGACGGAAAGTTGATTTTCGCCAGCGTACAACTGGGATCCGTGGAGATCATGTACCAGACCCGCGCAAGCGTCATCGATGAGCAACCCGGCGCAGCAAAGGACTTGATGGGCCACTCGGTCGCGCTGTTCATCACCGTCGACAATCTCGATCAGGTTGCGAGGTCACTTATCGGAGCGCCCGTCGTGAAGCCCCGACACAAGACTTTCTACGGGAGCATCGAGATTTACGTTCGCGAGCCCGGAGGAAATACCGTCGGCTTCGCGCAGTTCACATGAACAGCGAGTGCAAACTGACGACTGAAAACTGAACTGGTGCGAGTTGTGAGTAGCACAGCCTTTAGTTTTCAGTTCACGACGCCCGGACTTCAATACTGGCGTGATGGCACAAGCGGTTGCTCCAACGCCACCGCGATAAGTCAGGGCGTAGTGAACTGACAACCGGCATCTACGCTCCTGACACCTCGCACCCGTTCTGTTGCAGTTAGATCCCGGATGAACCGAGATGCCAGGTCTATTCCGGCTTCTGGTCCCCGGAGCGGTCCTTTGCCGGCGCAGATGATCCGGAAAGCGCGGCTGCCCGCTCGCGCTCCTTTCGTTCACGGATACTCCGCACGGCCTTCATGAAGTCGGCTTCGTTGATCGCCTGCTGGGCGTGCCAGTTGATGTCGGCATTCATCGATGCAAAGGCACGGTCACGTTGCATCGTTGTTGGATTGCCCTGGAGGTTGAGCGGAAGCATCGCGAGCAAAGCCGTGGGAATCGAAACCGGACCCAGTCGTATGGCCCGCCTGTCTATTCCCCACTTGTAACCGCCCTTCTCGATCGTCCAATCCGTCGGATCGCGCCGCTGCGCGGCCGAAGCGACCGAATCGTTGTACGGCGCAATTGCTTCGGCGATCAGACTGTCGATCGTCTGCTTCACGCTCTTCGGCGCGCTGACCACTGGACCAGGCGGCTCCCATACTCGTGGATCGGAGTACTGTGGACGAACCCCCCTCGTCGGGCCGCCAGTTCCAACCAGCGGGCCGGTACCTTCTTCTGTTGCCTTCGTCACCGGACCCGAAGCCGCGGGGATGGTCGTAGGAATAGAGACAGGCGCGACGACGTGTATCTCGCGCGGCGTCAACGGCTTCCCATCGCCGCCACTCTTACCCGGGACCGGAGTCTTCACCCCTCCCGAGATCCGCACGTAGCCTACGTGCTGCTCGCGGACGGATTGTCGCCTTTGAGTCGGCGATAGCTCCATGTTGACGATGAGCATCCGCATCAGCGCGACCGCGACCACCAGGTGCACGCCAACGGAAACGAGAAAGGGCTTCGAGAGCCTCTTTCGCGATCCGTCGGGTTGGGTAGCGGCGCGGCGGAAGATCATCAGGCGCGCGCCATTCCCGCCATCGGCTCCGGACGCCGTCCGGCGCGCGAGTCATCGCCGCCCGCGTGCGCCACGAGCTTCTTCAACACCCGACCCGCGCGAGTAGCAGCCTCACGGAGTCTTTCGGGGGATGTGATGAACGAGACGCGGAAGAAGCCTTCAGCCCCCGGGCCAAACGCCGAGCCCGGCAGCACTATCACGCCCTCGTCCTGGAGCAGTCGTTCACCGAATACCGCACTCGGAATGTTCTTCGGAAGCGGGCACCAGATGTACATCGTCGCCTTCGGCCTGGCGACGGGGAATCCGGCTTCGGTGAAAGCATCGGCGGCTGCATCGCGGCGTCTCTTGAACTCCGCGACGTTCGTTGGAATCCAATCGGCGCACTCGTCGAGCGCGGTTGCCGCGGCTGCCTGAATTCCCATGAAAGTCCCCGTATCGATGAATGACTTCACCTTCGCCAGCCCTGCGACGAACTCCTGCTTGCCGCACGCCCAGCCGCACCTCCAGCCCGTCATGTTGTAGGTCTTGGACATGGAGTGGAACTCGATCGCAACGTCGCGCGCGCCCTCGATCTCGAAGATGCTGGGCGGCACGTATCCGTCGTAGGCGAGCTCGGAGTAGGCGTTGTCATACACCAGTAGGATATCCAGTTCCTTGCAGCGCCGAACCATGTCCTGGAGATACTCCTTCGGTGCGATCGCCGAGGTCGGATTATTTGGGTAGTTGAGATATAGAATTTTCGTCTTTTTCAAAACATCAGCGGGAATTTTGTCCAAATCGATCAGGAATCCGTTCTCGGGCCGGAGCGGGTACTTGTAGGGCGTCGCTTCAGCCAGCAGAGTTCCGCCAACGTAGGAGTTGTAGCCCGGCTCGGGCACGATGGTGTAGTCACCCTTCGTGGTGTAGGCGAAGGCGAGGTGCGAAATTCCCTCCTTCGATCCGATAAGGGGGATGATCTCCTTGAGCGGATTGAAATCCTGATTGAATCTGCGTTTCATGAAGCGCGCGACCGCCTCGCGATACTCTACGAGGCCCAATGCGAATCCGTACCGGCTCATGGTAGGAATACGCGCGGCTTCGGCGAGCCGTTCGATTACCGCCGGTGGCGGCGACAGGTCAGCATCGCCAGCGCCGAGGTCGATGACGTCGACTC
>DASYVU010000123.1:0-4809 GCA_035936715.1 Gemmatimonadaceae bacterium
ACCATTTATTCGCTCGCTCTTTATCTCCGGCGCTACGCCGGTGTGTTCGCCCGTTGACCGCCAGCCAGGTCGAGCTGATCACCATCGGTGACGAGCTCCTCCTCGGCTTCACGATAGATACGAACGCGGCGCACATCTCCCGCGTGTTGGCTGCGAACGGAGTCGAGATCGTACGTCGCACAACCGTCGGCGACGAGGCGGAAAAGATTGCGCAGGCGGTTCGGGAAGCTCTCGACCGGACGGGGGCCGTGATCACCACCGGTGGTCTCGGACCGACGAGCGATGATCTCACCAAGCCGGCGATCGCCCGAATCTTCGGCCGCGCGATGAAGCTCGATGAGGCTATGGCCGCGAAGCTGGAGGAGCGCTGGCGCGCGCGATTTCCCACGAGCGGCTTTCCCGCGACCAACAGAACACAGGCGGAGATCCCCGAAGGCGCGCGAATACTCATCAATCGCCATGGAACAGCTCCCGGCATCTGGCTGGAGGACGAGAAGGGCCGCTGGGTCGCGATGATGCCTGGTGTGCCGCGAGAAATGCGCGGCATGCTGGCCGAAGAGCTGTTACCGGCGATCCAGGCGCGGATGAAAGGGGTCGAGAGCGTAGTTCTCTCGGGCACATTGCGCACTACCGGGATCGCGGAATCGGCGATCGCCGAGCTGCTGGGCCCGAATTTCCTTGGCGACAGTCAGTCGGAGCTCGGGTCTCTCCCGCTCGCCTACCTGCCCGGCGTTGCCGGAGTTGACTTGCGCGTGACCGCGAAGGGATTGCCTCCTGAGCGCGCGCAGATGCTCGTCAAGGAAGCAATCGTGAAACTGCGGAGCAGAGTGGAAGCGTACGCATACGGAGAGGATGACGCCGATCTCGCCGCGGTTGTCCTCGATCGGTGCCGCGCGTTGAACCTCAAGCTCGCCGTGGCCGAGAGCTGTACGGGCGGGATGTTGGGCGAGCGGCTCACCAGCATCCCCGGATCAAGCGATGTATTCCTCGGCGGCGTGATAGCGTACCACAACGACCTAAAGAGGGATCTTCTCGGCGTTCGCGCCGAAGATCTGGAACGCTACGGTGCGGTAAGTGAAGAAGTGGCGCTGCAGATGGCGGCGGGTGTTCGTGAGAGAACCGGGGCGCAGCTCGGGGTTTCGGTGACAGGGATTGCCGGGCCTGGAGGCGGCACGCCGGAAAAGCCTGTAGGACTTGTATGGATTGCGATACACGGTTCAGGGGCGAAGGCACGCCGTTTCCATGTTGTTGGAGATCGCGCGGAAATCAGGCAGCGCGCGGCCCAGGCTGCGCTGGAGATGGTGCGTCGCACTCTTGCAAAAGGTTAAGTTTCCGACATGAGACACTCGAAGAAGAAGGGTGATCAGACCCCACTGAGCGAGCAGGATGTGATGGGCTCGGAGGACGATTTCGCTCCCGGTGGCAGCGACGGCGCGCAGCCGCAGGGCGCAGCTTTCGACGGCAGCGCCGGTGCTGATACGGCGACAGGTGGAACCGATACGTCGCTGGGCGGGCCCGGAGGCTCAGGCACGGACGATCTGGCGACCGAGCGGGACAAATACCTTCGTCTCGCCGCCGAATACGACAATTATCGCAAGCGGTCGGCGAAGGAGCGTCAGGACGCCGGCACGCGTGCGCAGGCGGACCTCGTGAGACAGCTGGTGGAGGCACTCGATGATGTCGCACGCTTCGCCCACATCGATCCCGCGACGACCGACGCCGGCACGATTGTGCAGGGCGTCGACATGGTCGAGAAGAAATTGCTGAAAGCTCTTGGCGGCGCTGGTCTGGAGATCATCAACCCGCTGGGAGAGACGTTCGATCCCGCGCTCCATGAAGCGGTGGCGACGGAGCCTACCTCGGCGCGCGAGGACGATCACGTAGTGTCACGCGTCTACCAGCCCGGATACATATTCAGATCGCAGCTGCTGCGTCCCGCCCACGTGGTGGTGAAGCAGTGGAACGGCTGATCGCTGTCCCGCTCGCCAGGTAAATGGCGCAGTCCAAGGATTTCTACAACGTACTTGGCGTAAGCTCGACAGCTTCGCAGGACGAGATCAAAAAGTCCTATCGCAAGCTCGCCAAGAAGTTTCACCCCGATGCCAATTCCAACGACGCGAAGGCTGCCGAGCGCTTCAAGGAAATCTCGGAGGCGAACAACGTCCTGAGCAACCCTGCAAAACGGAAGCAGTACGACGAGATGCGCCGTTATGGTGCGTTCGACGGGGCTTCCGGTTTTGGCGGCGGGAGGTCGCGGGCGGGGGGCGCCGGCGGCTTCGGAGGGGGGCGCTCGAGAGGTGGCGAGCAGACCATCAACTTCCAGGACTTCGACATTGGCGGGTTTGGCGGACTGGGCGACCTATTCAGCTCGATGTTTGGCGGCGGGGAAGCGCGAGAGGCATCGCGGCCGCGCGGACCAGAAAGGGGAGAGACGGTCGAGGCAAGTCTCGACATCCCGTTTCGCACGGCGGCGCGCGGAGGAAAGGTCCCCATCGAGCTGGAGGTCAGAGAGGAGTGCCCGACCTGTCACGGCACTGGAGCAGCGCCCGGCGCGCAGCTCAAGATCTGTCCCGAGTGCAACGGTCGTGGAGTGATCTCGTTCGGTCAGGGCGGCTTCGCTGTCAACAGAACGTGTCCGGTGTGCCTCGGGAAGGGGCAGGTCCCCTCGGAGCCGTGCCCGACGTGTCACGGCACCGGCGAAGTGCGCGTCAAGCGGAAGGTGGTGATAAATGTGCCCCCTGGCGTTGATACGGGATCGAAGATCCGGCTGAAGGGTCAAGGCGGGAAGGGGAGCGCGAACGGGCCACCCGGTGATCTCGTGATCACATTCAACGTGCAGCCCGACAAGTTCTATAGCCGGGACGGACTTGACGTCATCGCGCGGGTGCCGCTCAACATCGCTCAAGCGACCCTCGGCACCAAGATCAGCGTGAAAACGCTAGACGGAAAAAAGGTGGCAATCAAGATTCCGCCCGGCACTGCGTCGGGGAAGCGGTTTCGGGTGCGAGGCCAGGGAATCCAGAAGGGAGACAAGAAGGGCGACCTGATCGTAGAGGTCTCCATCGCTGTGCCTGAAAAGCTGTCCGAAGAGCAGGAGCGAATGATGAAAGAATTCGCGGATTCGGGCGGGATGAAATACTAGCTTCGTATTACCAGTCTCTGCGAGTGTCTTATGAGAATCGGAATTCTTGGAACGGGAGTCGTTGGAAAGACATTGGGCACCAAGCTCGCCAAGCTGGGTAACGAGGTAAAAATGGGCTCACGCAAAGCCGGTGGCGACAAAGCAAAAGCCTGGGTGAAAGAGACGGGCGGAAAATCATCCGAGGGCACCTTTGCCGAGGCAGCCGCGCATGGCGAAATGGTTTTCAACTGCACTTCCGGTATGGCATCTCTGGAAGCCTTGAACGCTGCCGGTGCAAAAAACCTCGAAGGGAAAACTCTCGTCGATGTCGCCAACCCGCTCGACTTCTCCAAGGGAATGCCTCCGACCTTTTCCGTTCCTAACACCGACTCTCTCGCTGAGCAGATTCAGCGCGCTTTTCCCACCGCGCACGTTGTCAAGTCGCTCAACACCGTAACCGCCCCAGTGATGGTGGAGCCTTCGATTATTCCCGGCGTCCACGACATGTTCGTCTCGGGAAACGACGCCAAGGCGAAGGCGCAGGTGATCAATCTTCTGAAGACCGGATTTGGCTGGAAGGAAGTGATCGACCTGGGAGATATCGGGGGCGCGCGCGCTCAGGAGATGTTGCTTGCGCTCTGGGTGCGACTGTACATGAGGCTTCAGACTCCCAACGTGAACGTTCACGTCGCGCGCTGAGCGCAAGGTTCCGATCACTAACTAGACAGCCCTGCATGGAGACAACCGCGTCGGCGGCTCCCGCGCGCAGCCACGGGCACGCGCTCGCGTTCATTGCGGTCACGCTGCTCCTCGACTCCATCGGGTTCGGGCTCATCATGCCCGTATATCCGCGGCTTCTCGTCGAGCTCACGGGTCAGAGCCTGAGTCAGGCGGCGGTATACGGCGGCTGGCTCGGTTTCGTCTACGCGGGGATGCAGTTCCTATGCGCGCCTGTCCTTGGAAACCTGTCGGATCGCCACGGACGCCGCCGAGTGATCCTGATCGCAGTCGGCGCACTGGCGGTCGATTACATCATCATGGGGTTTGCGCCCACGCTGGGGTGGCTCTTCATCGGCCGGGCGATCGCTGGTGCAGCGGGGGCATCGTTCACGCCCGCCTACGCCTACGTGGCCGACATCAGTCCGCCGGAAAGACGCGCTCAGAACTTCGGGGTCGTCAGCGCCGCGTTCGGAATAGGCTTCATCATCGGGCCGGCCATCGGTGGACTGCTGGGTACGCTCGGACCGCGCGCACCGTTCTACGCCGCGGCGATGCTGAGTGTCATAAACTTCTCTTACGGAGTTTTTGTGCTGCCGGAGTCGCTTCCACCGGAGAGACGGCGGGCGTTCGAGTGGCGCCGCGCCAATCCGCTCGGCACCCTCAAGCAAATGAAGAAGCACCCAGTCGTGGTAGGACTTTTGTGCGCGCTGTTCCTATGGGGACTCGGAAACCAGGTGATGCCCGCTACCTGGGCGTTTTACACGAAGCTCAGATTTGGCTGGTCCGAGGCGATGATCGGAGCGTCTTTCGCGGCTGTCGGAGTGGTGATGGCGTCGAGCCAGGCGATCGTCATGCGCCTGGCCGTGCCACGGTTGGGAGAGCGCCGGGCAGCGCTCATTGGAATCATTGCGGGAACGGCGGGCTACGTCGGATTCGGGCTCGCCACGGCGAGCTGGATGATGTTCGCC
>DASYVU010000124.1:0-1970 GCA_035936715.1 Gemmatimonadaceae bacterium
GTGGCGCTGTTCAGGAGCGACCGCATCGCTGTCGCCAGCGCGGAGTCGGCGGTTTTTGCCGGATCGTAGACGAATGCGCGGTCATTGGAGTATCCGTCGCCGTTGATGTCGCCCGCGACGATGGGCGTGTACGGCGTTCCCGAGCGGAATGTGCCGAACCAGTTCACACGAATTGCATCGAAGAAGTTGTAGCCGAGGTTGTACTGGATCTGATGACGCGAATCGAACGGCGATCTCGCCCACTCTATGTCGAGAGGATTGCCGGCGGTGTTGTTGAAGCCGCGGATCCGCTCGCGCAGGTTGGAATACACGTACGCCAACCCCCAGCTGTAGTCGCTGTTGAACGTCGAGGGCGACAGGTTGAATCTCAGTTGACGGCTATCCGATTTGAGATCTGATCTGAGCTCAGTCACGCGCGAAAAGAGCTGGCTCACTCTCGCATCGCGCGATGCGATCGCGCCCGTTGTCGGTACGATGCTGGTCGTCTGGACGAATACCGGCCGGTGCGCTTCATCCGGAAGAGTGAATTGAACCACCGGCTTGAAGTTGAGATCGACGATTCCGGGCTGATTCAAGTTGAGCGAGTACGTTGCCTCAACGTTCCCAACGAGCCGGTTGTTGAGGAACGCACCGGTCCAGTTGAGGTTCGATCTCAGGCTCCGCGGCGCGGCGTAGTCCTTCGCGAAGAAGGTGACGTTCGGTACAGTGCTCGCGAAGACGCTGCCATCGGCGCACTGCGCGGGAATAGTCGACGGATCGTTCGCGTAGTTGCCCCAGCCAGGGGTTGGAGTCGCCGGACCCGCGCAAAGAACCTGTTGCAGCGCGCTCGCCAGTCCCGTGTTGTCGATCGCCCCGCTGATCAGAGTCGTGCTCGGCGTGTTCTGGAAGAGTCCGATTCCGCCACGCACCACCGCGCGGGGCCCCCTAACTGCTCCGGCAAAGCCGGCCACCTGCGGAGCGGTGCCATAGCTCCACGAGAATCCGAGGCGGGGGCTGAGATAGACGTGATTCGGCACGCGGTCGTTGCGCTCCCCGAACACAGTCGCGAGATCGGGATTGAATGTCGGTGTCGCCGAGAACCTGTTCCCGTCGAGGCGCACGCCGAACTGGAGCTGCAAGTCGTCATTCTTCTTGTATGAGTCGCCCAACGAGAGTCCGCCGATGAACTGGCTGCCGCTCCTGATCTTTGGGAGCAGTTGTCTGCTGAAGGATGACGGCTGCTGCGCCTGAAGTTCCGCCAGCGAATTGAAGGTGAACGAGCCAAGTGTGTTCGTCTGCTGATTCAGCGTGAACGCCTCTCGGCGCATCTCGGTCGTGAACTTGATCCGGTGTTTGTTGCTGCTGCTGAACCAGGAGAGCTGATTAGTGAGCTCCGTGCTGGTGTTCGTCTGGCTCGTATTCATGTTCGAGCTTCCCCCGAACGCCACCGTCTTGATGCTGCTCGTGCCGTCCGGGAACGTCGAGTTTATGCGGACTGTTCCGCTCGGCATGTCGAGATACGGCGTCCCATAGTTGCGCGAGCGACTCAATCCGAACGATGTCTCACTCAGAATCCCGATGCCGAAATAGTTGGTGTGCCGCGTCTGAAGTCCGCCGTTCCAGTTCGTCCTGTCGCCGCTGTGGGCAGGGAGCTCGCTCGTGAGCGACGACGCCGGCGTCTGCTGATTCCAGCTTCCATTGTAGGAGATGTTGAGCGCCTGTCCGCTCGACGATGACTGCGGGGCGAAGTCGAAGCTGCCAAAGATCGATCCCTGCTCGCCGAGCCTGCTCGCCGGCAGCTTGGCGGTGACAATGGGAATTCCGAGCTGCTGGAGAATCGCGAGTAGTCGCGTGACGGAGTCGGAAGCGATTCCGGACGTCTGCAAACCGATGGCCTCGGTATTGAGCAGTGATCGCAGATCGTTGGCTCGTCTTCCGATTTGGTACGCGAAGTTGTAGAACGACGCGTCCTGTGCGATCGGACCCGCGAG
>DASYVU010000125.1:0-1985 GCA_035936715.1 Gemmatimonadaceae bacterium
ATGTACGCGGTCTGGTACTTCCGATGCGTCGCCAGTAATGCGCTCCTTACATCTGAGCGGAGAGCGGGATCGAGAGCCGAGAGGGGCTCATCAAGGAGCAGCAGCGCGGGTCTCGCGACTACTGCACGGGCCAGTGCCACGCGATGCCGCTCGCCCCCGCTAAGGGCGCGAGGCATTCGTCTCTCGTACCCCGTCAAGCCTGTCACGCCGAGGGCGTCGGTCACGCGACCGAGAATCTCCCGCCACGGAAGGTGGCGGAGACGAAGGGCGAACGCGACATTCTCAAAAACGTCGAGATGCGGAAACAGCACCGGGCTTTGATGCATGTACACGGCGTTGCGCCTTTCCGGAGGGAGCGCAGTTACGTCCCTGCCGTCGATGTGGATCGTCCCCCGCGCGGGCGCGAGAAAACCGGCGATCGCGCGCAGAAGTGTGGTTTTGCCGGCACCGGACGGTCCGAGAATCACGAAGCGCTCCTCGCGGGCAACGTCGAGATCTATCGACTGGATTGCTGTCCGCGATCCGAACACAATGTCGATCCCCCCGATGTTCAGCGCATCCGAGCTCATGCTATCACTACAGGGATCTTGCGCGATGCGAAGCCGACCGCGCCCAGAAGGATCAGCGGTGGAATCGCCAGTACCAGTCCGACTGTTGCCGCGAGATGGTCCTGGCCAGCCCCGACGTAAGCCATCAGCTCGAGGGGTAAGGTCCGAACGATTCCTTGGCCGATCAGGAGCGTAAGCGGCACCTGAGCCCATGAGACGAGGAACGCGAGCGCGAATGCTTCGACGAGCGGCCGGCGCAAAACCGGGATGGTCACTTTCCACAAAACCTCGCGAGGGCTCGCTCCAAGTGAGCGCGCCTCTTCTTCGACGCGCCGATCGAAAACGGCGAATACCCCGATGAAGAAGAGCGTGGTGTAGCCGAGCGCGGGAACGACGTGCGCGAGAAGAACACCGGTAAAGCTGCCGCCCAATCCGCCCAGAAGCAGCGAATAGTCCAGGCCGACAGCGACGGCGAGCGGAGGCAGCGCGACAGGCAGGAAGACGAGCGCGACCGCTGAGCGGCGGGACCATCCGGTCAGCGCGGCGATCGCGCGCCCCGCTGGGAGACCAATCATCGCCGCGATAAATCCGGCACTCGCGGCGAGTGCGATGCTGGTGAACAGCGCGCTACTCAAGACGGTGCGACCGGTCACGAGGAGGGACCAGTTCGCTGCCGTCCATTCGCTCGGGACAATTTCCGGATAAAACCACGCCCGGCTGAATGACATCACTGTCAGCAAGGTCAGCGGAAAGACGGTTGATACGGCGACGAGGACGAAGCCGAGCCATCTGGCGAATCCGGATTTTGCCATCATGTCAACGCCTCAGTTTAGGCCACGATCCACTCGTGAAGCGCAATCACGGAGATGCTGATGAACGCCGCAATCAGGACCAACGAGTACGCGTCCGCTCGAACCGAGAGCGCCGAATCCCGGTAACGCTCGATGGTGAGGAGTGGAAAAGCGAGTGGTGCGCTGGGAGCGAGGAGCGCTGCCGCTTCGTAGTTGCCGGCTACGAACGTGAAGACGGCGACGACCCCCGGCAGCATTCCACGCCACAACGCTGGGAATATCGCCCGGCGAAATGTTGCGAGCGGGCCCGCTCCAAGACTGCGCGCGGCTTCCTCCAGAAGGTCGCCACTGGTCGCGAGCGCCGAGAACGCGAGCAGGGCCAGGAAGGGGACCTCTTTCCACGTGAGAGCGAGGATCAATCCGATTCCCCACCGGTCATAAATCAGAGCGGGCATGGCCCGAGGAGAGCTCGCGAGATGAACGGCCGCCGCCATGCGCGCGAGGACGCCGCTCTGCGATAATATCAGCACTCCACACAGCGCGGCGACGGCGTGCGGTAATGGCAGCGGAGCGATCGCGAGAACTCGCGCCAGTCTGTCGAGCCGATTGTGGCCGCGGAAGAGAAACGCCAAGCCCATTGCGAGCA
>DASYVU010000126.1:0-13899 GCA_035936715.1 Gemmatimonadaceae bacterium
ACGGGACTTGACGATCTCGCCTTCCTCGATGGAAGCCATCGTCCCGTTGTACATCTCCATCATTGTCTCGAGCTCGTCCTGCGAGTAATCGTCCTCGTCGTAGAGCTCGGGTCTCAGGTTGGCAAGCGGACGCAGCTGCGCTTTCTGCAGATCGCGCTTCTCGCGCGCGGTCAGCGTCGTGCCGGTAGTGGTTTGTGTTTCGTTGGGCGAGTCTATCATGTTGCTGGTTAAAGGGTTGTATACATTCGAATCAAGCCTCTAAGTATAGACTCTCCGGGCTTACGGGTCAACTTACGCACGGCGTCGAGATCGGGACGCGGCTACTTGAGGCCTCGCGTCAGCAACAGAATCAGCTCCTCGTCGGTCAGGCCTTCGAGCGCGCCAAGCGGGAGATCCATCGCGAGCTCGGTCCCATCGTCGCACTTGAACGCAACGGTGACGCTGGCGGGCTTCTGCCTTCGGTCGGGGAGACCACCTGGCCGCGCGGCTTCGAACGCGCTCCAGTCCAGACCTCCCCGATCGGTGAATCTACGCATCAGCGAATGACCTCCTCACACCTGCGGACGTAGAATGGCAAAAAGCGCACGCAAATCTGTTACTGGGAGCGCTCTTTCGAAAGGGCTACGATCTGTGCGACCTGCTCATCCTGCGTCAGGGCCGTCGTATCGATGGTGACTGCGTCCTGCGCGGCAACGGTTTGTTTTGCGTCGCGCGCGTCACGCTCCCTTATGCGAATAGTCTCATCGTCCAGCAATTGTTCCGAGGTCGGCGTGCCGCGCTGACGCAGGCGTCGGAGCGCACGCTCCCTGGAATCGGCTACCAGGAAAATTTTCAGATCGGCGTCGGGAAATACGACAGTGCCCATGTCGCGTCCGTCCACCACCACGTTTCTCGAATTCGCGGCCTCGCGAACTTTCTCGTTGACCCACTCGCGCACGCGCGGCATCTGCGCGACGCGCGAGACATGACGCGTGACGTCGGGTCCACGAATCTCTTCCTCGATCGACCTTCCGTCGAGGCCTGGATAGAAGGAGGTTCGCGCCGCACGCAACTCCACCGGTTTCGCGGCATCCAGCACGGCCTCCTCCGTCCAGCGCGACGCATCACTTTCGCGGCGCAGGATCGCGGCAGTCGCGGCTCGGTAAAGGGAGCCCGAGTCGACGTGAAGGAATCCGAGCTTGTCGGCCACCATCTGCGCGGTGGAAGACTTGCCCGACGCCGCCGGACCATCGATCGCAATGACGGATGTGCGACGCTTCATGCAGCGACGCGCCTCAGGTCTTCCCAGAACCGCGGGTACGAGACGGCGACAACCTCCGGATTCCTGATCTCGATTCGATTGCCGGAAACCGCGGAGAGAACTCCGAACGCCATTGCGATCCGGTGATCGCCCCGCGGATCGACTGTTCCCGAAAATTCTCGCTGGCCGGGAAGGACGCGCAGTCCGTCGGGGAGCTCCTCCGCCTTCGCGCCAATCGCGCGCAAATTCCGAACGACGACACTGATGCGATCGCTTTCCTTTACCCTCAGCTCCGCCGCGCCGGTTACCTCCAGCTCCACTCCCGCGGCTGCCGCGACGCACGCCAGCAGCGGCAGCTCGTCGATCAGCGAGGGCACGTCGGCCGCGGTAATGCGAAGGTTCCCGAGAGCAGCGGGATGAACGTTTAGTGTGCCGGTCTCTTCGCCGCCCTCGGTCGCGCGAGCAGTCACGCGTATGTCGCCTCCCATGCGCTTGATCGCGCTGATGAAGCCAATGCGCGTAGGGTTGAGACATACATCATCCAGCTGGAGCTCTCCGCCGCCTGCCAGCGACGCGAGCGCTACAAAAAAAGCCGCCGAAGAAGGATCCGCTGGTACGGCCAGGTCCAGCGGAGTGAGTCGCCGCGCAGGGCGCAGGCACACCTGGTTGCGATCGTTCTCGACGTCGACTCCCATTGAGCGCAGCATCCTCTCGGTGTGATCCCGTGATCGACTGCTCTCGGTGACTCGCACCTCGACCTGCGAGACCAACCCGGCGAGAAGGATCGCGCTCTTCACCTGCGCGCTCGCCGACTTCGTGTCCCAGTCGATGCTCCGCAGTTCCACACCGTGAACCGTCATCGGCAGTCCGTCGCCGCGCTCGAAGTCGAACTGAGCGCCCATGTAGGTGAGCGGCTCGGCGATGCGCTTCATCGGGCGGCGACTCAGACTGGAATCGCCTTCGAATCGCGCGGCGAACGGATGGCCTGCGACCACACCGGCGAGAAGGCGGGTGGTGGTGCCGCTGTTTCCACAGTCGAGGGCGAGCTTCGGCGCGCGCAAGCCGCGCAACCCCAGGCCGCCGATCCGCATTTCGCCCGAAAGCTCGGGAATGTTGGCCCCGAGTGAGCGCAGCGCACCCGCCGTGGAACGGACGTCCTCAGAATCGAGAATGCCAGCCACGCGTGATTCTCCTTCCGCCAGACATGCGAGAATCAGCGAGCGGTGCGAGATCGACTTGTCGCCGGGCACCCTGACGGCGCCAGCAACGTTCAGCGGAGCCAAGATTCGAGCGCCGTCGCCGCGTCCGTTTTCTCATCGCGGTATTTCACGATAACCGGCGTCTGCAGCGAGATCCCCTGGCCCTGCGCCCACTTGCCTTTCGCCTGGCGCGCGCCCGGCACGACTACCGCGTTCTCGGGGATCACGAGCGCCCTACCGTTCTCGGCGCGATGCACGATTTCGCGCTCGAGGTCGTAGACCGGCGTCCCCCGGGTGAGCACTACACCGGCACCAATCACCGCTCCCTTTCTAACCACAGTCCCCTCGTAAATCCCGCAGTTTCCGCCGACCACAACATCGTCCTCTATCACGACGGGAGCAGCGTTGACCGGCTCGAGGACGCCTCCGAGCTGCGCGGCCGCGCTCAGGTGGACGCGCTCTCCAACCTGAGCGCACGATCCGACGAGCGCATGCGAGTCGATCATCGTTCCCGTTCCGATATGCGCTCCGACATTGACGTACATCGGAGGCATGCACACGACACCGCTGGCGACGTACGCCCCTCGACGAATGCTCGATCCCCCAGGAACGATGCGAACACCGTCGGCGGAGGTGATCCGGCGGGGAGGATAGGTGTCCTTGTCGAAGAAGGAAAATCCAATTCGATCGTTGGCGGAACGGATCGACATATCGATGATCGCGCCGACGCGGAAGCCGAGCAGAATTCCCCGCTTCACCCAGGGAACCGCGCGCCACTCGCCGGTCCCGGGATCCTTTTCGGCCGCTCGTACGGTTCCCTTCTCCAGTGCGTCGAGAAGACTCTCAACTACCGCGCGCGCATCTTCAGAAAGCGGTGATCCGGAGGGAGTCGCCGCAAGCGCTTCTACGCGCTTCTCGACATCCACAATCGTCGATGCGCTCACGCAGAAAGGGCCCCCACCGAAACGAGCGCGGCGCGCACGGTCGGCTCGAACTTCTCCGCCAAAGTCACAAGCGGCAGGCGGACCACGTTCGCCATTTTGCCCATCATGGCCAGCGCCGCCTTCGCGGGAATCGGATTCGACTCCACGAAGGCCGCCGCCGTCCACTCCGCCAACCGATGATGGACAGCGCGCGCTCCCGCGAAATCGCCAGCCGCGCAGAGATCGGTGAGCTGCGCGACGAGCGCCGGCGCGACGTTGGAGGTTACAGAGATCACTCCGTCCCCTCCATCCGCCATCACCTGAAGTGTGAGAGGGTCGTCGCCGGAGAGAACGGAAAAGCGTGCCGGCCGATGGCGGATGATCTCTCCGATTTGTGCGAGATTGCCCGACGCCTCTTTCACCGCAACGATGTTTTCGTGCTCGGCCAGCTCCAGCGTCGTCGCCGCTTCGACATTGCTTGCCGTGCGCCCGGGCACGTTGTAAACGACGATTGGTATCTGAACCGCATCGGCGATCGCGCGGAAGTGCGCGACGATTCCCCGCTGCGGGGGTTTGTTGTACATGGGCGATGCATGGAGGAGATGCGTCGCCCCCGCGGCGGCCATGTCGCGGGAGAGCGCGATCGCTTTCTTTGTGTCGTTGGATGCTGCGCCGGCGACGACAGGCACTCGTCCAGCAGTCTGCTCCACTGTTATCTCGACGACGCGCCGGTGTTCCGCGGTCGTCATGGTCGCCGCTTCCCCGGTAGAGCCGCAGGGAACGATGAAGTGAACGCCACTCGCGATTTGCCAGTCGACGAATGAGCGCAACGAACGCTCGTCGAGCTCCCCCAATTTCGTGAAGGGCGTGACGAGCGCGGTTCCACAGCCGGTGAGCCGCTGCGATTTCATTCGTTAAATGTACGCGGCACTCGCCGCGAAGAGCGAGTTCTTGCTAGCCCCGCTGGAGATTCAACACGTCGCGCATGGTGAACACGCCCCGTTTGCCCACCAGCCAGTCCGCCGCCGCAAGCGCGCCTTCAGCGAATACGCGGCGGTCGCGCGCAACATGGGTGAGCGAAAGCTGTTCGTACACACCGTCAAAGATCAGCTCGTGCGTTCCCGGCACCGATCCCGTACGCACGCTCGTTGTGGGGATCGCTCGCTTCAGCCCCTCGCTCGCCGCCTTGGCAATGGCGACCGCCGTACCGGACGGCGCGTCCTTTTTTTTCGAATGGTGCGTCTCCACGATGTGGGCGTCAAACTCCTCCAGCGGCCGCATGAGCGCGCCAGCGTAGCGAGCGAGCTCGATCAGCACGTTCACTCCCAGCGAGAAGTTCGGTGACCACAAGAGTGCCGTCCCGGCTTCGTTCGCGACCTGCGTTATCGCGGGCAGCTGGTCGTACCAGCCCGTAGTACCCGCCACCACGGGTACCCCCGCCCGCAAAGCCGCAATGATGTTAGCGACCGCTGCTTTCGGCTCTGTGAACTCCACAGCGACATCGGCGTTGCCGAGCGTGCTACGCGTAATCCCGCTTCCGCCCGCGCTCTCACGCTCGCCAATCAGCGCGGCGACCTGCCAGCCCTTCGCTTGCGCGAGGTCGCGTATGGCGTGACCCATCTTGCCATCGCCGATGATAGCTATGGCTCTCTTATTCATTTCTTCGCCTTTCCGAAGAAGGCGCTGTGCAGGCGATCCAACGCCGGGTTGAGCTGATCGCCATCGACGATGATCGTAAGATTTATTCCGGTGGCGCTCAGTGACATCATGTGCACCTTGATTCCGTCGAGCGCGCTGATGGCGCGACCCATGGCGCCACTGTCTTCGCTGATGGCCGCGCCCACCACTGCCACGATCGCGCGATCCCGCTCGACGGACACGTCGCCAAGCGACGACAAATCGACGACGAGCGATTCTAGCCCCGACGGGTCATCGACCGTCACCGAGACGGACACCTCCGACGTGGCGACAACGTCGACTGAGACCCCATTCTTCTCGAAGATCTCGAACACCCGCCGCAGAAATCCGCGAGCGAACAACATCTTCGCGGCTCCAACTTTGACGAGGGTAATGGCGCCCTTCCCGGCAATCGCGCTCACCGCGCGCCGCGGCGCGTCGAAGGTGATTCGCGTGCCCTTCCCCTCCGGATTCCGCGAGTTGTAGATGAAAACGGGAATCCCGAGCCGTACCGCGGGGGCGATCGTGTTTGGATGCAACACCTTCGCGCCGAACGTCGCGAGCTCGGACGCCTCATCGAATCGGATCTGCTCGATGAGCTTGGATCCCTTCACAACTCTGGGGTCGGCGGTCAGCATCCCGTCCACGTCCGTCCAGATCTCGATCGCGTCGGCGTGGAGCGCGGCGCCGAGCAGCGAAGCGCTGTAATCGGATCCGCCGCGCCCGAGAGTAGTCGTAATTCCCGCGGAAGTCCTGCCGATGAATCCACCCATCACCGGCACTTTTCCGTCCTGAATCATTGGCTGTACGACGTCGCGCGCTTTCTCGGCGATCGCATCCGTCTGGGGCTCCGCCGTCATGAAGTTGTCATCGGTGATGAAGACATCCCGGGCATCGATGTGCTCCGCGGGAATTCCGCGAAGCTTGAAGAACGCAGCGACGAGATGCGATGAGAGCTGCTCCCCGAACGCGGCGATCGCATCGAAGCTGCGCGGAGTCGCGTGACCGAGAATGGACAGCGCTTCGGCGAGGCTGGCCAGCTCGTCGAAGGTAGCGCTCATCTCACCTGCCACTTCCGATGCCTCGCTCGACGTTCCGAGCAACTTCTCGCATTGCTCGAAGTGTCTGTCTCGCAACGTCTCGACACCGCGCAAAGCGCCAATCAGATGGCCCTTCGCCGACTGTTCACCGATGGCGAGAAGAGAATTCGTCGCTCCGCCAAGCGCGGACACGACAACCGCGGGCTGTCGCGCCAGGCGGCCTTTGACGATGGCGGCGGCGCGCTCGATCGCCTCCGCGTCACCCACCGATGTGCCGCCGAACTTTACGACGATCACGCGGTGTCGAGAGCGCCGTTCGCGGCCAGCAGCTCCGCGTTCAAAACCGAGCCGCCTGCCGCGCCGCGCACGGTGTTGTGCCCGAGCGCGACCATCCGCAGATCGAGCACGGCGTCGCGACGCACTCGTCCGACGGTTACCGTCATCCCGTTCCCAGCATTGACATCGCGCTTTGGCTGGGGGCGGTCGGGCATCTCGGTGACGACCAGCGGATGAGCGGGTCGAGTGGGAAGTCCAGCCGTCGCCGGCAATCCCTTCCACTCCCGCATTGTCTGAATCGCAACTTCCGGGCTGGGCCTCTCCTCAAAGCCAATCGTCATGCAGATGGTGTGACCGTGCTCGACCGGCACCCGATTGGTGTGCGCACTAACCTTGAAAGTTGCGCTCATGACTTCGCCGTCTTCGTACCTGCCGAGCAGCTTCAGCAGCTCGCGCTCGAGCTTCGGCTCTTCGTCGGCGATGTAGGGAATGACGTTGCCGAGAATGTCGAGCGACGGAACTCCGGGGTAGCCTGCGCCCGACACTGCCTGCATCGTCGAGAGGAAAAGCTGCCTGATGCCGAATTTCTGGTGCAACGGCGCGAGAGCGACCGCCGCGACCGTAGCCGAGCAATTTGCGTTGGTCACGATGGCTCCGCTCCACCCGCGTTTGCTGCGCTGGCACTCGAGCAGGCCGAGGTGATCTCCATTCACTTCCGGGATGACGAGCGGGACATCGGACTCCATGCGGAAGTTTTTCGCGTTGCTCAACACGAACTTTCCCGCCTGTGCAAATGCCATCTCGACCTCTCCCGCGACGACCGCGTCGAGCGCGGAGAAAACGATCGGAGCACTCACGAGGCCCGGATCGCAGGCGATTACTCGACGCGTCATGATCGAATCCGGCGGAGGGGGACCGTCCAGCCAGCGGGTCACCTCACCGTATTTCCTTCCCGCTGACCTCTCGGACGCGGCCAGCTCCTTCAGCTCGAACCAGGGGTGGTCGGCGAGCAGGCGCACGAACATCTGCCCCACCGCCCCGGTTGCCCCGAGTACCGCGACGGGCCACTTGCCCTTCCTATTCCTGGGCAGGTTTGAAGGTGTCATCGCGCGAGAAGGGTTTTGGCCAAACGTTCGTAGCCTTCGACGCTGGCTCTCAGCTCGTCGACATCAATGAACTCGTCTGGCGTGTGCGCGACATGGATCGAGCCGGGCCCGAAGAGAAAGGGCTCGCCCCAGTTGGAGAGAAGCGGGATGTCCGAGGTATAGGCTACCGGCTCCGTATCGAAGCCAGGCACCGTAGCAAACCGCTGCGCTGGTATGTGCGAGCCGAACTCGACATCTGCATGACCCTGCGCCCAATCGAGGATCATCTTCTTGATCGGCCCGACGTCGCTCACGAGTCGGAACATGATCTCAGCCTCCGCGTGGGCGGGTATGACGTTCGCTTCCGTACCTCCTTTGATGGTGCCGATGTTGACCGTCGTCTCTCCGAGCACGGGGTCGGATGGAAGCGGAAGCTTCCGGAGTGTGGGCAGCAATTTTAGCATCGGCTCGATCGCGGACACACCGAGGTGCGGGTACGCGGAGTGAGCCTCCCGCCCCCGGATGCGTATGGTGGCGCGGAGCGAGCCCTTTGCGCCGCTCGCCAGCTTGCTCTCCGTAGGCTCCCCGTTGATCAGAAATCGACTCTTCGTTCCGAGGTTGTTTGCCGCTCGTGCGCCGTCAGATCCCTTTTCCTCTCCGACCACGAAGAGGAGCTCGACGCGCTTTTCACCGGCGCCGACCAGCCGGTCGGCCGCCACCAGCATCGCCGCCGCGATTCCTTTCGCGTCCGAAGATCCCCGGCCGTAAAGCCTCGTCCCCTCGAGTCTGGGTGGGACGTAAGGAGGAACCGTGTCGAGATGGGTAGAGAAAGTCACACCTCCGCCGGAGCGCGATGCCCAGATGTTGGCGCGTCCTCGGCTCACCTCCTGAAGGGTAACGTTCCAGCCGCGCCCCACGAGCCACCGCGAGACGAAATCCACGGTAGTACCTTCGGAGCCGGTGGTCGATTGAATCGACAGCAGCTCCGCCGCAAGCGAGACGACGTCGGTCATGCGGAGAAGTTAGCTCCGCTTGTGGATCGTGTCAGGGCAGCGATGCGTCGAGCTCAGAAGCAGCCGAGCGGCGGGCGACGCGTTCGACGCCCTGCACGGTCTCTATGAATATCCTGCTGCACCAGCCTGTTCGCTTCCTTCATTTTATGTTCGCCCTTTTTTTTTGCCAACCGCTACTTCTCGACTGTTCCCGCGGTGGTGTCGCCGTAGTCGCCTCGCGCTGCATGATTGAGATGCCAGTTCGGCTTCGCGGCGAATGATTTGGGCGCAATCCGGCCGTAGGCATTGATGAACGCGAGCGCCGCTTCCGTTTGCGTGCGCGGTTTTCCATCCTCGAGCGGTGTCTGCGGGGCGATCGCCGTTACCGGTGGACGCATCAACTGGACTTCCTTGGCAATTTCGGTTGCTCCGCGCGCATCATTGCCCGGCAAAGGTCGCATGATGAAGGGGACGGCGTACGCCTTCAGCAGCTTTTCCATCTCCGCGTTCCACGCTGCTTGTTGCGGATCAGTGGGATCGAGCAGGGAGACGACAGTCCCCGCCTGACCGGCAAGGACGAACCCGAACATCTCATGCTTGTTCGGATAGGGAATCAGCCACTTTCCGGACTCAAGGTGAGCTAGCGAACCGCGCTCGAACACATCGGGTCTGTCGGCGAACCCGGTTGCGGTTTTGACGTCCCTGCTGAGCGCGATCTTGATCCCTTCAGCTTCGATGATCCGCTTTGCGACGTTGACCCGGTCACGACCGAGTCCACAGTGCACGAAATACTTTCCCTTTCCCTTTCGTGCGATCTCGCGCAGCTTCTCCAGCGATTCTTCGTTGTTGCTGACCCACGGCAGCATTGGCGCCTGGATGAATTGAAGGTGCAGCTTCCTGGTCGCGTCGCGCTCGGCGCTGATACCCTCTCTCTCTATGACGACCCCCGGATGCTGGAGCGAGATGACCGCGGTCACCCCCGCCTTCTTCAGCGAGTCCAGCTTCGGCTCGTCAGGATACGCTCCGAAAATGAACTCAGCTCCACCGGTGACGTTGTAGCTTCCGCCGTCGCCGCCACCCGCGATGCCCGCCAGAAGCTTAGCCGGATTCGACCATTCCCATGCGGTACCCGCCGCCAGTAGCGTGAAGACAGCCGCTATCGCCCAGCGAGTGTTCCGGTTTCGCGCGCGGAACATTATGCCCACTATCCAGCGTGTGAGCAGGAGCGAAAAGACGAGATACAGGAGGATCACCACGATTAGCACGCGATCCTGCGAGCTCTGTTCCCATCCGGCGCGGCCCATTCCCTCGGTGATGAGTCTCACCGGACCGACGAGCACCGCCGTTCCAAGGACCAGGCCGACCAACAGCCACATATAGAAAAACGTTCCGAGCACCGTACCGGCGCTCGGTCTTACGCGCGCAGACGCAGAAGTTGCCATCCCGCCTCACCTCTCCTTGTTAATCTGTCTTTTCCTTCCTTGGAATAAGCAAGCAGCCGGCCAGTGGGTCAACAGATACCGATAGCGGGGTGTCAGGCAGGAGCTCCCCGTCTGCCTGGGCAATCATGGGCGGGATGGTCTCGACCGTGAACTCCCGGCCCGACTTGTAGAAGAGGCAGGGATCAGCCCTGAAGTCCTTGCGGATCATTCTCCAGAGTATTCTGATGGCATCCCGCAGGGAATCGGGAGAGAAGACGCACGCATTAAGAAGCCCGTCGTCGTGAACTATCCCGTCCCCGAATGCGACCAGGTTGTTGAGAACGGCCCCGAAGTTCGCGATGAGGATCGCCGAGGCCTGACGGTCGTAGACTGTGCCATCCACGGTGAGACGGAGCTGGAACTTTTGGTTGCGAAGGACGGCTTTGTAGCCGCCTATGACATACGCCATGAACCCGAAACGCTTCTTGAGTCGGTCCGGGGCCTCAGAGATCATCGTCGCATCCAGGCCGACACCCACGCCAATCGCGAAGCGTCTTCCGTCCCCGAGCCTGCCCAGGTCCATTGTCGCCTCATCACCAGCCAGCAGAAGTGGCACGGCCCGAGTCGGGTTGAGTGGGATCCGCAGAGTTCTGGCTACGACGTTGGCGGTTCCTCCCGCCAGAACGCCCAGGGGCGGACCCTGGTGGGCGAGAGCGCTCAGAACCTCCATCACCGTTCCATCACCGCCCAGCGTGAACACTGCGTCGTACTTGTGCGCGTGTGTTTTGGCGATGACCGCTGCGTGGCCGGGCGCTTCCGTGCGCATCATGTCGCAGTCTACGCCGGCTTCGGAGAAAGCTTTCAGCGCCTTCGTCCGAATCCTGTTTCCCCGCCGCGACGCCGGATTGACGATCAGCAAAACTCGCTCGATCCGCCGCGGCGCCAACTTCATCGCCGTCGCCGCGCTCACGCGGCGTCCAACATCTTGCGATCCTGCATTGCCAGACTTTCCGCCGTGAACGGCTTCTGGATGAACGACATGCCGGGATCGTGCAGCCCGCGCCGCACGATTTCGTCGTCGGTGTATCCGGAGCTGTCTCCCGGTGCAGACGATGCCATGAGGCGCGCCCGCAAACCCAAGGATCGCGCGCCAGTGACGAGGAAGGAGTCGCTCATTTAGTGCTCGGGGCGGGGATCGAACCCGCATGGGATCTTATCCCAAGGGATTTTAAGTGCAGAGCCACACCTCGATAAAGTCACACGACATAGTAGCGCATCGCGAAAGAACACGCACGATAGGGACGAATTCCGCAGGGGAGTAGACACAACTTCGGACACAGCATTGCGCGGGGTACGGTCTGAAGCCAATGCCACTATCGTGGCCGACCCTGAGGCCTCAATCGGGTATCGTCCTCCCCTTGATACGTTAGCACAACTCGACCAAAAGATTCGGTCCAATGGTGGCCAGAGCGCAGAGCAGACTCTTCTAAAGCGCGCGAGAGCCAAATATCTAAGCGCGCCGCTAGGCGCGGCACTCGCGGATCTGCGGCGGGAGCGACGCGTCGCTGCGGAGAAGCTAGGAGACCTCGAGGCTGCGGAGATGCATGGCCGATTGGAGCGCTCCTATCGAAACACAGTGTATTGCGCGTCGCGGCTGGTGCAGGAAGGCGGAACGCTATCCGGGAGATATTGCTCGAATCGGTGGTGTCTGGTCTGCGCTCGAGTGAAAACGGCGAGAGCGATAAATCGGTACTCAGGTGTGTTACAAACCTGGTCTCACCGATGGTTCGTAACGTTGACGGCCCCGAATGTTGCCACCGGACTCACGCAAGAATTGAAACGTTACCTGGCTGATGTTGTCGCCATTCAGCGAGCGATGAAGCGCACACATGGAATTCCGCTTGTGGCGATCCGCAAGCTCGAGTGCACCTACAACGCTGAGCGTGACGATTATCACCCACATTTTCACTTTCTGGTCAGAGACGAAGCTGCGGCGCGGCTTCTCTTACGGCTTTGGCTAGAGCGACGTCCGGATAGCTCTGCGCGAGCACAAGATGTAAGACGCGCTGACGATGGCGACGTGCGCGATATGTTCAAATACTTCACGAAACTAGTTACGCGAACCAGAGCGATTGCTTCAGCAGGCGCATCTGTCCGGGTCGCGCAAGCTGAAAAGCTCGACGTAATCTTTTCTGCGATGCGCGGGCTCCGCGTTTTTCAGCCTGTCGGATTCATTCTCCCCACAGACCTCGATGAAGAAAACGACGTCGGAGAGGAAGGGCACACCTCGGCGCCAGACCGCACGCGCTCGAGAGCCGGGGATTTCCCCGTCGCTGCATTCTGGGAGTGGAGTCAGGAGAGCACCGATTGGTTCAATCTGGAGACTGGTGAAGCTCTCGCAGAGTACGAGCCCAGCTCCGGAATGCGTTCCCTCGTTGAAGGTATTGGCACGGCAACGGAGCGGGGCGCCGCGCTCACAAATAATAGCCCCAGCTTTCCGCTAGCTGGCGTGCTTCCTGATCTATTGTTTCAGGATCAACGCCCGACTCGATGACGAAGGTTTCAATTTGCGCTCCCAATTCGCTATTAAGCGCAGTCGCTTCGTCAGCGATTTTCGCCAGGCGCGCGACGAGGATGTCTACACTGTTAAGATCGTTGAGGACGCCTCGGTTGTCTCGTTTCGATCGATGGACGAGCCAATTCCGTTCTTCCAATAACGCGTTTAGTCGAATTTCGAGGTCGCCTTCGACAATCCCCTTTTGGCGCAGCTCGCTCAGCAGCGATCCGAAAGTTCTGCCTTGCGCCTTCGCCAAGAGAGCTTCACCCGGCTCCCTCCCCATTCCACGGGTCGCGTAAGCACGGACTACCAAAAAGTGCGCGGCGGTGTCTTCGCATTCTGCTAACTGCCACAGCGTGTATCCAACTCTCTCTAGAATGGCGGCCAGCAGACCTGCACGTGCCACATCGATATCGACTTCGCCAGCCTGAAAAGAAGAATCATCAATCATTGGCAGGGCAAGATTACGCAAACTACACGTAAACCCGTTGGAAACACCGTCCAACGCGTTTCAAAACGCGTCAAAACACCTCAAAACACGTCCGAAACTCGCTCGATCACGTGCGAAACTCGCTCGATCACATGCGAAACTCGCTCAATCACGTGCGAAACTCGCTCAATCACGTGCGAAACTCCCTGAACGACAGATGAAACCCGTTCGATGACATGGGAATGTCCCGGACACATCAAAGACTTCTGGCTTACACTCCGCAGACTTGGACGCGAAGCGCCTGACCATAGTCCCGATTCTCTATGCGTTGCTCGCCAAGCTCAAATAGCGATACTCAACGTGCTCACGAAGTTCAGAAAGCCTGTCATCTTGCGGGTGTCGTTGGGAACCCTGATTAACAATCGAACGCAAACTTTCAAATTCTTTGATCAATTTTGCTCGATTAGGTTCCCATCTTTTTAACCACTGCATCAAGTGAGAAACCAAAGTGTGATACGGGTACGGATTATCGTCACCCCATTCGTCTATCAATTCTAAGAGTATAGTTTCTCCCTCTTCGCGCAGACGAATCGCATCCTCGAGATTGCTCGCATCTCGACCAAGTACCAGCTTCAGATGTCCTAAGGCATTCCTAATCAGGTGATCCTCCGGCGCGAGACCGGCCGCCATCGTAATGTGCGGGACAGCGAAGCGGACTTCTCCGTATTCCAGCTCGAGCGAACCGTATTGAAGCCAAAAATGCGCGTCGTTGCGCACTAAGGGTGCGACCGCTTCAAAAATAGCGCGCGCCTCGGTGACATTCTTCGAAAAGCGCCGATATATCACCGCGTGGCTTATGAGCCGTTTATATAGAGAGTACCACCGCTTGCCCTCGCCTTTTTTCGCATTGGGGTCCATATCATGCGCGAGGACTGACAGAATTCCAGTGTACGCATCGGCTAGCTGTGTCTTGGCCGCTTGCTCTACTACCGTTTCCGCAATTAGTTGATGTCGCGCTACCCATCTATCATCGCTGCCGGGAAGCGCAACAAGGACTTG
>DASYVU010000127.1:0-3848 GCA_035936715.1 Gemmatimonadaceae bacterium
CGACTGTTGATAGCAGGGTGCGGCGCATCGCCAAGGGATACACGGGCGATCTGCGCGTCGGCGACAGAATGCTCGAGGTTCCGGCGAGAACCGGGAGCGTCACCGCGGCATTGACGGGCGCGAGCTGGACGGGCTCTCTCACTGCTTCCCGCTCGTGGGACTGGATCAATTACGACGGAGTTGCGCTAGCGGGAGCGTTTTCAAATTCTACACAGACGGACGCCGCGCTCGTCGGACAGGAGCTGCGGAATTACTGGCTGCGGTACGGCGGCGTGACGCGTTTGCGCGCGAGCATCGGAAGGAATCTTTTCCGCGGACTCGGGTTCACGCTGAGTGGCGAGAATCTCCTCAACCGCCAGCATGGCGAGCCGGACAACATCACTGTCGTCCCGGGCAGGACCCTCAGCTTCGGGTTGAAAGCCAGGCTCTAGCTCCGTCGCTCAACCGCCGGCAGCTTCCACCTGACCCGCAAGTTTGCGTAGTCGCTCGCGGTGAGTTGAACCAGCAGCGGCCGTTTCCTCGGATTCAGCCACATCATGACGTCGCGCAGCTTCGCCTCGTCGAACGCGGTGCAGCCTGCAGTGTGCGAATCTGGTCCAGCCCAGATGTGGAGGAAGATGCAGGAGCCGCGTCCCTTCACCGGCGGAGCCGCGTTGTATCCGACGATCACCCCGATCCTGTATTGAGCGACCTCTCGCATGTGCTCGGCGCTGTTCCAATCGACGCGAGGCACCAACTCTTTGTCCACGACGGTGTTGTAGTGAGCGGAAGCAATGTCATCGACGCAGTCGGTGGTGGGCAGCAATTGGACGTAAGGAAGCTTCACGGTCCGCATCGAGTCGCGCGGCGCAAAACCGAACGCGGTGTCGAGCGGAAAGATTCCAGCTGGGGCCTTTCCGTCGCCTTCATGCTTGTGCGGGCCTTCCGCGGAAACGCCGTCGAACCCGACGCCCCAGGCGATTCCCGTACGCCCGACGACTACCGGAACCGCGGACTCGAGCGACCTCCACTCAGACGTCGGCGTTGCGCGCTCGAAGCGCTGAATCGTCCCCGTCGTCGACGTCCAATTGGGGGTGATCACCACGACGATTTGCTCGGACGCGTCGACCAGCGCATGCGGGTTTATTCGCATCTGCTGTTGACACCCGAGCAGACAAGTGACGGTAACAAGTAAGGACTGCGCACTCTTCCAGTGAATCATCAACCGCCGGAATTGGACAGTTTCGCCTCGACAGTGCTAAAATAACGCCATGCCACGACTGACCTCGCCCGACATTGCGTCGTACATCCTGCAGATACTCGTCTCGGCGTTCCTGGCAATCTTGTTCCTGCAATCGGGAATCGACAAGGTCGTGGATCGCCGGGGAAACCGCGCGTACCTCGAGCAGCATTTCGCGAAGAGCCCACTGGCTGGAACGGTTGGGCCAATGTTCGCGGTGATCACGCTCCTGGAGATCTCCGCCGGCGCGTTGAGCGGAATGGGTTGCGTGGTGCTGATCCTCACGCGCGATACCATGGTGGCCTATCTCGGCGCTGTGCTCGGCGCGATCAATCTGTGCGCGCTTTTCTTCGGACAGCGTGTGGCCAAGGATTACGTTGGGGCTGCGGTGCTCGTACCATACTTTCTCTTGGCTTTGACCGGGATATACCTCCTCGCTGAGCACTAGGCACGACTTAACTGCAACAGAACGGGTGCGAGACGCCAGTAGCACAGCGTCGAGGTGCGAGTTCACGACGCCCTGACGTCAATACTGGCGTTAGGGCACAAGCAGTTACCCCGAACGCCGCGGGGTTACGTCTGGGCGTAGTGAACTGCCACCTCGCATCTACACTTCTGACAACTCGCACCCGTTCGGTTGCCTTCAGGATTTCATTTCCTTAATCACGACGCCCCTTTTTCTAAGCTCGGAGATGTACTTCTCCGCCGGAATCGCTTCATCGGGTGTGAACACGCCCGCCTTTCCAATCTCCCCGCGCGCCTGCATCTGACCCGTAATTGACAGCGAGTACCCGGTCGAGCGCTCCATCGCGCTGATGTCGGACTTCTCGTCGTAGTAGTCCACCATTTCATAGCCGACCTTCTTCGACTTGCCGCCCTTTTTACCCTCGGCGACGACGCGCAGCGCAACCAGGTCGTGGGCGTCCGGCTTGGTGAGACGAGGGCCCATCGCCGCGACAACGAGATCGCGCGGGACGACCTTCATTCCTTTGACATCCACCGGAGTCAGCTCCAGAAGTCCGAGCTCGCGGATCGCTTCCATGATTCGCGCGTGTCCCGGGTAGCGGAGCGTCTTGTACTCCATCGTGGGAATCTTGCCTTCATATCGGAACGCCATCGTCGAGAGACCGCCGGCGGTGTGGAACCCTTCGAGCTCGCCGACTGATCCATCGAAGCGAACCGCCTCTATTTCCGACAACGCCGTAACCTGCGTGCGCTTGCCGCCGCGAAGCACCCACGACAAAGTCGTGTAGTAGTCCAGAACTCCTTCGAGCGAATACACGATCTGGTAATTGAGCGGCGGCTCCGGCTTCTGCGGCAATCCGCCGACGAAGATCCGCACGCTCTCCACCGTGTCCAGCTGATTGATCGCGTGCTCGGCGAGGATGTTCACCATTCCGGGCGCGAGACCGCAGTCAGGGATGATGGTGATGTTCTTCTTTTTCGCCTGCGCGTCGAGAGTCTTCTGTTTGAAGACGATCTCGGTGTTCCCGCCGAGGTCGGCAAAGGGCACGCCCGCCTGCACCGCGAGGGCAGCGAGGTCGTAGTTGAAGTAGTAGGGGATCGCGCTCATGGCCGCATCGGACTGGCGCATCAGCGCGAGCACTGCCTCTTTGTCGCGCACGTCGAGCGGCGTGAAGATCAGCCGCTTGCCCGAGTACGGCGCCAGAAACGGCGCCAGATGATGGGTTTGCAGATCGGCGAGGCGGACTTCTTTTACATCGGGATTCTGTAATAAATCATAAGCGCAGGCCGAACCTTGCAGGCCGGCGCCGAGAACTAACATCCGCATTACGTTGAACTCTCCGGTAAGTTGAGCTGGACTCGCTCTTGCAATTTATGCGGGCGATGTGGTTACCGTTACCCCGCGTACAGAGTGAGAAATGATGACGGCACAGGTTGACACGACTGATTGGCGCGAGCACCTGCTCGACAAGCCTGAACAGATAAAACAGCTCCTCGAGAACACGCGTCGAATCGCGGTGCTCGGCATCAAGCCGAATCCGGACCAGCCCGCGTACTATGTCCCCGAATACGCGCAGCGCGCGGGGTACGAGATCGTTCCAGTTCCCGTGTACTACAAGGACCTGACGGAGATGCAGGGTGAGAGAGTGTATCGGAAGCTTACCGACATTCCCGGCGACATCGACATGGTGAATGTTTTTCGGCGGCCGGTGGATATCCCGCAGCACGTCGACGACATCATCGCCAAGAGGCCGAAGTCAGTCTGGTTTCAGCTGGGCATCCGGAACGACGAGGCCGCGGAGAGGCTTGCACGGGCGGGGATCGACGTCGTGCAGGACCACTGTCTTCTGGTGGAGCTTCGGCGGATCGGGAAGTAGAGACTGCAACTGCGACAAGAGCTCGCGCCTGCGCGAGATGCCTTCACCAGCTGACGGTGTACACGACGGGTTCCACCGCGGGCTCGGCCGGGTCCGGCTTGCTACGCGGGGCGAGAGCGATGATGTAGCGGCCCCCAGCAGTAGCAGCGAGCGCCATTCCCGCCCCAACAACGCGCGGCGCCACTTTGGTCGTTGAGCCGGGCGTCGTCTCGACAAGAGTGATCACGCCGCGCTCGCTTTGAACGTTGAACGTCTGGTTCCCGTGCTGGATCGGAATCGGCGGCGAC
>DASYVU010000128.1:0-7639 GCA_035936715.1 Gemmatimonadaceae bacterium
CGAAGAGGTCTATCGGCGGAAAAATCGTCGCGACGAGCTTTACGGATTGCTTCCAGGCGAGCCGCTTCGGCGAGAGGCGGGCGCTCTTGTCAGACGAGACCAGCGGAGATTACCAGGCTCGCGCGGCAACGAGGTGCGCAAATGTCTGATACAACCCGATCATTCCGGATCGCATGACCTCGATGGGTGATCGCCCACCGAAGAGGTACGCGGTGTTGGCGCGGGAGACCCACTCGTTCCTGCTCTCCTCGCTATGGGGAAAGAGCACCCTCATGGCCGCGTAGATCCCCAACAGATACGAGAGACGATCGAGCTGGTCCTTGCTCAGGCCCTTCACTTCCTTGCTTTCTCTGGCGCGCTTGAGGAGTTCGTAGTAGGTCGAGCGCGAGTCTACGCCGAGGAGGGCCATGGCGTCAGAGGCGGGGAGGTTCCATTTCCCGACTATCCGCGCGAACGTGCGCAAGCCCGCGCCCGCCTGGGCGCCGTCGCGAACGTGGGCCGCGCGGGGCGGCTTGAGCTGGGTGCTTCCTGGCAATCAGAGTGGTCCCGATCTGGACACTAATCAAATATATGTCCGGATCTGGACTAAGCAATACCAGCCTTCGTGCCTATGTTCTGGCAGAAGAACCGAAAAGAAACTGAAGACTACCTGCCGGGGGCTGTTCGCGGGCCGGCGGGGGGCTGCGGGGGTATTTACCCGCACCTGTATTGCGCGACGTGACGGGCGGCCTATAATCCACCGCGGCAGACCGTCCCCGATCCATCACCCCCCAACGTGCCCACAAACCAAATGATAAGCCGCTCCTTTGTCGTGCTCGCCCTCGCATGTCAGTCGGCCATGCCCCTCGGCGCTCAAACGTCGTTGACGCCGAATCAGGCTGAGGCGCGAGAGATCTTTCGCGAGCTCATCGAAATCAATTCATCCTACAAAGGAGGGAGCACGACGCCGGCGGCGCGGGCGATCGCGAAGCGGTTTCTTGCCGCAGGGTTTCCTGCCTCCGATGTTCAGGTGCTGGGGCCGGCGGGGGATAAGGACTCGAGCGTCGTCGTCCGGATGCCGGGCACGTCGAAAACGCTCAAGCCCATTCTCCTCATTGCGCACCTCGATGTCGTGGAGGCGCTGCGATCGGATTGGTCGCTCGAGCCTTACAAGCTTACCGAGCAGGACGGGTTCTTTTACGGGCGAGGAACGAGCGACATCAAGGACGGCGTGGCGACTCTCGCCGCGGCGCTGCTCCGGATGAAGCGGGAGCACGTGACTCCGAAGCGGACGCTGATTCTGGCGCTCACGGCGGGCGAGGAAGGCGGTGGCGGATACAACGGAATGGACTGGCTGCTGAGGAACCATCGCGACTTGATCGACGCCGCGTTTGCGCTCAACACTGATGCGGGCGACCCGGTGATCAAGAATGGCAAGCGCCTCATGCGCGGCGTCCAGACCAGCGAAAAACTCTATCAGTCATTCGCCCTCGAGGTCACCGACAAGGGTGGGCACAGCTCGCTTCCCACCGGATACAACGCCATCGCTCGGATTGCCGACGCCATCGGGCGCGTGGCGCGCTTTCGCTTTCCGGTCCGGCTCACCGAGACGACCCAGGCATTCTTCGAGCGCTTCGCCAACATCGAGACTGGTCAAACAGCATCCGACATGCGCGCGATCGCCAAAGATCCGCACGATTCAGCCAGCGCGGCGCGTCTTTCGATGTCGCCTTTTTACAACGCCGAGCTGCGCACGACTTGCGTGCCGACGATGATCGAGGGCGGTCACGCGCCGAACGCGCTTCCGCAACATGTCAGAGCGGTGGTCAACTGCAGAATCCTTCCCGGCGAAACGCCCGCGGAAGTCAAGGCCGCATTGATCCGCGTCGCAGCCGACGACTCCGTGCGCGTGACGCCGATCAGTGATTCAACCGCGCGACCCGCGACGCCATCGCCGCTGATGCCGGAGGTCATGGCACCAATCGAGAAAGTGACTCGCCAACTCTGGCCGGGAGTTCCCGTGATCCCGCAGATGGAGACGGGCGCTACCGATGGCGCCTTTCTGCGTGCGGCCGGGATTCCGACCTACGGAATCAGTGGAGTTTTCCTCGACATCGACGACATCCGCGCGCACGGCCGCGACGAGCGCATCATCGTGAAATCATTCTACGATGGAGTTGAGTACATCTACCAGCTGGTACGAGAGTTCGGCGGCGCAGCGCGCTGAGTGTTTAACAGCGGCTCAGGTAACGTTCTAGACGCGCGGCCCCGCGATCCGATCGAGGTCGTCCAATCCGGCGAGGACATCGCGCGGTTTCGATCCGTCGGGCGGGCCGAGGATGCCGGCGGTGTGCAACTGGTCGATTATGCGCGCCGCGCGGCCGTAGCCCACCTTGAGGCGCCGCTGCAGCAGCGACGTCGAGCCCTGCTGGTGCTGAATGACAACCTCGGCCGCCTCGCGAAATAGCTTGTCGCGATCGGCATCGTCGTAGTTGTCGTGGTCGCCGCTCGCTTCCTCGGCTTCCTTCTTTCGAATCGACTCGATGATGTCGGGCTCCGTCGATGTCTCCTCGAGAAAGAGTCCCTGCGCCTCGAACGCGGCCCTCCGCTGCTCGCGGCGCAGCTCGTACCAGCCCATCAGTCGCTCGGTGTCTTCGCTCGAGATGAACGCGCCCTGTAGACGCGCCGGCTCGGATTTGCCCGGCGGAATGAACAGCATGTCGCCGTTGCCGAGCAGCGCCTCGGCGCCAATGCCGTCGATGATGGTGCGGCTGTCGACCTGCGATGCCACACGGAACGCTATCCTGCTCGAGAAGTTCGCCTTGATCAGACCCGTGATGACGTTCACGCTCGGGCGCTGCGTCGCGAGAATGAGGTGGATTCCGATGGCGCGAGCTTTCTGCGCCAGCATCGCCAGCGGTGTCTCGATCTCGCCCTGCACGGTCATCATCAGATCCGCAAGCTCGTCGATGATCACCACGATGTACGGGACGATTCCGCCCTTGTACTCCAGATCCTCGAACGCGACGTCCTTTCGTTTCGCGTTCTTCAGTTCCGCACCTTCCTGAACCTTGCGATTGAAATCCTGGATGTTGCGCGCGCCATTCGCGGCGAGGAGCTCGTAACGGTCCTGCATCTCGAGCACGGCCCACTTGAGCATCGCGGCGGCGTCGCGGTTGTCGGTGACGACTTTGTGGCGAAGGTGAGGGAGAACGTTATACACCGAAAGTTCTACCATCTTCGGATCGACCATCAGGAACCGCAGCGTCTCCGGCGTGTGACGATAGACGAGGCTCGTGATGAGCGTGTTAATACACACCGATTTTCCGGAACCGGTGGCACCAGCTATCAGTAGGTGGGGCATCTTCGCCAGGTCGGCGATGACTGGACGCCCTTCGAGATCCTTGCCGAGCGCGATCGGCAGCGCATAGCGCGCGTTCTGAAAATCGCGTGACTCGACCAGCTCGCGAAAGGCGACCATCTCCGGATTCGGATTCGGAACTTCCACACCGACAGCGCCCTTCCCAGGAATCGGCGCGACGATGCGGATGCTCTGCGCGCGCATGGCCAGCGCGAGATCGTTCGACAGATTCGCGATCTGACGGACCTTCACTCCCGCGGCCGGCGCGACTTCGAACTGCGTGACCACCGGCCCCGTCGTGCGGCCGACAAGGTCCCCCTCGACTCGGAAGGTCCTTAACGCATCCATGAGCTTCACGCCCATCGCGTCCAGCTCGCGCTTGCCTACGTCGGTGTTGCGTGGCGGCGGCGGAGTGAGCAGCTCCGACGACGGAAGATCTTCATCTGTGAAATCGAGTGAATCCACGTCTCTGGAATCGATCTCAGCGCCTACTTTCTGAGCGCGGCGCGCTGCCTGTGAAGCTCGGCTCTTTCTCTCTTTTTTCTTCTCGATTGGAAGCAACGGGTCTTCTGCGGAAGAGATGTCGTCCATGAGCGAGAGATCCATCGCCGGCATTTCTTCCGGCGATGGGTCGAGGAACGTCGCCGAGCTCGCCGTTGGTCTGACGTCCACGAGGACTTCCTTCGATGGATCGAGTCCCGCTTTTTCCGCGGGAGTAGGCGCGCTTCCGTCCAGATGCACGACGCGCTTGCCGACAACCACCCGAACCGGATTCCACGAAAGACTCGCAGCCATCAGCGCGCTCAGAGAAATCGCCATGAGAATCCACGCTCCCGCTGCTCCCGCGAACTGAAGAACGTAGAACGCGGCAAAGGAGCCCCAGACTCCCGCCAGCGCAGTCGCCTCACGCTGGCCACCCTGGGCGAGGCCGAAGATCACCGGCAGCAGAGCCACCATACCGAGAAGGAAGACCATCCACGATCTGTCCTTGCGCTCGCCGAGCCGGCCGAAGAGGCGCAGGGCGTGCGCGGCGGGAGCGAGAGGCAGCAGCGCGGCGGCGGGCCAGCCAAAGAACAGCGCGATCGGATGCGCGAGCAGCGCGCCCATCCAGCCGAAATTTCCTTTTACGGCGGTGCCACCACCGGCGAATGTTGCGTAGCCCTCGGCGGCCAATGCCCCACCGAGAAAGATCGCGAAGAGGAGAAGAACGATCCCGCGAATCTCGCGCGCGAGCGCGGAGCTGGACGGCGAGCTATCGCGCCCGTTCCGGCCCGAGCTTCGTGATTTGTCGGTCCTGGTAGATCGGGACCACAGAATAGGCGTCCACTTCCGCGGCGGCGACGAGGTCGTCACCAAATCCTGCCGACTCGAGCGCTTGTCCGTGGGACGATTCTTTGAAGACTTTCGCGATGTTGTCGCCATATTTTCGTTCAATCAGCACTGAAGCGGACGCCGCGTCGTTGAGCAAGATCGATTCGGCGCGCTTGGGAATCGCACGAACGTAACGCCCCGCGCAGGCAGCGTCTTCGAGTGTAAAGCTACCCTCTTCCCCGGCGCAGATGATCGCGATGTCCGTATTCGAGCTGGCCGCGACCTTCATCATGGCCAGTACCGCCGTAAAGTTGACGTACGAGGCTATGACTATGTCACGCGCCCCCTGGACGCCCAGCAGAGCCCGGGTCCCGTTAGTGGTCGTGATCAGGATCGTTTTCCCCTCTACGGCCTTCGTAGTGAAGTCCTGCGGGGAATTCCCCAGATCGAAACCGGCTATGGGGAGCATGTTCTGCTCGCCGGCCAGTGTTACCCCCGAACGCGAGAACTCCTTGGAGCGGGTTATGACCTCATCCGCACCGAGAAGAGGGATCACCGTCTTCGCCCCGTTGCCGAGTGCCGTGGCGACTGTCGTGGACGCGCGCAGGACGTCGACGATGACGACCAGGCGCCCGACCGTGTCGGTCGGCTTGCGCTCATTGGGCGTGAAATAAACGTCAAGCCGCATTCAATGGCTCCTTCATCAGCTCGCTCTCTCGCTCGAGGAATTTTGTGTCCACCGCGCCTTCCTGGAAATGCTTGTTGGCCATCACCCGCGCGAGGAATGGAATAGTTGTCGTGACGCCTTCGATGATGAAGCTCTCGAGCGCCACCTGCATGCGGCGCAGTGCTTCCTGCCGGTCCCGCCCCTGGCAAATGAGCTTGGCGAGCAGCGAGTCGTAGAAGGGCGGAACGGTGTAGCCTGCGTAGACGTGGGTATCCAGACGAACTCCGGGACCACCTGGCGGATGGAAGACATCGATCCGACCAGGCGATGGTTGGAAGTTTCGCGCCGGATCCTCCGCATTCACACGACACTCGATGACGTGACCCCTCCGCTCGATGGGAGGCTTCACCGAAAGCTTCGCTCCGGCGGCGACCCGAATCTGCTCCTTCACGATATCGACTCCAGTCAGCATCTCCGTCACCGGATGCTCTACCTGGATGCGGGTGTTCATTTCCATGAAGTAGAACGACTTGTCCTCGTTGAGCAGCATCTCGATCGTGCCGGCGCCGACGTAGTCGATTGCCTTTGCACCCTTCACCGCAGCGTCGCCCATTTTGTCGCGCAGATCCTGGGTGAGCGCGGGACTGGGAGCTTCCTCGATGAGCTTCTGGTGACGGCGCTGCACGGAGCAATCGCGCTCGCCCAAGTGGATGATGTTGCCGTGACGATCGCCCATGATCTGGAACTCGATGTGCCGCGGGCGCTCGAGATACTTCTCGATGTAGACCTCGCCGTTGCCGAACGCGGAGAGCGCTTCGGAGCGTGCGAGCTGGAACGAGCGAGCGAAATCATCGGGGTCGGTGGAGACGCGCATTCCCTTGCCGCCGCCGCCGGCTGCGGCCTTGATGATCACCGGAAAGCCGATCTCGCGCGCGAATTTGAGAGCGTCTTCAGAATCCTCGACCGGACCGGGGGAGCCGGGAATGATGGGGACCTTGACCGCCTGCATCGCGTTCCGCGCAGCCGCCTTGTCACCCATGACGCGGATCTGCTGCGCCGTCGGACCGATGAAATTGATGTTCGACGCCACGCAGATCTCGGCGAACTCCGCGTTCTCGGCGAGGAACCCGTAGCCGGGATGAATTGCGTCGGCGCCGGCGATCTCCGCCGCGGCGATGATGCGCGGGATGTTGAGGTACGATTCGCGCGCGGGGGCGGGCCCGATACACACGTCGTCGTCGGCGAACCGCACGTGCAGCGACTCGCGATCGGCTTCCGAGTAGACCGCTACGGTCTGGATTCCCAGCTCGCGGCAGGCGCGGATCACTCGAAGAGCGATCTCGCCCCGATTAGCTATGAGGACTTTTTTAAACACCTTCGGCCATTAAAAAGACAAAAGAACGGGTGCGAGTTGTCACCTGGCATCTTGGTTGGTCCGAGTTCGGGATTAACAGAACGGGTGCGAGTTGTCAGCAGCGTAGATGCCAGTTGTGAGTTCACTACGCCCTGACTTACCCCAGCGGCGTTCGAGCAACTGCCGTTCCACATCGGAAGTATCGACGTCTGGGCGTATTGAACTGAGAACTGACATCTATGCCACTGACGACTCGCACCCGTTCTGTTCAGTCCAACCGTTAAGTCACTTCCTGCTTAACCGTATCCCAGGAAGTATCACTGGACGCCGCGATCCCCTGCGCCCGCAACGAGAACTCGGCGGGATTGGTCGCCGCGAACAATGCATCGTCGTACGAAATGACGCCCTTGTGGTACCAGTTCATCAGCGACTGATCGAAGCTCTGCATGCCGTAAGGCACCGCGCCTTCCTTGATAAGCTGCGGAATGTTGAGCGACTTGGTCATGTCGCGGATCTGGTCGCGCACCGCCTCTGTGTTGACGAGAATCTCAACCGCCGGCACACGGCCCTTCTTGTCGGCCCGACGCACGAGACGCAGCGAGATGACCGCGCGGAGTGCTGTCGACAGCATGTAGCGCACTTCGGTTTGCTGGTGCGGCGGGTAGAACGACAGGACGCGGTTGATCGTCTGCGTCGCATCCGTCGTGTGCAGGGTCGAGAAGACCAGGTGGCCGGTCTCCGCCGCCTTGAGCGCGGTGTCCAGTGTTTCGAGATCTCGAATCTCACCTACGAGCAGGATGTCCGGATCCTGTCTCAGCACGCGCCGCAGCGCCTGCGAGAACGTGTTGGTGTCCGTTCCCACTTCGCGCTGGTTGATGCTGCTCTTGATGTCGCGGTGCAGGAACTCGATCGGGTCTTCGATCGTGATGATGTTCGCGTGCCGGTTCTGGTTGATGTAGTGCAGCAT
>DASYVU010000129.1:0-7722 GCA_035936715.1 Gemmatimonadaceae bacterium
GCCGCGAATACGTACCTGAGCGATCAGGACGCCAAATCGGATGCGGATTTCCGTCGACTTGGTTGGGAGGCGCACAGACTGCATCGGAGCTTCACCTCCAGCCCGGACGCCCTCGCCGAACAGATTGTCAGGACCGTGGCGATCGACACGACTCTGGCGAGAGTGGAGTCCGCTTTCGCGCTCTCGCATCGTCTGACTGACCTGGGGCGTCTCGACGACGCGCACATCGAAGCGCAGAGGGCGCGAAAGATGGTGCCCTCCCTTCTCGAGCAGCTGACGGGACTCGAGCACGCACGGGCGCAGCAGCTTGCGGCAATGTCGGACAGTCTTCGCGGCCAGTCGATCGCAAGATCGCGGCTATTGGTCTCTGTGATCGTCGTTGCGACACTGATTGCGATCATGATCGTGCTGCGCACTGGGCGTGCGGTCGGTCGGCCGCTCCGCCTTCTCGTCAGGCACGCAGTTCAGCTGAGCCACGGCGATCTTCAGCAGCGCACAGAAGGGGACATGCCCGGCGAGTTCCGGACGCTGGCGGACGCGATGAATCACGCGTCTGTTGCGCTGTCACGGATCGCCTCTGGCGCGGCCACGACAGCGGAAGAGGTCGCCCAGTCGGCCAGCGATCTCGCCTCGGCGTCGAAGCAGATTTCTGCTTCAGCCGGCGAAGTGGCGGACGCGGTGGAAGAAGTGTCACATGGCGCCGAATCGCAGGTGGCGCAGCTGCGCCAGGTGAATGAAGCACTGGACGGAATTCGCACCCGCGGAGACAACCTCGTTGGCGGAGCGCAGGAAGTTCACAGCCTCGCCAGCGCGATCGAAGCGGAGGCGCAGGACAAGCGTGTTGAGATCGACCGTGCTCTCAAGATTCTCTTCGACGTGCGCACGATCGTGGAGGAGGCAGCTGGCCAGGTACGCGAGCTGAATACGACGGCGACGGACATCAACAAGTTCGTGGTGTCGGTGAGCCGCATCGCGGAGCAGACGAACCTGTTGTCGCTCAATGCGGCGATCGAGGCTGCACGCGCCGGTGAGGCCGGTCGCGGGTTCGGAGTTGTCGCCAGCGAAGTCAGAAAGCTCGCCGACCAGACCCAGGCAGCGGCGGACGACGTGGTGAAGATGACCGCGACCGTGACCATGCGGGTGGCGGCGACTTCGAAGGCGATGGAGCAGGGTGTGGTTCAGGTAGGCGAGATCGAGCGCGTGAGCCGAGAGTTGGACGCTGCGCTGTCGACGATTCTCGCGGCCGCGGAGAAAACGCGTACCGCCGCGGCGGGTGTGACGACGGCGGCGACGGAAAATGCGCGCGCGGTCGATTCTGCCGCTGCGAACCTGGGGCTCGTGGCGCGGACGGCCGAAAGTCACGCCACCGCTGCGATGGAAGTGAGCGCGTCGACAGAAGAGCAGAGCGCGGCGTGTGAGCAGATGAGCATGGCCTCGACGCAGCTATTTCACGGGAGCCACGTGTTGAGAGATCTTGTCGGCGAGCTTAAAACCGCGGCGCCTGTCACTCCTGTCCAAACGGGGCCGAGCAAGACCGTCGATTCCGGTGTGGTTCCGAGGCCGCTTACTACTCCCCCTCATCCATCGCCAGCAATCAAACGGGTCGCATAGAGCGACCCGTTGTTTTTTCGCCGCGTTTGACTGCCGTTGTCCTATAGTTTGTCGCGCGGTCGGTCGGCGGTGGTGTCCTCTTCGGCGGCTAGCCGGCTTACACGCATCGAGCCTCGGTCAGCCCACCTTGCGGTGGGCACCCAGCCCGAGTCTCTCGCTACGCCGGACGCCGCCTGCGAGGACACCCCTCACCGCCCTCCCCACCAAGATCTACTCGAAGCGGCGTCGCGGTCCGCCTCGAGAAAAAGGAAGCCGGCGTCGCGATCGCGGTCCGGCTGACTATAAGCGCGACGGGGTGTGGCGAGACTAGGTCCGCCCGCGCGAAGGTGGCCGAGCAGAGTTGTGCGCGGGGATGGCCGCCTGCGGCGGCCCAGCGTTGCTGTGATATGTCACTAGAGTCGGAGGGGGTCCTCCGCAGGCGACGTCCAAGGGCGCGCCCGAGGAAACCCGCGACTGAGCCGAGCGAAGGAGCGCAGTTAGTAGTTAGGGGTTCCGACCAGCGCCCGTCGTCGCCGAAGGGGGATCCCCTCCGACGAACGGCGAGACAATCTCAATGCACAGCGCTGGACGCCGCGCTAGGCCAATCGAAGCGCACCGAACTACTGCACGCAAGCTCCGCGCGGGTCGGGCTTGGGCTTATCGACGACAACGCGGTGATCGAGGTTGCCAACCCGGAGTGCGACATCGTGCACCAGTTGTGTTACCGCGCGCATATGCTCGTAATCGATGTACTGCGGCTCATCGGTCAGCTGGTGATAGTCCATATGCAGACCGGTCGTGAAGAACGTGATCGGAATGCCGTAACGTGCGTACTCGTAGTGGTCGCTCCGGCAGTAGATGCGCTCGGGATGCCCGGTTGCGTCGAACGCGTAGTCGAAGGTGAGCGGGGTCGGCTCACTTCTGTTCACCGCTTCGACGATGTCGCCCAGCTCGGTCGAGAGACGGCGCGACCCGACGAGCTGCAGATACGCCAGTCCGCCACCAACGATGTCGAACGCACTGCCGCGACCGATCATGTCCAGGTTCAGCTGTGCCACGATCGAATCGCGCGGCACAGTCGGATTATCCGTGAAATATCTCGAGCCGAGCAGCCCAGCTTCTTCGCCGGTGTGCCAGACGAAGATGAGCGAGCGGCGCGGTCTGATTCCCGACTTGGCGAACGCTTCGGCGATCTCCAGTGTGCCGACGGAGCCCGAGCCGTCGTCGTCGGCGCCGTTGTAGATCGAATCCCTTCGCGCCGGCCTGATCCGATGCAGGCTGTCTACATTGACGTGAATCGACGCTCTCTCGGCGGGCGTGAGTCCGCCACCTGGGCTGCCTGGCGTAGCGTGCGTCCGCGCTTCGACGATCCTGTTCGCAATAATGTTGTACGCGCGCAGAGAATCGTGATCGAGCGGACCGGCAAATCGAAGTCCCAGGTGATCATTATGCGCGCCGATCGCAACGTACTCGCCGCGCAGAGACGGGTCTGATCCTGGAATGATCCCGATGACGTTCCGCGCGGGAGCCTGCGACCGAGTGAATGCAATCGAGGACAGACGGATCCAGCGTCCGGGTGTCCCCGTTTTCATCGTCAGCGGATCGCCGCCGACGAGACGTGCGGCGACTGCGGGAGAAACCACAAGATTGACTCGCGCCGGTGTCGTGTCGGTCGACATCGTAACAGTCCACGGGCGCATCACCCGCGGATCGTTCGCCGTGATGATCGCTCGCGCGCCGGAATAGCGGGCGACAATCTGATTTGGATTGCGCTGCAGCGGAGTCCGAATGGCAAGAAGAATCGCCTTTCCCGCCGCCTGGTCCGCCGGAATCAGCGTTGTCGTATCGGATAGATCGCCGCCATACACCACCTGCAGGCTATCGACGGGGACTGCTCGTCCCGATGCCGGGAAGTTGGTGACGTAATCCGTCCCGAAAGCGAGCGGCGCGCCGTCGAGGAGTACCCGCGTGCCTGGCGCAATCGAAACCTTGTACGCAGGAACATCTTGGAAATAGCTGCCACCGGCGCCGCCAGGCTGGATACCGAGCCTCGCCAACTCATTGGCGATGTATCGTGTGCCCTTGAGATTGCCCTCGGTTCCGAACTGACGACCCATCATCGAGTCGTCGGCGAAGATGTAAAGACGAGTGGCCAAATCCCGGGCAGTGATTGCGGGACTTGTCGGCTCGCCCGGACTGGTTTGCATGGCCGTGGCGCATCCCATCGTGAGTGCTGCAACGATCGGGTATGTCTTCTTCGCGATGTACAAGGCTTCTCCTTTCGTTCTAGGGGTAAATCCTCACAGCGTAAACCATGTGGATGTGAAATTGCCGTTGTACACTTAGTTCCGTTGGTCAACGCCCCCGCAAATCTTGCGCAGGAATTGGCTGGTGTAAACCGTTTCTATTCCTCCGTCGCTGTGACGCATTCCGCACGCGCACATCGAACATCCCCGTCATCATCCTTAGTGGAAGCATCGATAGTCAGGGCCCGGAGCGAGTTTGCTCGCTCGGCGCGGAAGCGGTGCTGTCCAAACCACTCATGCCAGAGGAGTTGTTCGAAGCATTGACGGAGGCGCTCTGAGGCCAGGCGTGCCTTAGATTTCAACACAGAGGCCCTTGCGTTGAAATCTCTTTCCACTGCTCCGCCCGCCGTCCTCCTCCTCAGCGGCGGACTCGATTCGACCACCGTGCTCGCAGTCGCGCAGCACGAGGGCTTCGTCGTGCACGCCCTCACCTTCCGCTACGGCCAGCGCCACGCAACAGAGATCGAAGCGGCGATAAGGATCGCGCGAGACGCGGGCGTCACTCAGCATCGTATGATCGACATCGATCTCACGGTGTTTGGAGGCTCGGCCCTCACCGCGTCGACCCCGGTGCCTAAGGATCGTGATCTCTCAGCGCTTTCATTGGAGGCAAAGGAGATTCCGGTCACCTATGTCCCAGCTCGGAACACGATATTCCTTTCCTACGCCCTGGCTCTCGCGGAGGTCGTAGGCGCAGCCGACCTATTCATCGGCGTCAACGCGCTCGACTACAGCGGCTACCCTGATTGCAGGCCGGAATACATTCGCGCGTTTGAAGAGATGGCGAATCTCGCCACTCGCGCCGGCGTCGAAGGAAGCAAGCGGCTCGCAATCCGCACTCCCCTCATCTCGCTCACCAAGGCTGCGATCATCAAGCTCGGGATGTCGCTGGGCGTCGACTACTCCGCCACGACCAGCTGCTACGATCCCGCTGAGAATGGCGACGCGTGCGGCAGATGTGACGCGTGCCAACTGCGGTTGAAGGGCTTCGGCGAAGCGGGACTCGAGGACCCGATCGAGTATGCGACTGCGCGCGGGCGGCCTCGTGCAGGCAGGGCGGCACGATGACCTACACCGTGAAGGAGATTTTTTACACGCTTCAGGGAGAAGGAGCACAGAGCGGCAGGGCAGCCGTGTTCTGTCGGTTCTCCGGGTGCAACCTCTGGTCGGGGCGAGAAGAAGATCGCTCGCGGGCGGTATGTCAATTCTGCGACACCGATTTCATTGGCACAGGGCCCGACGGCGGCAGATTCTCCAGCGCAAACGAGCTTGCCGATGCGATCGAGCGGTGCTGGGGAGGAGTTTCTCCCAGTGCAGCAGGGAAATACGTCGTCTGCACCGGAGGGGAGCCGCTGCTACAGCTCGACGAAGCCCTGATCGATGCGCTGCACGAGCGCGGCTTCGAAGTAGCGGTGGAGACGAATGGCACTCGGCCGGCGCCTGTCTCTCTCGATTGGGTTTGTGTCAGCCCGAAAGCAGGAGCGCCGTTCGTACAGACCAGCGGCAGTGAGCTCAAGCTCGTTTATCCCCAGGAGAACGCCCCGCCAGAGGCGTTTGCACGTCTCGATTTCAAACACTTCTTTCTTCAGCCGATGGACGGGCCGGATGTCACCGTCAATACCGAGCGGACGATCGAATACTGTCTTCGGAATCCGAGCTGGCGCCTCAGCATTCAGACGCACAAGCTGGTTGGCATCAGGTAATCTCAGGGCCGCATCGCCGGACCCAATGCGCTCTTTCGCGGGGTCTCTCGCGCATTCGATCGAGTCTCGAACAGGTCGAGATACTTGATCCCCGAGCCGGTGTTGAAAAGCACGACCTTCTCATCCGGCTTCACGACACCGCGCGCCAGTAGTTGCCGGACGGCCGGCACACACGCGCCTCCCTCTGGTGAGGCGAAGATCCCCTCAGAGCGCGCCATCTCTTTCGCCCCTTCGATCAGCTCGTCGTCAGTGACGGAGACTGCGGTTCCCCCGGATTCGCGGATTGCGTCGAGGATGAGAAAATCACCGATGGCTTTCGGGACACGGAGGCCAGACGCCACCGTCGCAGCGTTTTCGAATTCCTCAGCGAATCGATCGCCCGCTTCGAGCGCGCGCACAATCGGTGCGCAGCCGGCGGCCTGTACCGAGATCATCCGCGGCCGCTTCTCGCCGATCCAACCAAGCTGCTGCAGCTCGTCGAACGCCTTCCACATTCCGACGAGTCCCGTTCCTCCGCCCGTCGGATAGACGATCACGTCGGGCAGGGTCCAGCCTAACTGTTCCGCAATCTCGTAGCCGAGAGTTTTCTTCCCTTCGACACGGTAAGGCTCCTTGAGCGTAGAGACGTCGAACCATCCCTCGCTCTCCTTCAGTCGCGCGACTTCAGCTCCGCAATCCGTAATCAGGCCGTCCATCAGCCTCACGTGCGCGCCCGCTACTTCGCACTCGATGATGTTGGCGCGTGGAGTGTCTCGCGGCATGAGAAGGTAGGCACCGATGCGAGCGTGCGCGCAGTACGCCGCGAGCGCTCCACCGGCGTTTCCGGCGGATGGTGCCGCCAGCTTCTTTACGCCGAGCTCTTTCGCCATCGACACTGCCACGGACATCCCGCGAGCCTTGAAGCTCTGGGTAGGATTGAGCGATTCATCCTTGACGTAAAGCTCGCTCAACCCGAGGGATTCGCCGAGCGTTTTGGCGTGCAGGAGCGGAGTCCAGCCTTCGCCGAGGGTGACGATGTTGTCCTCGCGACGAACGGGGAGCAGCTCTCGGTAGCGCCAGATGTCAGACCTGCGCGCGAAGAGAGACTGCCGCGTCAGGAACTTCGCAATGCGCTTCAGGTCGTAGCGCACAAGCAGCGGCTTGCCGCATTCCGTGCAGACGTTGTGGAGCCGCCTTGCTTCGTATTCGCGATGGCAGAAGGAGCACTCGAGATTCTTTACGTGCATTCAGAGTCGCTTCGGAACGGAAGGAGTGGGCGGGCCGATGCGTGCGCTATAGCTTTACGAAAAGTTACATGCGCCTCCAACCCTTTGCCGCAAGGATGCCATCCCAACCCATCGCTTGCTCTACGGGCTGCGCCTTATTGGGGCACTTCTGATCGCGACACTGGTACCGCTTCTGATCGACATCCGCGCCCGCCGCTCGCGCCGCACCCGCCGGTAGATGTACATCGGACACGTCGGCGCCGCGCTCGGTGCGAAGCGCGTACGCAGGAGCATCGGCCTGCTCGTTCTTTTGGTTGCGACCTATACACCCGACTGGGTAGACACGGGGTTGTGCCTGGCCGGCGCCTACAACCCGCAGGGAATGCTCTCCCACTCGATCCCCGCGATTTGGCTGTTCGCGGCGCTCGGATTTGCGGCGTACTCGACAGCCACGCGCGACCGGAGTGCTGCGCTCGTCCTTGCCGCGGTGATACTCTCGCACATGTTCCTCGACTGGATCACTGGCTACAAGCCGACGTGGCCCGGAGGACCGATGATCGGGCTTCGATTCTACGATCATCCCATCGCGGATTTCATCGTCGAGGGAGCGGTGATCGTGATCGGCGCGGTACTCTACGCTCGAACGCTTCCGCCGCGAAAACGGCCGTGGATCGACGTTTCGGTAATGCTCGGCGCTCTGTTGTTGCTCCAATTGGGAGTCGACATCGCGCGAATGGTGATGAAGACGTTGCCGAAATGCTGAAATCCGAAGCAGTTAATCATAGATTTCGGGAGAGGTGGCACACACCCGCGCCAAATCCACCCGGAAAGAGATGACAGACTCTGCCCTTCCCTCCCGCTCCGACACTCTCGCGTTGATGCGCGAGTACACCGCGAGCGAGTCGCTGCGGAAGCATA
>DASYVU010000130.1:0-8940 GCA_035936715.1 Gemmatimonadaceae bacterium
ACCGTGACGAGCCCTGCCGCGCGCAGAATCGACGCGACGAATTCGTGGTACTTTCGGGACTCTAAGCCGGGCAGAATTAAGAAACGCCGCACCTGACTGGGTGCGGCGTTTTTTTTTGCGCGAATCATCCAGCCGATGACTCTACCGGCGGGCGAGAGTCGTGGTCAGGACTATCGGGTGAAGCGTCCGAAGAAATCGCTCCAGCCTCTCGAGCTCGTCAGCCATGACTGTTCGTTTGCCGCGCGAAGTCTTGCTTCAGTGAGCCCGATGGTGCGACGAGCGCGCGGTTTCACGGCGCCGGCCTCCGGCTCGTTGATCTTGGCCAGCGTCTGCTCTTTCTTGATCGTCGTTGCGCTCTCGTCACGATTCGCCCGCGAACCGAACAGTTTGTCTCTGAGGTTTTTCATCATTGCTGTGTCTGGTGGTTGGTTGTCAGGCAGATTGAGGATTCTTCCACGAGCGCCTGGGCGGAGGAAAGGCGTCGCCAGTAGCGCCGAGATACCGTCTCCGGTGGAGGCAGATCGGAAGTGCGGGCTGGTGGGAAAGTCCCGCACATGAGTCCTTGATGACCTGTTTTCAATCTAAGTGCTTTGCGTTCAGCTAGGGCTTCAAACTGGATTGCATTGGCCCCTGCAGAACTTCCTAAGTAGCTGGGGGGAGACTCGAACTCCCGACCCCGGCATTATGAGTGCCGTGCTCTAACCAGCTGAGCTACCCAGCCATGCTTCTAATTTGCTCTAGACTCGCGCAGCGTTGAAGGCGCAACGCGAAGCTTACTGACACAAACGGCCAGCCCTCTCGGACCGGCCGCGTATGATCGAACGAATGGCGGGGGCGGGATTTGAACCCGCGACCTTCGGGTTATGAGCCCGACGAGCTACCAGGCTGCTCCACCCCGCGATAAGGAGTGAAACCTAATCAGCGAGGTTTGTCGCCGGTAGTACTCGGAGCGTCGCCAAAACGATAAAGAATCTCCTTGTCGCCGCGCACCATGCCGAATTCTTCGCGCGCGATGCGCTCCATCGTCGCACTGTCGCTCTTTACCAGTCTGAGGTAGCGCCCGAGCGAATCCACCTGACGTTGCAGCGAGTCCACTTGGCGGGTAAGGCTCCCGGTGCGACGACTCAGCACGAAAAGGTCCTTCGTGCTGTACTCCCCGCCCTGCACCGCAAAATACGCGGCGACCGCGATCAGAGCCCACCAGATGATCCGCTTCATTGCACGCTACTGACTCGCGCGACGTCCGCCGAGCAACGCAGAGCAGCTACAACCCGTATATCGACCCGCCCGGATACTCGGCCGCGGGTCCAAGCTGCTCCTCGATGCGGAGGAGTTGGTTGTATTTAGCGACACGGTCGGTTCTGCTCGCTGAACCCGTCTTGATCTGACCCGCACCCGTGGCGACGGCGAGGTCGGCAATGAACGTGTCCTCGGTCTCGCCTGAGCGGTGCGAGATGATCGACTGATACCCATTCGCGCGCGCCATCTCGATCGCTTCCAGGGTCTCGGTGAGCGTGCCGATCTGATTCAGCTTGATGAGGATTGCGTTCGCGACATCCGACTCGATTCCGCGAGCGAGCCGCTCCGTGTTGGTGACGAACAGATCGTCTCCGACGAGCTGAACCCGATCGCCGAGCGCCGCGGTGATCTTGGCCCACCCGTCCCAATCGTCTTCGGCGAGTCCATCTTCGATGGATACGATCGGATACTCGTCGAGCCATTTCCGGTAGAGCTCGATCATTCCGTCGGAGTCCAGGCTGCCCGCGCCGCTCTTCCTAAACGTGTACGTCCCGTTCTTGAAGATCTCGGAGGCGGCGGGGTCGAGCGCAATCGCGATCTCGCGGCCCGGAGCATATCCTGCCGCCTCGATGGCCTCGACAACGACGCGCAATGCTTCCTCGTCGTTCTTCAGATCCGGGGCGAACCCGCCTTCATCACCGACTCCCGTGGAAAGCTTCCGCTTCACCAGCACTTTCTTGAGCGCGTGAAAAACTTCCGTGCCCATTCGGAGCGCCTCGCGAAAGCTCGTCGCGCCGATGGGGACGATCATGTACTCCTGAAAGTCCACTGTATTTGTCGCGTGCGCGCCGCCATTGAGGATGTTCATCATCGGAACGGGCATCGTGCGCGCCATCGGGCCGCCGAGGTACCGGTAGAGTGGCAGACCGATATCCTGCGCCGCGGCGCGCGCCGTGGCCATCGACACGGCAAGGATGGCGTTCGCGCCCAGCTTCCCTTTGTTGTCGGTGCCATCCAGCTCGATCATCGTGCGGTCGATCAGCATCTGGTCGCTGGCAGAAAGCCCGCTCAGCGCCGGCGCGATCCGCTCCTCGACGCTCTGTACTGCCTGCTCCACTCCTTTCCCCAGGTACCGCTCCGCGTCTCCGTCGCGCAGCTCGAGCGCTTCATGCTCGCCAGTGGATGCCCCGCTCGGGACTGCGGCGCGTCCGAACACGCCGCTAGTTAGCGTGACGTCGGCTTCGACGGTCGGATTTCCGCGGCTGTCCAGAATCTCGCGCGCTTTGATGTCTGCTATGGTCGACATTTTCTCGTAGCTGATTCGCTGATTATCGTGTTTCGGTTGGGTTCGTTTCGGACGAGAGCAGCTCGGCGGATGAGGCCAGCCGCGAAACCGCAGTCGGCAACGCATCGACTCCATACAAATCGCGCATCGCGGCCGCCATTCTCGTCCTCACTGTCTGCATCAGCACCTCGCGGTGATCGTAGTCCACAGTCGTGGTGCTGACGGGCTCGAGCAAATGTATATCAATCGTGCCCGGATGAACCCAGAATGATCCCTTGCGCATGATCTCAATGGTGCCGTGCACGAGGATCGGAACGATCGGGACTCCCGCCGCTATCGCGAGCACGAACGGCCCCTTCTTGAATGGGCGGAGCGGATAGGCGTGCCCTCGCGTGCCTTCCGGAAACACGACAACCGAATTGCCCTGCCTGATTCGCTCGGCCGCCACCTCGTACGCGCCGAACGCCGCCTTTCTGTTTTCCCTCTGGATCTCGACCATTCCCGCGGCGCGCATAGCGCGGCCGAATATCGGGACTTTGAACAGCTCCGCCTTCGCGACGAACTTGTAGCGCGGAAGGACCTTGGCCAGCGCCGGCACGTCGAACCAGCTGACGTGATTCGAGGCGAAGATCCGGGGCTCGGCACCGTTGCTATTCTCGAGACCGTGGATCCGCACTTTTATTCCCGCCGCCCGCAACACCGCTCTGGACCACCAGCGCGGAATTTTGTCGTAGATCCCGTCGGGCTTGTCCTCGACGCCGAACAGGCCGGCGATGATTGTCATGAGTCCCAGCACCGTCGTCACGGTAAACGCCGTGAGGATCGTGAGAACCGTTCGCAGAAAAGAGATCATTCGTCCCGAAAGTGATCGAAGCCGGGCGGAGCGGAGATTTTTTGTCCGCCCCTCAGTAGCTCGACTCCGGAGGGTCCGGCAACAACGCGGCCGATTTCAGTGAGGGCGAGCCCGAATTCCGCGGTGAAGGCTTCGGTGTCGATCGCGGGAGCGGTTGCGACGACCTCGTACTCTTCACCGGAATTCGCGGCCTGTAGGGAGGATACACCCTCGACGCGCGGAATTCGATCCACGTCGATCTCTATGCAGACCTTGCTCGCAGCAGCGACGTGGCCCAGGTCCGCTATCAATCCATCTGAAATGTCTATGGCGGAGGTGGCGCCACGCTGCGCCAGTCCCACCGCCGGCTCGATTCGTGGTATCGGGTTGGCGAAGCGCGCTCTGTCCGGCTCGGTCGGCTCCTTCCCCGCTTGCCACGCGCGAACCGCCGCGGCAGGGCCACCGAGAGATCCTGTCACGTAGACGCGCTGCCCGGCTTTCGCCCCCGCGCGCGACAGCGGCTGGGCGACGCTGCCGAGCGCTGTGATCGTCAGTGAAAGAGTCTTGCCGGACGAAAGGTCGCCGCCGACGATCGGGCACAGCACGGCCGAAGCGCCCTCGCGTATTCCCGTTGCGAGTGCCCGGGCATCGACCCGATCGGCTTCGGGAAGCGTCAGCGCGATGACGATGCCGAGCGGGCGAGCGGCCATTGCGGCGAGATCGCTCAGTGCAGCAGCCGTAGCGCGGTACCCGATCTCGAAGTGATTGAGCCACTCGCGCCGGAAGTGAACGCCATCGACTGAGGTATCAGTCGTGATTACCAGCTTCTCACCTGGCGGAACTTCCACGACGGCGGCGTCATCCCCGATGTGCTGCGCCGATGTCCCCCACTCGGCGAGGAGGGTGCGAACAATGTCGAATTCGTTTCCCGGACCGAGATCGATGTTGCGGGCGTCACTCGTTTTGTCGGCGCTCATCGCGCTACCGCTGGCAGCTCTGCCAGAACTGGAGGGTTCACCGGCGGTTCGCCCTCGTTCCAGGCGCGAGGCAGCGCGTAGAGAACGTCTTCGAGCGTCGTACCTCGAACGTACTCACAGAATTCCGCGGCGCGTCCGTGAACCCACGCCGCACAACACGCGGATGTCGGCGCGTCCAGAGTTTGAGCCAACATGGTTCCGGCTATTCCCGCAAGCAGGTCACCACTACCGCCCGTTCCCAGTGCCGCTGTACCTCGCGCAACAACGTAGCGATCTCCATCAGGCGCAAAGATCACGGTCGGGGATCCTTTGAGCAAAACCGTCGCGCCGAGGTTGCGTGCCATCTCGGCGCCCACGTCGAATCGGTTTTCGAGCACGTTTTTAACGTCGATCTTCGCCAGCCGCGCGAACTCAGCGACGTGAGGAGTGATGAGCGCGGGTCTTCCCTTCAGCAGGCGCCCAAGAGCGGTAAGGTCGCCATCGAACACGTTCAACGCGTCGGCGTCGAGCAGTACTGGAAGCATGGAGTCGGCAAGAACGTTCTCCACTAGATGGCGAGTCTGGGCGGATTTCCCAAGTCCGGGCCCGATCACAATTGCATCTGCCCACTCGGAAATCTGCGCCGATGTGTCCGCCGGTTGTGATGGCCACGGAGCGATCAGCGCTGAAGGGGCGGCGGCGAGAATGTCGCCCACACTCTCCGGCGCGACGAGCGCGCGCACGAGACCAATTCCACTGCGGAGTGCAGCGCGAGTGGCGAGGACGACAGAACCGGGCATCCCTTTTCCGCCGCCGATGATCGCGAGATGCTTCCGCGTGCCTTTGTGGGCATCGTAGCGAATGCTGGGAACATCAGCGCGGACCCACGCGCCGTCGACGAGCCACGGAAGCCTGGGAGCCTTGTCACCGACATCTCTTTCCGGTGCGGGCGAAGCTTCGTCGAGCCCTATGTCCAGAACGACGATCTCTCCGCAGCAGTCGCGCGCGAGCAGCGACCCCCGCTTTACTCCCCCGAAGCTGAGAGTCGCGTCGGCGATCACGCAAACCGCGTGGCTTCCGGTTGTCGCGTCGAGTCCGCTCGGCAGATCAAGCGCGACAACCCGGGCGCCATCGGAATGCATCTCGTTTATCCTCGAGATTGCAACGGCAATCTTGCCGCGAGGCTCACCTTCAGCGCCGGTGCCGAGCAGCGCGTCGATCACCACCGGCGCGCGGTCGAACTCGCCGAGCGACAAAGTCTCTCTAACGGACTTCACTACATCGGCGGCGGCGCTTTTTTCGGCCATGGCATCGGGACTCTTCGCCTCGACTGCCTCGAGGACTGTCACCTCGATCCCCGATCGCGCGAGCAGCCCTGCGACGACCCAGCCATCTCCACCATTATTTCCCGGACCGGTGAACACAACGGCGCCATCCCGCAGTTGCTCGCCGTACCGACGCGAGATTTCCTCCGCCGCGGCGGACCCCGCGCGCCGCATCAACACGCGTGAAGGAGTTCCTTTTTCGATGGCCGCCCGATCGCGCTCCGCTGATTCCCTGGCGCTCACCACCCTGACGGACGGGGGCATTGCTCGGACGATGGGAGTTTATGCCTGTTGCGCGCAGTTCCAGGGGTAGTCGCGCTCGAATGCCCTGTCGAAGTCGAACACGTCCACGAACTCGTCGCGGGTATCCTGTGGCTGGCTGAGGAGGAATCCCAGGTCGACGAGGGTGAAGACGATGTCGCCGATGTCAGCGGTCGCGGAGAGTCCCCAGTGCTCGAAAACTACCTTCGCCATCAGGCCGTATCGCTCGAGCGCGAGATCGCGACACGCGTTCGCGAGCTCGATTCCCGTGATGTGGCGCCGCATCGTGAGCTGCGCCTGACACAGCTCGAGCGCGGAAAGGACGAACAGATATGCCTGCTCATCAAATCGCGGCTCGCGGATGCGAATCCGGTCCATGATCCCTTCGCGAAATGCCAGCTCAGCCATTGCTACTTTTTGTCCGCCATTGAGGGGAAGGATTTGTAGAGAGGAAAGCGATTCGTCAAGTCGAGTACTTCTTCTTTGACTGACGACGCGACCGCTGGGTCACCAGAACTTGCTATCACCTTGTCGATGAGCTTGGCGATCTGCTCCATTTCCGGCTCCGTCATTCCACGGGTGGTAACCGCGGGTGTTCCGATTCGAATGCCGCTCGTAACGAAAGGTGACTGCGTCTCCTTGGGCACCGTGTTCTTGTTGACCGTAATGCCGGCGGCGTCCAGCGCTTTCTCGGCCACTTTTCCGGTGAGGCCCTTGTTGCGAAGGTCGACGAGCATCAGGTGATTGTCGGTTCCGCCCGATACGATGTTGAAGCCGTGCTCGATCAGCGCGTCCGCCAGTGCTTGCGCGTTGCGCACGATCTGGCCGCAGTACTCCTTGAACGACGGGTCGAGCGCTTCCTTGAACGCCACAGCCTTGGCCGCGATAATGTGCTCGAGCGGCCCACCTTGGGTGCCCGGGAACATCGCCTTGTCAATGGTCTTGGCGTGCTCTTCCGTGCAGAGGATCAACCCACCGCGGGGACCGCGAAGAGTCTTGTGGGTCGTGCTCGTCACTGCGTCGGCGTGAGGAATCGGCGAAGGGTGATATCCGGTCGCGACGAGTCCGGCGAAGTGCGCCATGTCGACCATAAACTTCGCTCCGATCTCGCGCGCCACCTCGGCGAACGGCTCGAAATCGATGATGCGCGCGTAGGCGCTCGCGCCGGCGATGATCATCTTCGGCTTCTTCTCGCGCGCGATCTGCTGCATCTGCGCGTAGTCTATGCGTCCGTCGTCACCCACGCCGTAGTGGATCGCGTGGTAAAGGAGTCCGGAGAAATTCACCGGAGACCCGTGCGTGAGGTGCCCGCCCTGCGACAGATCCAAGCCCAGTACGACGTCGCCCGGCTTGAGGAATGCGAGATAGACGGCCGCGTTCGCCTGCGCGCCTGAATGCGGCTGCACGTTGGCGTGGTCAGCGGAGAAGAGCTTCTTCACTCGATCAATGGCGCACTGCTCGACCATGTCCACGAACTCGCACCCACCGTAGTACCGCTTCCCGGGCAAACCCTCGGCGTACTTGTTGGTGAGTGGCGTTCCCATCGCCTCCAGAACCGCGGGCGAAACGAAATTCTCACTGGCGATAAGCTCGAGCCCGCTGCGCTGGCGCTCGACCTCGAGATCAATGAAGCGCGCGATCTCCGGGTCGCTCTGCGCGAGGGTTCCACTCGGCATCGAAACTTTAGCAGATTCGGTTTGTTTCGGAGCTGCTTTCGTCTGGGGCATCAGGTGTCCTACGGTTCGATCTTATTGACGCGCCGCTCGTGGCGCCCACCTTCGAATTTAGCATCCAGCCAGGCCTTCATGGTTTCCACGGCCTGATCGTCCGTCATGAACCGGGCGGGAAGCACCAGAACGTTCGAGTCATTGTGCTTGCGCGACAGCTCGCCAATCACCGGTGCCCAGGCCAGCGCGGCGCGAACTCCGGGGTACCTGTTGGCAACGATGTCCATCCCCACTCCGCTTCCGCAGAGCAGAATCCCGCGCTTAGCCTGGCCTTCGGAGACTTCCTTGGCCAAAGGGTGAGCGTAATCGGGATAGTCGTCCGGCTTGCTCGGATCGTTGGCGCCGATGTCATCGGGCTGATATCCCATTTTCTTGAGCTCCGACACAAGCCGGTTTTTCATCTCGACCCCGGCATGATCGGAAGCAATAGGAATCGTTTCGCTCATTCTGCCTCCGCCAAACGCTGCTCGGCCAGACGATCGGCCGCTTCATAGGTTGGAATGTGCTTCGCTTCGGCGATGTCGAACACCTTGAGAACGGTATCGTAGATATCGTCGGCCTTGTCGAGCGCGTGTTGCGCGTCCCAGCCGGCGACTTCGCCGTAGACGTTGATCACGCCGCCTGCGTTGGCGACGTAGTCCGGAGCGTAGAGAATTCCGCGCCTTTGCAGCTCATCCCCGTGCCGTTCCTCGAGAAGCTGATTGTTCGCGCCCCCGGCGACGATCTGAACCTTGAGCTGGGGAATCGTCGTGTCGTTGATGATTCCACCGAGAGCACACGGCGAGAAGATGTCCGCGTCGGCAGAGAAAATGGCGTCGTCCTCAACTATCTTCGCGCCCGTCATCTTTGATACTCTCGCCGCCTTCGCTGAATCGATGTCGGAGACGATAAGCCTCGCGCCGGCTTCGTGCAGCTCCTTGGCGAGGTAAGTCCCGACGCTGCCGCACCCCATGATCGTGACGGTCTTTCCCTCGAGACTGTCAGAGCCCCACCTCTGGTTTGCGGAAGCCTGCACTGCGCGAAATACCCCGTGCGCGGTAACGGGAGAAGGATCTCCGGATTTTCCAGCCAGCCCGGCCACGTGCCCCGTCTCCATGTGGACGTAGTCCATGTCCTTTGTGCTCGTGCCGACATCTTCCGCGGTTATGTACCTGCCTCCAAGGCTCTCAACGAAACGACCGTGAGCTCGGAAGATCTTCTCACGGTCCTTGGTCTTGTTGTCGCCGATTATGATGGACTTGCCGCCGCCAAGATGAAGTCCCGCGACAGCGTTCTTGTACGTCATTCCGCGCGAAAGTCGGAGGGCATCGGTGAT
>DASYVU010000131.1:0-22592 GCA_035936715.1 Gemmatimonadaceae bacterium
ACGGACACCCCATAAACCCGAGGAAATCCATCAAATGGCCGACAATTCCAACAAGGTCAAAGACATCATCGAGAAGGAGCTCGGTGTCGAGCGCGAAAAGCTGACCAACGAGGCGAGCTTCATCGAGGATCTCGGCGCCGACAGCCTGGACATCGTCGAGCTCGTGATGGAGTTCGAGAAGGAGTTCAACATCGACATCCCTGACGAGGACGCCGAGAAGCTGCGCACCGTAGGTGACGCGCTCGGCTATCTGAACCAGAAGGTTGGAGCGTAATGAAGCGACGAGTCGTCGTCACCGGCATGGGGGTAATCACTCCGGTCGGCAACGATGTGGCGACGACCTGGCAGTCCCTGATCGCGGGGAAGTCGGGCACCGCGCCGATCACCAAGTTCGACGCATCGAAGTTTCCGGTGAGGTTTGCGGCGGAGGTGAAGGGATTCAATCCGCTTGACTACATGGATCGCAAGGAGGCGAAGCGGGCGGACCAGTACACCCAGTACGCGGTCGCCGCATCGCGACAGGCAATGACCAACGCCGGTCTTGTTGAGCGGAACGGAATGGACCCCGATCGCATTGGCGTCATCATCGGGAGCGGTATCGGCGGCCTGAAGAGCTTCGAGGAGCAGCACGACGTCTATCGGGAGCGCGGAGTAGGGAAAATCTCTCCCTTTTTCATCCCGATGTTCATCGCCGACATTGCCGCCGGGATTGTGTCGATGATGTTCAACGCCAAAGGGCCAAACTACGCCACCGTATCAGCTTGCGCTACGAGTGCTCATGCAATAGGTGATGCGTATCGGACGATCCAGTATGGCGATGCGGACATAATGATCACCGGCGGCGCAGAAGCCACCGTGACCCCGATGGCCATCGGCGGGTTTGCCAACATGAAAGCCCTGTCCGAGCGCAACGACAGTCCCGAAACGGCGTCGCGTCCTTTTGATGCGACTCGTGATGGCTTCGTGATGGGAGAAGGAGCCGGAATTCTCATCCTCGAGGAGCTGGAGCACGCGCTGAGTCGGGGTACCAAGATCTACGCTGAGATCGTCGGGTATGGCGCAACAGGGGATGCCTACCATCTCACCGCCCCAGCTCCTGACGGAGAGGGTGCGCAGCGCGCGATGAAGCGCGCCCTGAAGGACGCCGGACTGGAGCCGAAAGACATTCAGTACATCAATGCCCACGGGACATCCACTCCCGCCAACGACTTCAACGAGACTCGCGCGATCAAGGCAGTTTTCGGCGACGAGGCGAAGAAAGTCAACGTAAGTTCGACGAAATCAGCCACTGGGCACATGCTCGGCGCCGCGGGAGCCGTGGAGGCAGTCATCAGCAGCCTGGTGGTCGGGACCGGGGTCATTCCGCCGACGATCAACTACCATAATCCGGACCCGGAGCTCGACCTGAATTACACGCCCAATGCGTCTGTCGAGCGCGACGTGAACGCCGTTCTCAGTAATAGCTTCGGCTTCGGTGGGCACAACACCACCCTCGCCATCAAGCGCTTCAAGAGCTGAGAATATGAGCGCCGGTATGTCGCTCGACCTCGGTCAGATCTCCGATCCCCAGCTGAGAACTGTCGGAGAGAAGGTCGGCTCGGGTACACGGTTATCCCATGCAGATGCGGCGCTCCTTTTCACGTCCCCGGATCTGCTCGGCGTGGGGATGCTCGCCGATTACGCCAACCGCCGTAAACACGGAGACGTCGTCACGTTCGCCGCAAATCAGCACATAAACCCGACGAATGTCTGCTACCTGCGAAAGACGTGCGTCTTCTGCTCGTTCGCGCGCCTGCCCAAGGAGGAGGGAGCTTATCACTACACCCTCGACCAGGTCTACGCCGAGGCGGAGACGGCAGCCAGTGGTCTGACGAAGGAATTCCACATCGTCGGCGGCCTCGACATGAAAGCCGGCCTCCAGTACTACAGCGAGATGTTCCGCGGACTCAAATCACGGTATCCGCACGTCCACATCAAGGCGCTCACGGCGGTAGAGATCGCGCACATCGCCCGTATCGACAAGATGTCGATCGAGGACGTGCTCATCGCGCTGCGTGAAGCAGGACTCGACACGTTACCCGGCGGAGGGGCCGAAGTGTTCGGCAAAGGCGTTCGTATGACGATCGCCGACAAGAAGCTGGCGGCCGAGGACTGGATCGATGTGCATCGGACCGCGCACCGGCTCGGGATCCGCTCCAATTGCACCATGCTCTACGGGCACGTCGAATCGATTCAGGATCGCGTGGAGCACCTGGCGATGCTCCGCGACCTGCAGGATGAATCGGGCGGCTTTCTCGCCTATATCCCGCTCGCCTACCATCCGGATCACAATGAGCTGGGTATCGAACTGGGCCGGCAGGGCACGGCGACAACCGGCTTCGACGATCTTCGAAATCTCGCCGTCGGCCGACTATTCCTCGACAACTTCGACCACATCAAGACGCATTGGATAATGGTCACGCCGTTCCTGTCGCAGACTTCGCTCGCGTTCGGCGTGAACGATCTCGAGGGAACGGTGGTACGCGAGAAGATCTATCACGAGGCCGGCGCGCACACCGCGCAGGGTCTGAGTCTCGACGAGATACTCGACCTCATCCGGTCTGCCGGCAAGATTCCGGCGGAGCGCGACTCGTTCTACAACATCCTTCGCGTTTTCGATCGCAACAGTGCGGTGGCCGCGTGATGAAGATCGGCCGGATTCCCTACATCAACTGCTACCCGGTCTACGGCGCGATAGACCGCGGGGTGGTGCGGCTCGACGCCGAGCTGGTCGACGGTGTTCCGACCGATCTGAATCGGCGGATGGGAGCCGGTGAGCTGGACATAAGTGTGGTCTCGGCCGTCGAATACGCGCGCGATGCCGATCGCTATCTCCTCCTTCCGGACCTCGCCATCTCCTGCGACGGGCCGGTTCGAAGCGTTATGCTCTTTTCCAAACGCCCCGCTGGCGAGCTTGGAGCGAGAAGCGTGATCGTCAGCAGAAGCTCGATGACCAGCGTTGCCCTACTGGAGTTGTTGTTCGAGAATGTGTGGCACGCTCGTCCGCGATTTGTCCCCGGCGACGCTGAGATCAAGGACGTTGTCGTCGACAACGCGAGCGATGCTGACGCCAGATTGGTCATAGGCGACGCTGCGCTAGTGCTCGGATCGAACCACCGTGAACTGTATCCGTTCGTGTACGATCTTGGTCAGACGTGGAAGGACTGGACTGGCCAGCCTTTCGTATTCGCCGTGTGGGTCGCGCAGCGCACTACCAATGTGAAGGAAGCCCTCCTTGCCCACGCCGGTCTGATTGTCTCACGCGATTGGGGCCTTCGCCATTTGGCCGAGCTCGCCGAGCAGGCTCATCAGGCCACGGGCGTCGAGCGTTCGGTCTGCGCCGAGTACCTTTCCGGTCTCGATTACGGTCTGTCGTATCCGCACCTGGCCGGGCTCACTGAATTCTATCGGCGGCTTGTCGAGCGCGGCCGCATTCCCAACGGAACACTTACTTTCCTGCCTGCGGCATGAGCGAGACATCGGAGCTCCTCGACTTCTACACGAACGCGCCGCTTCTCGAGCTCGGAGCCGCCGCGGATCGCGTGCGTCAGGAAAAGCACCCGGGGAATACGGTCACCTACATCATCGACCGGAATATCAACTACACGAACGTCTGCGTGGCCGACTGCGGGTTTTGCGCGTTCGCACGGCGGCCCAAGCATGACGAGGGATACACTCTCTCCTTTGAGCAGATAGGCGCCAAGATCGAGGAGCTCAAGGCGCTGGGCGGTGTTCAGATTCTGATCCAGGGCGGTCACAATCCGTACATACCGTTCGAGTGGTACCTCGACCTGATGCGTTACATCAAGCGCAATCATCCGATCCACATTCACGGGTTCAGTCCGAGCGAGATCGACTTCTTCGCCAAGCTTTTCAGGATGGAAGCGATCGAAGTGATTCGCGAGCTGCGGAAGGCGGGACTCGATTCGATTCCCGGCGGAGGCGGAGAGATTCTCGTGCAACGCGTTCGAGACATCGTCGCACCCAAGAAGGCCGGGGCCGACCGGTGGCTCGAGATCATGGAGCTGGCGCACAACGAAGGGATGAAGACGTCCGTCACGATGATGTACGGTCTGGGTGAGACGCTGGCAGAGCGGTTGGAACATCTGCAACGTGTCAGGGATGTGCAGGCGCGCACCGGTGGGTTCACGGCATTCATATGCTGGCCGCTGCAGCCGGAGAACACCCCGACGATGTCGACCCAGCCAAAAACTGGCGCGACCGAGTATCTCCGCACTGTTGCCTTCGCGCGTGTCGTCCTGGACAACGTCCCCAATCTTCAGTCGAGCTGGGTGACAATGGGGATGAAAATCGGACAAATAGCGCTGCGATTCGGATGCAACGACTTCGGCTCGCTGATGATCGAGGAAAACGTTGTCTCCGCCGCCAACACTACCAACCGCACATCTACCGAGGAGATGGAGCGTCTGATCCGCGATGCCGGATTCACTCCAGCGCGCAGAAAACAGGATTACACGCTCATCGATCCGCCACTGGCCATACAAGCGGATGCCGCATGACGCTCGCGTGGGTATCGGTTACGACTCCCACCGATTCGCCCCCCGCCGCCCACTAACACTTGGCGGCGTTTTAATACCATCGGAAGTCGGCCTCGAGGGGCATTCCGATGCAGACGCGATCTGTCACGCCATTACGGACGCGGTACTCGGCGCTGCGGGCCTGGGCGACATCGGAGAGATGTTTCCGGATAGTGACCCGGCGAACAAGGATCGCGACTCGATCGGGATGCTCGAAGCCGCGGTGAGGCGAATCTCGAGCGCGGGCTACTCGGTGGGTCAGGTCGACGTCACCGTGATCGCGGAGATGCCGCGACTCGCCCCGCACCGGGCCGAGATACGCGCGCGACTGGCCACTGCACTCGGTATCGATTCGCAGAGCGTGAGCGTCAAAGGGAAGTCGAACGAAGGAATGGGTTGGATCGGGCGTAAAGAGGGCCTCGCCTGCATCGCCGTCGCCACGTTAATCGGGAAACGCTAGCGAATGCTCCAGTCAATAACGGGGTGGCTGGGTGACCTGCCGCTCGGATCGCTATACGCAACGATTGCCGTGCTTTCGGCATTCGAGAACTTCTTTCCGCCGTTTCCCTCCGACGCCGTGATCGCGTTCGGCGCTTTCCTCGCCGACAGGGCACATGGGTCGGCCTTCATGGTGTTCTTCCTCGGCTGGTTCGGCAACGTTTCCGGGGCTTGCATTACCTACGCACTTGGGCGGCGTTTCGGCTCCAAGGCATTTCTGCGCCGTCTGGAAAAATATGCGGGGCCCGGCGCCGAACAGCGGATCAAGCAGCTTCACAAGCGCTACGGGTTCGGAGGTCTCTTCGTCAGCCGGTTCCTGCCGGGCGTGCGCGCAATTGTCCCGCCGTTCGCGGGCGCAATGAAGCTTCCCGCCGCCAGAGTACTACTCTCCGTCGCCAGTGCATCTGCAGTCTGGTTCGCGCTCATTACTTTCCTGGCTTTCCGGGCCGGTGACAATTGGGATGTCGTCCAGCACTACCTCGTACGATCCGGCAAAGTCGCCGGCGCGATCGCCATTGGCATAGTGCTGCTTTCGGTCGCGCTCTGGCTCTACAAGCGCCGCGGAATCAAGCGTGAATAGCAAGGGTCTGGACGACGCAATTGCCCGCGCGTTCTACGTCGAGCGGTTCGACGACTTTCTCGCGCTGGAGCAGGGCGCGTCTGTCCAGACCAGCAGGGCCTACAAGCTCGATATTGCCCGGTTCGTGACTTACGTGTCCGTCAAGGGCGCTGCATCCGCAAGCGAAGTCGGGACGCGCGCGCTGCGCGAGTACGTGTATCACCTGAAGGACCTGGGACTCGCGCCGGCTTCGATCCGGAGAAATGTCTCGGCGGTGCGCAGCTACTTCAAGTTTCTCCTGGGAGAAGGTCTCGTCGTCAGAGATCCGAGTGAGCGGCTGGAGACACCCAAGCGCTGGCGCACGCTTCCGGAAGTCCTGGGTGTTGAGGAGGTCGAGAAGCTGCTGGCCGCCCCATCGCTCGATGAGCCGCTCGCATTCCGCGACCGCGCGATGCTCGAGCTCGCGTACGGTGCCGGCCTCCGTGTCTCGGAGTGGATCTCGCTCAACGTCCGCGACGTGATGCTTCAGGACCATCTTGTCCGCGTATTCGGCAAAGGCGCCAAAGAGCGACTGGTTCCCATTGGACGGAAAGCGATAGGTGCGACTGCCATCTATCTTCGCGAGCTTCGTCCTTCGCTGGAGAAGGGCGAGGGGAAGGGCGTACTCTTTCTGAACGCGCGCGGCCAGCCTCTCTCACGGATGGGCGCGTGGAAAATCCTCCGGAAATACGTGCGGCAGGCCGGAATAACGAAGCCCGTCTCGCCACACACTCTCCGGCATTCCTTTGCGACGCATCTACTCGAGGGGGGTGCGGATCTCAGGGCCGTCCAGGAGATGCTGGGACACGTAGACATCTCGACGACCCAGATATATACGCACATCGATCGCGAATACCTGCGCAGCGTTCATAAGCAGTTTCACCCGCGCGCCTGAGCCCGAACCGCTAGAATTACCCATGCTTCTCGTCCTCGACAACTACGATTCCTTCACCTACAACCTCGTTCAGTATCTCGGCGAGCTCGGAGAGCAACCCGTCGTGAAGCGGAACGACGAGATTACCGTCGATGAGATTGGAGCAATGGGCGTAACGCGCCTGGTGATCTCGCCCGGCCCGTGCACGCCCTCCGAAGCGGGGATCACCGTCGGAGTGATTAAGAAATGGGGGAGGACAATCCCGACGCTGGGAGTGTGTCTCGGACATCAGGCGATCGGCGAGGCATATGGCGGAAAGGTGGTGCGGGCACGTACACTGATGCACGGCAAGACGTCGCGGGTAACCCACGACGGAAAGGGGATCTTCAAGAACGTTCCGAGTCCGCTGGTAGTGATGCGCTACCATTCGCTGGTGATCGAATCAGAATCGCTCCCGAAGGATCTCGAGGTCGTGGCGCGAGGACAGGATGATCCGGCCGAGATACACGCGGTGAAGCATCGCCAACACCCGGTATGGGGTGTGCAATTCCACCCGGAATCGATTCTCACGCAGAACGGCAAGGAAATTCTGCGCAACTTTCTCAGCATATCCCAATGAAAGCTTCATTTCTTGTCGCTTGCGCGCTAATCGGGTTTTCGACTGTCTTGCGGGGCCAGGACACTACGTCCAGCGCGCCCGACACGGGGTACGTCGAGTACGAGGAGTCCCCGATTTCGCTTCCGCTGGGGGTAGGTCTTCGAATCCCTTCCTACGATCGTGTCAACGGCCTCGCTTTACCCTGGGGGCCCAGACTCGATCTCGGCGAAGAGAAATTCCAGCTCGATGGTCTGGTGACCTACCGCTCCAACCTCGGGAAATGGGATCCTTCGCTGGAAGGTTTTGCGCGTCCCGGCGACGCCACCGAGATAAAGGTGTATGTCGGTCGCGGCACGTTCACCAACGACTCGTGGATCCGCTCGGATCTCGCCAATTCACTGGCAGCACTGGGCGTAGGCAGCGACTCGCGCAACTATTTCCGCGGAGATCGCGCCACGGCGCGCGTCACGCAGACGCTGACAGCGGGAGCGCTCACGTTGACGCCATTTGTCGGTGGCATCATCGAGCGCGATTGGTCGACGGGTTCGATCTTTCCGCCCAAATCTCCGTGGAGCTTCTTCGGCAAGAAAGACGTACTCAAAATGAAGCGTGCAAACCCTCGAGTCAAAACAGGGCACATCGGCTCGTTTGTCGCCGGGTCCGGTATCACGCTCTCGCGTGGCGGAGTAGAAGCAAAGTTCGCTGTCAGCGTGGAGCATTCGCTCAAAACATCGCTTACGGCTGACTGCTCCGGCTTCCCGACGGATGCTGCGTGCGCGGCGCCGTCAGTGAATTTCACTCAGACCACGGTTCACAGCCAAGTCGACTTTCCTACATTCGGATCGCAGACGTTCTCTTTCCTCGGCCACGCGGTGTTGGGAACGAGCAATAATGCGCCACCCCAGCGCTTCGCCTATCTCGGCGGTTCGGGAACGCTTGCGACGGTCAATCTGTTGGCCCTGGGTGGCGATCGTCTTCTCTATGTGCAAGCCGACTATATCGTGCCCATCGACCGCGTCCAGCTTCCCTTTGTCGGCAGTCCCTTCATTGGCCTCAGATACTCCGCCGGCAACGCCGGTGTTGGCACTCTGCCTCCCCTCATCCAGAACCTGGGTATCGGCGCCGGCGTGAGCCTGTTCCGCGTGGATTACAGCATCGATCCCGCGCGAAATCGCTCGCCTTTCTCCCGTAGGTCGGCGGTTTCCTTCGGACTCTCGTTGCCGATGTAGGCGAGAAAAAGTTTGCTCGGTTTCTCCCCCTTGGGTATATTACTGAGCGTGACTTTTGCCTTGTGTCGCGCAAAAATGGGCGGGTGATGGGGACGCTAGTGGTCATTCCGGCGCGCCTCGGCGCTATACGCCTCCCCCGCAAGCCGCTTCGTCTCCTCTCCGGACTCCCCCTCATCGTCCGGGTCTGGCAAAGAATCTCAGAAATGGATGTCGCTGATACGGTCGTCGTCGCAACGGACGATGAAGTGGTCGCGACCACGGTTCGCGCGGCTGGTGCCGATTGTGTGATGACCAGCTCCCACCACACTTCAGGTACGGAACGGGTGGCTGAGGTCGCGTCTCAACAGCGCTTCCGAGGGTACGACACGATCGTGAACGTTCAGGGCGATGAGCCATTCATCGGAAAAGGGGCCGTGCGCGGCGCGGCGCAGCTCGTTGCAGGAGGGCAATTCCCCCTTGGTACGGCTGCCTCGCATGCAAGCTCGGAGATTCTCGACACCCCAAGCCTCGTCAAGGTCGTAGTAGCCGACGATGGACGCGCGATGTACTTCTCGCGCGCGCCGATTCCGTTTCTACGCGATCGCGCCGAGGCTGGAAGGCTCGCCGAGCGTACATTGCAGCATATTGGAGTGTATGCATACTCGCGGGAAGCGCTCATGAGGTGGGTGTCGCTTCCGCCTCATCCGCTCGAGGAGATAGAGCGCCTCGAGCAGCTGCGTCCGCTGGCCGCCGGATTGCCAATCGGAGTCGCAGTCACGAATGAAGCGCCAGCAAGTGGAATTGATACCGAAGAAGACCTGGAGCGCGCCAATGCGCACTGGGACGCCTTTATGAAGGGAGCGGTGACAAATGTCCGGTAGTTCCAGTCAACAGACGCGCTACATCTTCGTCACGGGCGGAGTGGTTTCTTCGCTCGGAAAAGGGATAGCGGCCGCCTCCCTCGGACGACTTCTGGTCGAGCGCGGCATGCGCGTAACGATAATGAAGTTCGACCCTTACCTAAACGTCGATCCCGGCACGATGTCGCCCTTCCAGCACGGAGAAGTATTCGTGACGGACGACGGCGCTGAGACGGACCTCGACCTCGGACACTACGAGCGATTCATAGATCGCTCGCTGGCCCAGGCCAACAACATTACCACCGGACGCATCTACCTCAGCGTCATCACCAAGGAGCGTCGCGGGGAATACCTCGGCTCGACTGTCCAGGTGATTCCACACGTTACCGACGAAATCAAGGGCGCGATGAAGCGCCTTGCGCCGGAAAGTGATGTCGTAATCGTGGAAATCGGAGGAACCGTCGGCGATATCGAGTCGCTGCCATTCCTCGAGGCCATACGTCAATTCAGGCACGAGATCGGCCGCGAAAACGCAATCTTCATTCATCTTACGCTCGTTCCGTTCATCGCCGCCGCTGGCGAAGTGAAGACAAAGCCCACGCAGCACTCGGTGCGCGAGCTGATGGAAATCGGAATCCAGCCGGACATCCTCATCTGCAGAACGGAGCGCGCGCTCTCCGAAGAAGTGAAGCGCAAGATCGCTCTCTTCTGCAACGTTGAATTCGGTGCCGTGATCGAGAGCAGGGACGTCCCATCGATTTACCAGATTCCTTTACTCTTCCACGAACAGGGTCTCGACGAGCGGGTAATGCACAAGCTCGGTCTGCTCGGCCGCCGCGCTCCTGATCTCACGAAGTGGCGCAACATGGTCGAGCGGATTTTGCATCCTCACGGTCGCGTGAAGATCGCCGTCATTGGCAAGTACACCGGGCTGATCGACAGCTACAAGAGTGTTCAGGAAGCGCTGATTCACGGCGGGATCGCCAATGACGTCGGTGTCGAAGTTTCGTGGCTCGCCAGCGATTTGTTCACGAACAGGGAGAAAACACGCGAGCTGCTCGCCGAATTCCACGGCGTGCTCGTGCCCGGCGGTTTCGGCGTCCGCGGGGTCGAAGGAATGCTCGAGGCGATTCGGTACGCGCGTGAGTCGGGGCTGCCGTTCTTCGGCATTTGCCTCGGAATGCAAACAGCCATCATAGAGTTCGCGCGCAACGTGATGGGGCTTTCGGACAGTCATTCCAGCGAGTTTGCTCCGGATTGCGACAACGCCGTGATCTCCCTCATGGAAGGCCAGCAGCACGTGACCGACATTGGCGGCACGATGCGCCTCGGAGCGTATCCGTGCCGGCTGGGCGTTGGGACGCAGGCAGCCGCGATTTATGGCGCGCCGCAGGTGAGTGAGCGTCATCGCCATCGCTACGAAGTCAACAATAAGTACCGTGATGGGTTCATCGAGCACGGATTGAACCTGAGCGGTTTGTCTCCGGATGGCTCGCTCGTCGAGATCGTCGAGCTGCAGACCCATCCGTGGTACATCGGGTGCCAGTTCCATCCGGAGCTTCAATCGCGGCCCACCCGGCCTCATCCTCTCTTTGCGAGCTTCATCGCCGCTGCGGTGCAGGCGAAGTCGCCGGCACGAGGTAGCCGCAAACGGGCATCAGTAGAGACGGCGGAATAGCGTGGCGGAATTCTTTCCCGCGGATAAGCTGTTCCTCATCGCCGGCCCCTGCGTTCTGGAGGGCGACGAGCTCAACCTGAGAGTCGGCGAGGCGCTGGCAAGGATCGCCGAGAAGGTTCCCGGCGGGATCATCTACAAGGCGAGCTTTGACAAGGCAAACCGGTCCAATCGGAATGCGGCTCGAGGGCCAGGACTGGACGCCGGCCTGGCTGCACTCGAGCGGGTGCGAAAAGCAACTGGTCTTCCCGTCCTCACCGATGTGCACGCGCCCGATCAATGCGCGCCTGCGGCAGCGGTCGTCGACGTATTGCAGATCCCCGCATTTCTCTGCCGGCAAACCGATCTTCTGGAGGCGGCGGGAGCGACTGGCAAGCCGGTAAATGTGAAGAAAGGTCAGTGGCTTCAGCCGGAAGGTATGCGCGGCGCTGTCCAGAAAATTCGCGGCCCCGAGAATGCGAACGGGCGTTCGCGCGACATCGCTGTAACCGAGCGTGGAACGTTTTTCGGCTACGGTGATCTCGTCGTCGACATGCGCTCCTTTACGCGACTCCGCGACGCGTGCGGGACGCCAGTGATATTCGACGCGACCCACAGCGTTCAGAAGCCGGGGCAGGGACCAGAGGGCGCGAGCGGCGGAGCGCGCGAATTCGTACCCGTACTCGCGCTATCGGCAATCGCTGCGGGCGCGCAGGGACTCTTTCTCGAGACGCATCCAGACCCGGACTGCGCTCCAAGCGACGGTCCGAACATGATTCCGTTATCCGAGATGGGATCTCTGATGGACCGCGCAATAGACATCTGGGCGCGCATCAACCGATGACGCACAAGGACATAGTCGAGCGCGGACGTCGGGTGCTCCGCATGGAGACCGAAGCGCTCGGCGAAGCAGAGCGTCGTATCGGCGACGAATTCGCGCGCGCTGTCGAGAGTATCGCCAAGTCCGAAGGTCGAGTCATCGTGTCCGGAGTTGGCAAGTCCGGTCTCGTCGGGCGAAAAATCGCCGCAACCCTCACGTCAACCGGAACACCCGCGACGTTTCTCCACCCCGCCGACAGCGTGCACGGCGATCTCGGCATCGTCGGCAAGTCGGACGTCGCAATTCTGATTTCCAAGAGCGGAGAGTCAGCCGAAGTCCTTGGGCTGCTCGACCATTTGAAGCGCCTGGGTGTATGTACGATTGCACTGACTGGCAATGCGAAATCGGCGTTGGCGCGTCATAGCGACGTCGCTTTGGACGGTTGGGTGAAGGAAGAAGCGTGTCCGCACGATCTTGCGCCAACCACCAGCACGACCGTTGCTCTGGCGCTTGGTGATGCCCTCGCGATCGCTCTCCTGGAGGAAAAAGGCTTCGATGCTGATGACTTTGCGCGCCTCCACCCTGGCGGCTCGATCGGAAAACGCCTGCTGACCCGAGTGTCTGATGTGATGGTTACGGAGGGCCTTCCCATTCTCCCAGAGTCAGCCACGATGCGAGAGGCAGTGGTACAGCTCGCGGAACGGCGGGGAATCGCCGTGGTCGCCGGGAAAGATGGAACTGTCTCGGGCGTCATTACGACGGGGGATCTCTCGCGCCTGATGGAACACGAGGAGAATGTCTTTCCCATCGGCGTGACGAAAGTGATGAACAGGAACCCCAAAGTCGCGGAGTCGGACGAATTGGGAAGCGCTGTGGTATATCGGATGCAGACGCACGGCATCATCTCGATGCCCGTGCTTGGGGCCAACAAGAAGATCGTCGGCGTGATCCATCTGCACGACCTGATGCGCGCTGGAGTTGTCTAATGCGCGCCGTTCTGATTTGCGTGCTTGCCGTCGTTGGATCCGCCGCATGCAGCCAGAAAAAGCAGCCTCCGGTCGCGGCACATTCCCCGCTCGCCGACTCCGCTGACCAGGTCATGTACGGCGCGAGATTCAATCTCACAGACAAGGGTCTGCAGCGCGCGCAGCTCCAGGCCGATACCGCCTATTTCTTCGAGGACAACACTCGAATAGAGCTCGAGAATGTGCACACCACTTTTTTTACCGCCACCGGCGCGAAGAACGCGGTACTGACGTCCAATCGCGGGAGATTCAACAGCCGCACCAACAACATGGTGGCTCGCAAGAACGTAGTCGTTGTGTCGGAAGATGGCCGCCGCCTTACGACTCCCGAGTTGAACTACAATCAGCAGACGAATGAGATTTCCAGCGACAGCGCGTTCGTCATGACTGAGCCGAACCGCCGGCTGGAGGGAATAGGCTTTCGCTCCGATCCTGACATGAAGAACATCCGGATTCTGAAAGGAGCCAGCGGTTTAGCCAGGGGCGTTTCGACTGACGCAGCGCCCGCTTCGACTAGCCCGCCGACGACTCCAAAGCGTTGACCGTCGTGAAGCTGATTCTTGGCATCGCTGCCTCGCTTGCATTAGTTGCCTCCGCCGACGCTCAGGATATTCCGCGAAGCTGTGACCTCGACCTCCAGAACCGACCCGGCACCGCGATGACCATCAGAGAAGATCCCAGTGGCAATAGAACCACATTCCTGAGCCATGGGGTCGTCGCGCACTGCATTGGACAGGGAAACACTCTCACCGCAGACAGCGCAGAGTACTATCAAGCCGAAGGAAGGTTGTATCTGGTCGGCAATGTCCACTACACCGAGCCGCGCGCGACAGTCACATCCCGGACGATGACGTACTATCAGAACGACAACCACCTCCACGCAGAAGGTGACGTCGTCGCGGTGACGTCAACGGGCAGCACATTGCGGGGACCGGTCGCGGAATATTATCGCAGCACGCCGCAGCGGCCGTTGGCGCGACTGTTCGCGACGCAACGTCCAACTGTGACGCTCATTCAAAAGGATACGACCGGACGAGGCAGGCCGCCTGACACCGCAAACGTAGTGGCGAATCAAATCGCCATGGAAGGAGACAGCCTCGTGTACGCGTCCGGTCGCGTCCAAATCACTCGTCCTGATCTCCTGGCGACGGGTGATTCTGCTTTTCTGGATAGTGGTAAGGACTTCGCCAGGCTAATGCGGGGGCCCTCAGTAAAGGGCGTGGGTGCGCACACCTTCACGCTCACCGGCGAGGTCATCGATGTGTACTCCAGGAATCGGCAGTTGGACCGGGTCGTCGCCACACCGAACGGCCACGCGCTGAGCCAGGATCTCGAGCTAGTCGCGGACAGTATCGACTTGCGGGTTGCCAGCAATCGCCTGCAAAGAGCGATGGCTTGGGGAAAGACCCGGGCACACGCCATTTCGCCTGATCGCGAGATAGTCGCCGACTCGATTGATGCCATCATGCCCGACCAGCGTGTCCGCGAGGTCCGGGCATTGCGTAAGGCCTACGCCGAAAGCAATCCTGATTCGGGGGTCGTGTCCGCCCAGAGAGACTGGATGAGCGGGGACACGATCATTGCCCGGTTCGATTCGCTCCCTCCGACTGACACGGCTAGCAAGCCACGGATTCGTCAAATTGTGGCGCTCAGCGACGCCAGATCATTCTACCAGATGAAGAACTCGAAGGGGACGGCAAATGAACCAACCGTCAACTATGTGCGAGGCAGGGTGATCGAGATCGATTTCGAAGACCGGAAAGTCGCGACCGTCACGGTCATTGATCAGGCGACGGGAGTCATGATCGAGCCGGCGACTCAGCCTGCCGCGGCAAAGACGACGACACCGCCGACGTCGCCTCCCGCCACACCGACTCCGGCCAACGGCAAAACTCCCAGGCCCGTCAAGCCACCGCCGGGAGTGCGGAATTGAGTCGCGACGTCAATCTTCCAGAGAGCTTCCGCGACCTCCTGGACAGCTCGTCGCAAACGGCTCGTCTCGATGGATTGGCATTACACGCGATCGTCAGGGCCGCGGATCCGAACGGCGCGGCAAGAGTAAGGGACATTGCCGCGAACTACCGGGACGACTATCTGCGCGCCCTCCGCGCCAAGGGCCTGGACGCCGGTCGTGAAGCGGGACGGCTCGGGCAAGACGAAGTCCGGGCTTACCTCGCCACATCAATTCTGCCTCGACTCGTCGAAAGCGGCGTCCTGCTTCCTTTGGACGGCGACATGGAGAGCGATAACGCGGTTGTTCGGATTTCTCCCGCACTCTGGAAGGATATCGCGCCCCGGCGATCGGAATTTGCCGAAGCGATGCGCGAGACCGGAGAACATTCGCGCCTCGCCCTATCGACCCCGCCAAAGCCGAGGCTGATCGGCGGAAGCGTCCTGGAAGCCGAAGGGCTCACCAAGATTTATCGCGGGCGCAAGGTCGTGAACGACGTCGCCCTCCGGTTGCAGCAGGGCGAGATCGTGGGACTCCTCGGCCCCAACGGTGCTGGCAAGACGACCACTTTCTACATGATCGTCGGCCTCATTGAGCCCTTTTCCGGTCGGATCCTCTTCGACGGCGAAGACATCACGAAACTCCCGATGTACGAGCGGGCACGACGCGGAATTGGCTATCTTTCGCAGGAGCCTTCGATCTTCCGAAAGCTCTCTGTCGAGGACAACATCATGGCCATTCTCGAGACCCTCCCGCTGTCTCTAGCGGAGCGCTCGGAGCGGCTGGAAAAGCTTCTCGACGAGCTCAGTATCAAGCGTCTGCGCAAGAGCAAGGCTTACGCTCTTTCCGGTGGCGAGCGCCGCCGGCTCGAGATTACGCGGGCGCTCGTAACGGACCCGAAATTCATGATGCTCGACGAGCCGTTTGCAGGCGTGGACCCGATCGCCGTGCACGACATACAGACCATTGTCGCGGGGCTGCGCCACCGCGGAATTGGCGTCCTCATCAGCGATCACAACGTCGAGCAGACGCTCGACATAGTGGACCGTGCATACATTATGTTCGATGGACAGGTTAAAGTTTCCGGAACCGTGCGCGAGCTGGTTTTCGATGACACAGTTGCCGACATCTATCTTGGTCCAACACTCACGGCGCGGCTGCGCGAGCGATTCTCGCGCGACAGGGACGAGGTGACTGTCTCTTGAAGCCGGGTCTCAATCAGTCGACTCAGCTCCGCCAGGAGCTCAAGATCAATCCACGCCTCTACCAGGCGATGGATCTGCTCTATATGCCGCTGCTGGACCTGCAGCAGCATCTGAAACAGGAGCTTCTGAACAATCCCTTCCTCGACCTTGTCGAGGCGGAGGACGAGGAGGAGGAGCAGGAAGGCGAGGCCGAAGAGCCCGCGCAGGCGGAAGCCGAGGACGAGCGAGCCAGCGAGATCGACTGGGAGGAAATCCTCCTCGATGGCTTCGACACCGCTGGCGGTCGCCGCGAGGAGCACGAAGAGCGTGAATACTTCGAGCCTGTAACCGTTGCCACGCGTGACTTGAGCGATCACCTGCGCGATCAGGTCAGTCTGCTCGAGCTTACTCCGCGACAGACGCTGCTCGCCCAAGAGTTCATAGGCAACGTTAACGACGACGGCTATCTCGCTTCCGGAGTTGAGGATATAGTTCGCGCGCTCAACGACGTAGTGACGAAGGCGGCAGAAGAAGCAGGGCGCGACACTGACGATCTTCCGCTCTATACGGTGGATGAAGGGCAAGAGATGCTCGGCACGGTCCAGAACCTCGATCCGCCCGGGGTCGGCGCGCAGGATCTTCGCGAATGTCTCCTTCTCCAGCTCAAGGAGGCCGGCCTCGAGCAGTCGGTGCCGTACCGCCTCGTTCGTGATTGCTTCGAGGAGCTGATCAACCACCGCTGGAGCGAGATCTCCAAGCGCTTCGGCATCAGCGCGGGGGACGTGCAGAAGGCAGCTGACGAAATTGCCAAGCTCGATCCGAAACCGGGACTCCAGTACGGATCACGCGACGAAAACTATATCATCCCCGACTTGATCGTAGAAAAAATCGACGACCGGTATCACGTCTTCCTGAACGACGCGAACCTGCCGCGGCTCAAGCTGAGTCGAGCCTACCAGGAGATCGCCCGCGACAAGAAGAAATTCGACGGAGAGAACAAGGAGTTCATCTCAAACAAGCTCAACTCGGCCAACTGGATGATCCAGGCGATCGAGCAGCGGCGGCAGACGATGCTCAAGGTGATGAACTATATCGTGGAGCGTCAGCGCGAGTTCTTCGAGAAGGGAATTCAGTACCTGAAGCCGCTCACCCTCCGCGAGGTCGCGGAGGTCATCAACATGCACGAATCCACCGTGAGCAGAGTCACCAACGAGAAGTTCGTCCAGACTCCGCGCGGTGTCCTTCCGCTCAAGTTCTTCTTTTCCTCCGGACTGGCTACTTCCGACGGCGAAGATGTTTCCGCCCGCGGCATCAAGGCGCAGCTCCAGAAGCTCGTGCAGGAAGAAGATCCGAAACACCCACTCACGGACCAGGCGATCGTGAACATCCTTCGCGAAAGCGGCGTGCAAATCGCTCGCCGGACGGTCGCGAAATATCGTGATCAGCTCGGCGTGCTCTCCGCCCGGATGCGGAAACGCGTATGACGTCGCTCCCCCAGACCGAGGCGACGCAGCGCTTCGCCGGGGCTGATCCTCAGCCGAGCAGCACCCGGCCCGAGGTGAGCATCCTCGTTCCCGCGAAGGATGAGGCTGAGAATCTGCCGCTGTTCATGGAACAGGCTCGAGCGGCTTTCGGATCCGCGCCACAGCGCTACGAAGTGATCGTCGTCGACGACGGCTCCGTAGACGATACGTGGGCTGTATTACAGCGTCTGACCGACCAGTATCCATTCCTCAAGCCCGTGAGGCACGGCGTCAGACGAGGAATCGCTGATGCATTGCGCACCGGCTACCTACATTCGCGCGGCAGCATTCTCGTTTTCTATCCGGCGGACCTCCAGTACAAGCCGGAGGACATTCCGCGGCTCGTCGCTCCGATTCTCGCGGGCGAATCGGATATCGTGACCGGTTACAAGGAAGGAAAGTACGAGAAGGCCTTTGTGTCGGGGATCTACAACAGGATGAGCCGCTCGCTGTTCAAGGTGACGGTGCGCGATCTCAATTCGGTGAAGGCGTATCGGCGCGAGGTCATGGACGCGCTGCCCAATCGCCCTGATTGGCACAGATACATGGTCGTGATGGCGGCCGCGGGCGGTTTTACCGTCTCGGAAGTGCCCGTGCCACTTTACCCACGCCACGCCGGGACATCCAAGTTTGGAATCGGCCGCATTCCAGTTGGTCTGCTCGACATGCTAGCGGTCTGGTTCGAGCTGCGGTTCGCACGCAAGCCTCTTCTCCTGTTTGGCATGCTCGGCGCCGCCTTATTCGTCGTCGGAGTAGTGGTGGGGATCATAGCCATCCTCTGGCGCGTCATCGGAGGTGTCGGGTTCAGACCGCTCATCAATTTGGTCGAGACATGCCTTACGGTCGGAAGCGTCTTCTTCGCCACCGGGCTCATGGGTGAATTGATTGCGGCACAGCGCGCCGAGCTGAGCCAGCTGGCGGCGCGTATCGAGGACCTCTCGCGGGAACGCGACACGACGACGACCAGATAGTCCATGAACGTATTGTTTCTCACGCACTCGTTCCCACGAAGGGAGGGGGACGCCGCCGGCTCGTTCATCCTGCGTTTGGCGGTTGCCTTGCGCGCCGAAGATGTGAACGTGCACGTCGTGGCGCCCGCCGCCGCCGGGGTTCCCGCGTCTGAAGAAATCGAGGGAGTGCCGATTGATCGCTTTCGTTATGCGCCACGCCGATATGAGAAGCTCGCTTACACCGGCAACATGGCGAGCGACGTCGCATCATCGTGGATGGCGAAATTTGCTCTCGTCGGTTTCCTCGGCGCCGATTTCGTTCAAGCCGTGCGTGCCCGCCGGAACTTCGAGCCTCAGGTGGTACACGCGCACTGGTGGTTCCCGAGCGGCGTTGTCGGGACGTGGGTCGGAGGGCTCTCCCACGTTCCTCTCGTGACTACTCTTCACGGAACCGATGTGCGCCTCGCGCGTTCCGTAGGCGTAGCGAAGCCCCTGTTCGGGCACGTGCTCAAGCACTCCGCAGCGGTCACAACTGTTTCCAGTTGGCTAAAGGATAAGACGCAAGAGATCGCGCCAGAGGTGAATCCAATAATTGCCCCCATGCCGGTGTCCACCGATCTCTTCTTCCCGGGTAGCTCACGTGATGGGCAACGCCTTCTGTTCGTGGGCAGACTCATGCCGCAAAAGGGAGTCGAGCATTTGCTTCACGCCCTTGCTGAGATGAAGACGCAGGCGTCATTGGACATCGTCGGCGATGGACCAAGTCGTGGTGCGCTCGAGGCGTTGTCGCGTGAGCTTGGGGTCGCCACCCGTGTTCGCTGGCACGGACAGCTTGCGCAATCCCAGTTACCGCGGCTTTACCAGAGCGCCGCAGCCGTCGTCGTCCCTTCTTCGGAGGAAGGACTCGGGTTGGTCGCAGTCGAAGCGCTGCTGTGCGAGACTCCGGTTGTGGCTTTCGATTCTGGAGGTCTTCGCGATGTGATTCAGCACAACCGAACTGGCCTCCTGGTCCCGCCCGGCGATCGGACTGGCCTCGCCAGGACGCTCGATGATTTGCTCGGTCGCGACGGCCGCGGTAGTGAGCTCGGCAGGGCAGGGCGCCTTTATGCACTCTCTGCCTTCGCGCCGGAGTCAGCGGCGCGGCGCTACGCAGAGATATACCAACAGGTCATTGGCGCTCACGCGTCGTAGGCTATTCAAGCTCGCGCAGTGGATCTTCGCCGCGATAGTCCTTTTCTTCGCCGCGCGCTCACTCGCAACCCAGTGGAATAAAGTCGAGCCGCGCCTCTCCCACATTCAATTCGGGTGGCAGTGGATAGGCGCGGCGACGGTCCTCGTACTACTGGCGTACGCGCTGCTGATCGAGGGATGGCGTCGAGTGTTGGGCGCGTGGGATTCGCATCTGCCATTCCCACAAGCCGCACGAATCTGGTTCCTCTCCAACCTCGGGAAATACGTCCCCGGAAATATCTGGTCGCTCACAGCGATGGGAGTGATGGCGAAAGGGCGGGGACTTTCCGCGCTCGCGGCTGCCGGCTCCTCGGTGATAATGCAGACTGTCAGTCTGGCCACCGGAACCGCGATCGTCATGGTGACGGGCGCAAGACTTCTGGGACAACCTGTGCTCGTCGGCGTCAGCGTTTTGGTGCTCGCTGTGATCTTGCTGAGCGCGCCAAGATTTCTTCCACCGCTCGCGGTGTGGATCGGCGGCCTGATAGGAAGAGAAATCCTTCCTCCCACCGTTCCCGCGACAAGCATCTGGACGGCGGCGATTGCGAGCACTGTGTCCTGGCTCCTTTATGGGCTCGCATTTCAGCTGTTTGTGCGCGGGCTGCTCGGCACTTCGCCTGGCGAAATTTCCTCGTACATCGCAGTTTACACCGCTGCGTACCTGCTGGGTTTCATCTCGCCGATCGCGCCCGCGGGTCTGGGCGTGAGAGAGTTCACGCTGGCGGCTTTCATGACGCAGCTCGGCCTCGCCAACGAAGCGGATGCCGCTCTCATCGCGATCGCGGCTCGGTTGTGGCTGACCATCGTCGAGCTCGTTCCGAGCGGGCTGTACGTCGCGACCGGCGCCAACAGAAAATCTTTACCACACTGATCGCTCATGGCCCAGGCCCGAGAGAAGACCCGATCCACCCCGGACTCCGCTAAACCCTTCGCGGCGCTTTCGGCGCCGCGTTTCGCTTTCGGCTGGGCGTCGCTGGTCTACGCGTTGTGCACTCTGTCGCTCGCATATCCCGCGCTGGCTGGAAAGTTTCTCGTCAATCCGTCCGGTGATCAGTACATAGCCGGCTACGCATTTCGGGACTTCGCTGCCAGCACCCTCAGGGCAACCGGCCATTTCCCGCTGTGGAACCCGTACCTCTTTGGCGGAATGCCGTACATCGCGGCGATGCACGGCGACATCTTCTATCCGACGTTCCTTCTTCGCATGGTTTTGCCAACCGACGTGGCCATGACGTGGGGCTTCATCATCCACGTTTTCCTCGCCGGACTCTTCACGTTCGGTTTTCTTCGCGTGCTCGGCTACGGCTTTTACGGAGCGCTCATCGGCGGGATCGCCTACATGATGAGCGGCCAGATCGCCTCCTACGTTTCGCCGGGACATGACGGCAAGTTGTTCGTGAGCGCGCTCTTTCCGCTCGCGCTGTGGATCCTCCATCGGGGAATTCGTGAGGGCAAAAACTGGAGCTGGGGGGCGTTCGCTCTGATAATCGGGTTGTGCGTGCTGAGTCCGCACCCGCAGCTGCTGCAATACACGCTGCTCGCTTGTGGCGCGTATGCGCTTTTCCTCGCGCTGTCTTCGGTTGATGGAGTCACTCTGCCACGACCCACAGCCGTAAAGCGTCTTGCCGCCGCTCTCGGTGCCGTCATTGTCGGCCTGGCGATCGGGGCCGTGCAGTATCTTCCCGTCCGCGAATACGTGTCGTGGTCACCCAGGGCAGGGGGGCTCGCCGACTATAGCACGGCTACGTCGTACGCGTGGCCGCCCGAGGAGCTGCTGAACGCATATCTGCCGCAGTTCTCCGGCATGCTCAACAACTACTGGGGACGAAACTCGATTCACTACCATAGCGATTACGTCGGGGCAGTGGTGCTGATACTTGCTGGCGCCGCGTTCATCGGGTTGCGCACCGATCCTCGCCGAAAGCAGATCCTCTTCTGGTCGGTAGCACTTCTCGTGTCGTTGCTTTGGTCGCTGGGGAGCGCGACACCGTTCTATCACATCCCCTACGCGATCATTCCCGGCACGAAGTATTTCCGTGCGCCGGCGACGATCTTCTTTATCGGCACGCTCGCGATTGCGATTCTCGCTTGTGCCGGCGCTGAGCGCGTCGTCGAGGGAAGGGTAAAGCGGAAGTACCTGATCGGGTGGGTGATCGCCGGAGGCGTGATCGCGCTCCTGGCCTCAACGGGCGCGCTGACAAGCTTCGCCGAATCCTTTGCTGATGACCGACAGCTCGATGGAGTGCGTGCGAACAGCAGCGCACTGATGGCTGGGGCATGGCGCTCGTTCGCCTTCGTAGCATTCGCCGTCACGTTGGGGTTGGCGACGCTGCGGGGACGAATTAGCACGAGAGCGGCTGCGTGGGGCCTGGCCGCGCTCATGACGATCGACCTGTGGACCGTCGAGCGGCTATACTGGATGTTCTCGCCGCCGGCAAAGGTGATCTACGCGAGCGATCCGATCGTCGACATGCTGAAGGCGGAGCAGCAGCCGGTGCGCGTCCTTGCGATACCTTTGCAGCCCGCTCAGCCAGACGCCTTTCTCATCGGCAACGCGCTGATGACGCACAGGATAAGGAACGTCTGCGGCTATCATGGGAACCAGATAGGCCGGTACAACGAGCTGACAGGGACCGGGTGCAGGGCCAACCTTGAGCAGTTGTTCAACCCAAACGTATTACAACTGACCAATACGAAATATCTGTTGACCAACATTCCACAGATTCCTTTCCTGCCAAACTTTGTGCTCGCGAAAGGCCCCGTTAGGAATGCGTCGGGGGATGTCGTTTACCTCTACAGGCTGAACGGGGACAATCCCTATTCGTGGCTCACACCGGTTGCCGTCAAAGCACCCGACGAGCAAGTCCTGGCAACCGTCCTCAACCCAAGGTTCGACGTGAAGCGTGCGGCGCTTTTCGATACGTCGGCCAAAGTTCGCGCGAGTGTGGGAGTGCAGGCGCTCCCAGCGCCGGTTGCCGTGACAACGAGCGTCAGCCATTACGAGCCAGGGAAGGTGCGGATCGATCTGAGCGCGCCGGCACC
>DASYVU010000132.1:0-5046 GCA_035936715.1 Gemmatimonadaceae bacterium
GCAATACCTACTTACGCCCTTGGCGATAAGGTCACGGTCGAGATCTTCGCTCCGGGCGAACAGGTAAAGGTGACGGGAACTTCAAAAGGCCGCGGCTTCCAGGGGGTCGTGAAGCGCTACGGATTCCATGGCGGTCCCAACACCCACGGCAACACGAAGCACCGTCGTCCCGGCTCCATTGGCCCCGGCACGGATCCGTCGCGTGTCATCAAGGGGAAGAAGATGCCCGGACACTACGGCGCCGAGCGTCACACGCAGACGCATCTGCACGTCGAGCGCATCGATGTTGCTCGTAATCTCATTTACATCCGCGGCTCCGTGGCCGGCCCGAAGAACGGGATCGTCCTCGTGAAGAAGCAGGGTTAATCATGGCTGAAACGACGAATCAAACCTTCAAGGCAGCCGCGTTCACCGCCGGCGGTACCGAGCGCGAGCGCGTCGATCTGCCCGCTGATCTATTCGACGGCACCGTCAACATGCCGGTGATGCACCAGGCTGTGAAGGCGTACCTGGGTAACCAGCGTCTCGGACTCGCGTATACCAAGACGCGCGGTCTCGTCACCGGTGGAAACCAGAAGCCGTGGAAGCAGAAGGGCACCGGACGCGCCCGCCAGGGATCACGTCGCGCACCGCATTTCGTGGGTGGTGGTACTGTCTTCGGTCCGACGGGCCGGAAATACAACCAGACGGTTCCGCGTCAGATCCGTGTGCTTGCCCGCAAGAGCGCGCTCAACGCGCGTGCCCGCGAGGATGCGCTGATAGTGATCGACAACTTCAACTACGACAAGCCGAGCACTAAGCAGATGATCTCGCTGCTTGGCGCGCTCGGTGTGACCGACAGGAAGGTTCTGATCCTCACCGACGGCATGAAGCAGAACGTGTTTCTGAGCGGACGCAATCTGCAGCGGACACACGTGATGCCGTACGCCGATGTGTCGACGTATCACATTCTGTGGTCCGATGTCGTCCTGATCGAGTCGAACGCGCTTGGCTACGAGCTCGGCGCTGTCGAAGAGAAGCCGCGCGCGGCCCGTCCGAAGTCGGAGACCAAGTCCAGAGGCGCGGAGAAAGCCGAGCGAAAGACCGCGAAAGCAGAAGCGAAGAGCGCCAGCGCCCACAAGGCCGCGAGAAAGGGCGCGAAAGCAGCGGGCAGATCCGCCAAGCCAAAGGCCGCGGCCAAGAGCGCAAAGAAATCAACGGCGAAGAAATCCGCCGCAAAGAAGAAGGGGAAGTAGGGCATGCCAACGCTAACCCGCACCATCATCACTCCGATCGTCACCGAGCAGACCTCGGGGGCGTATCAGGATCGTGGTGAATACACGTTCCGCGTGCACCCGGAAGCGACGAAGACCCAGATCAGGAAGGCGATCGAGGAGCTCTTCAACGTGACGGTCACCGGCGTCTGGACCTCGAACCATCGCGGCAAGGATCGTCGTGTAGGTCAGGTCGTCGGACGGCGTCCACACTGGAAGAAAGCCATCGTGACCCTGAAGGATGGGGACTCGATTGACATTTTCGAGGCGTAAGTAAATGGCCATTCGCCAATTCAAGCCTGTGACTCCGAGCTCGCGCTCCCGCTCGGTCCCTGATTTCTCGGAGATCACGCGGACCTACGGTGAGAAGTCACTGATGGAGCCGCTCACGAAGAGCGGCGGCCGCGACAATCACGGTCACATCGCCATGCGCCGCATCGGCGGTGGTCACAAGCGCATGTACCGCATCATCGACTTCAAGCGCAACAAGTTCAACATGTCGGCGACGGTGCGTGAGATCGAGTACGATCCCAATCGCACGGCGCGCATCGCGCTGGTCGAATACGAGGACGGCGAGAAGCGCTACATCCTGCACCCGAAGGGGCTATCCGTCGGGGACAAGATCGTCTCGGGCCCCGGCTCGGACAGCCGTGTCGGCAATGCCCTTCCGCTCATGGAAATCCCGCTCGGCACCGACGTGCACAACGTCGAGCTGAAGCCGGGTGCCGGTGGCAAAATGGCGCGCTCGGCCGGAACGAAGCTGGAAGTCGTCGCGAAAGAGGGCGAGTACGTGACGCTTCGGATGGCATCAACCGAGATGCGTCTTGTCCACGGCAAGTGCCTGGCGACTGTCGGCACCGTCGGCAACGCCGAGCACGAGCTGCTGTCGCATGGAAAGGCGGGGAAGAGCCGCTGGCTCGGCGTTCGCCCCAAGGTTCGCGGTGAAGTAATGAACCCGGTCGATCACCCGCACGGTGGTCGTACGCGCGGTGGCCGCAACGTCGTGGACAAGTGGGGCAACAAGGAAGGCGTGAAGACGCGCAACAAGAAGAAGCCATCGCAGCGCCTTATCGTCCGCGGACGGAAGCGCGGCAAGGCAACGCAGTAAGCTCGCAACCAATTCTGGGAATCGGATATGGCAAGAAGTATCAAAAAGGGTCCTTACGTCCAAGACGCGCTGATGACGAAAGTCTCGGGCATGAACGGCAAGAACGAGAAGCGAGTGATCAAGACGTGGGCGCGGTCGAGCACGATCATCCCCGACTTCGTCGGTCACACCTTCGCGGTTCACAACGGCAACAAGTTCATTCCCGTCTACGTGACTGAGAACATGGTCGGCCACAAGCTCGGTGAGTTTGCGCCAACCCGTCTCTTCCGCGGCCACACCGGCGCAGCCAAGCCGACTGACAAGAAGGCTGGCGGCGTCCCAACAGCCACTCCGGCCAAGGGCCAGGCGGCGGTCAAATGAGCCAGAGAAGCCAGCTCAGGAAAGAGCGTCACGCCGCTGAGAGGAAGGGAGTGTCGAGCGCCATTCAGCGCACGACGCGCCAGTCCCCCTACAAGATGCGTCTCGTGATCGATCAGATCCGCGGCAAGGATGTGAACGAAGCGTTGGGACTCTTGAAGTTCTCGAAGAAGCACGCCGCCAAACAGATTGAGAAGGTCCTCAACTCTGCGGTGGCAAATGCCGAGTTCAAGTCGAGAGAGTCGAACGAGTCGGTCGACATCGACACGCTCTACATCAGCCACGCGATTGTGAACGAAGGACCGGCGCTCCGCCGCTTCATGCCGGCTGCGCAGGGCCGGGCCACGCCGATCAGAAAGAGAACCAGTCACGTCGAGATCGTTCTCGACGCACGCGAAGAAAAGAAGCTCCGCGCTGCGCGCTCCGCCGGCGCTTCGAGTTCGTCAAGAGGTAACCGCTAATGGGTCAGAAAACACATCCGATCGGCTTCCGCCTCGGTATCTCCAAGACCTGGAGATCGCAGTGGTACGCGAACCGCGACTTCCCCGCGCTTCTCCGCGAGGACGAGCTTCTGCGCAAGTATCTGAAGGCGCGGCTCGGCCACGCGGCGATTGCCGACATCCGCATCGAGCGGAAGCCGGGCAAGGTCGTCGTGACGATTCACACCGGCCGTCCGGGCGTGGTCATCGGCAAGAAGGGAGCGGAAGTAGATCAGCTGCGTGACGAGCTGTCAAGGCTCTCCGGGAAGGAAGTCGGGATCAACGTCGAAGAGATCAAGCGTCCCGAGCTGGATGCTCAGCTCGTCGCCGACAACATCGCGAACCAGCTGGCTCAACGTATCTCGTTCCGCCGCGCCATGAAGCGCGCGGTGCAGAGCGCAATGCGCATGGGAGCGGGTGGAATCAAGATCAAGTGCGGAGGCCGCCTGGGCGGCGCCGAGATCGCGCGCGTCGAGGGCTATCACGAAGGTCGTGTACCTCTCCACACGCTGCGCGCCGACATCGACTACGCGACGTCGACCGCGAAGACCACCTTCGGCACCATCGGTGTGAAGGTCTGGATCTTCAAGGGCGAGATCGTGGAAGATCGCCGCGGCAAGACCTACTCGACTGGCGTCTGAGGATATAGAGAAATGCTCAGTCCCAAGCGCGTAAAGTTCAGAAAGAGATTCAAGGGCCGGACGAAGGGGCTTGCCACTCGTGGCAGCGAAGTCTCGTTCGGGCACTACGGTTTGAAGGCACTCGAGCCCGGCTGGGTTTCCAACCGGCAGATAGAAGCGGCGCGTGTGGCGCTAACCCGTCACATCAAGCGCGGCGGAAAGGTCTGGATCAGGATCTTCCCCGACAAGCCGATCACGAAGAAACCCGCCGAGACCCGCATGGGTAAGGGAAAAGGCTCTCCGGAGGGATGGGTTGCGGTGGTAAAGCCGGGCAGAGTGATGTTCGAGCTCGAAGGCGTGACGCTGGATATCGCCAAGAAGGCAATGGCATTAGCCGCGGCAAAGATTGGAGTCAAGTCGAAGTTCGTGACACGTGAGGAGGCGCACACGGATGCTAGCTAAGGACATACGTGAGATGAGCGAAGCGGACATCAATGCCCGCATCGCAGAGCTGGAGAGAGAGCGGTTCAACCTGCGTCTCGCATCCGGCACGCGCACCCTCGACGATCCGCTTCGTTTGCGGGTGATTCGGAGGGACGTCGCGCGGCTCAACACCGTGCTGCGCGAAAAGATTATCGGTATCGCTGAGGCGAAGGTGACTGGTCCGCAGCGAGTGAAGGCGAGACGTGTGACGGGGAGACGCGGCCGCAAAGCTGCCACCGCGACCAACCGCGCGAAAAGGAGTAAGAGGGCTTAATGGCTGAATTGGCGAAGAGGGGAGAAGGAAGCACCGCGATCGAGCGTACCTCGCGAAAGACGCGAGTGGGCATGGTCGTGAGCGACAAGATGATGAAGACCGTAGTGGTCTCGATCGAGCGCAGAGTGGAGCACCCGGTGTACGGCAAGATGGTCCGCCGCACCAAGAAGCTCAAAGCGCACGACGAGCAGAACGCGGCCAAAACGGGCGACACCGTCCGCATCATGGAGACCCGGCCCCTGTCGAAGGACAAGCGGTGGCGCGTGGTCGAGATCATCGAACGTGCACGTTAACGGAGACGACCAGTGATCCAGCAGGAATCGGTGGTCAAGGTAGCGGACAACTCGGGCGCGAAAACGGCGCTCGTGATCCGCGTCCTGGGCGGAACACGCCGGCGCTACGCCACTCTCGGCGACGTCGTGATCGTCGCCGTGAAGAACGCGCTACCCAACGGCACGGTGAAGAAGTCGGA
>DASYVU010000133.1:0-11130 GCA_035936715.1 Gemmatimonadaceae bacterium
GGGACGGCATCGCCCGGCGAATACTCCATCGCGACGCGTTTTCCCTTGATCAGATTGCCGAGGAGGGATTCGAGTGCGCGCCAACTGCTGTACTTCTCCCTGGTCCACTTCGAAGGCCATCCAGTCCATGGACCCTGCTCAATCGCATGCGTGATCGCGACCGGGGAGCCCTTTCGAGGGATGTAGACGAAGAAACGACGCGTGGTCATCCCGTGCAGCTCCAGCATTCCGACCGCGACGGGATTCAGCCCGTGAAAATCGTAGAGGAGCCAGCCATCAAGTCCTGCTCGTTCGAGGGCTGACTGAATGGCGGGCAGGGATTCAGGCTGCAGCACGGGAATCGACTACTGCGTTCCCTTGACCGCGCGCCATTCTGCGCGCCACTCACAGATGTCCTCGCCCCGCTCGCGGCAGTGAACGTGATCGATCATCCCCCCACCATTGACCAGCAGCTTGAGCATCTCGCGGAGCGCGGACTCGTAGTACCGGCAGCCGATGCCCTTTGGCGCCGTCTCGAACGTCACCGATTCCTTGACGCCGACGACGATTGAAGCGCCGACGCGCCGAACCGATGCTCCGAGATATTTCTCTCCCGCTCGTTTCACCTGGCGGAATGCGAGGGGGCGCGCGAGAAACCCAGGAAGCAAATGGATGATTTGCCGCCTGGTTGCGGAGATCAACTGGTAAATTCTGTTCGCCACGATACTGCCCGCGCGCGTGAAGATGCTCTCCGCATCCGGACGCCGGCCAATGAGGCGCGCAATTCCCCTCGCTTCGTGAATTGCGATCGGCTGGTTGCGCTTCATTGCGTCCTTGTAGCGGCGAATCTGCGCGATCACAGTGTCGCTCAATCCAAGTCGCTTGTTGCGATGCTCCTGGACATATTCGACGTCGATATCCTCACCTTCCGGGATGTCGACGGAGCGAACTGCTTCGAGGAGACTGAGCGGGACTATGGCGTTTACCGTGCCGGTCATTTAGTTGGTAGGCGGAGAGCGCAAGCTAACCGCCGCTCGAATCCCCTTCAAGCAGGAAACCGCTCACGCAACCCGGAAGTGCTTCTGGAACGAGGTAATCGCAGCTGACGGAATTGGTCGCGAGGGTGATCGCGGGCTTGATTGGCTCTGGCATATTCGCATTCGGCGCGCGTCGGGTGCGAGCCCTTTCGACGAGCGGGGCGTTCGCTGGCACGGTCGTGGGAACGATCGCGCTCGCCACAGGATGGAGTTGGGGAATCCTCCTCGTCGCGCACTTCATCTCCGCGAGCGCTCTCTCGAAGCTGGGCGAGAGAAGGAAGGCGCAACGGATTGGCGCTGTCGTCGAGAAGGGCGATCGCCGCGACGCGAAACAGGTTCTAGCCAACGGCGGCGTTTATGCGCTGGCGGCGATCGCCTACATGCTCTCGCGCACGCACGCATGGTACGCGGTTGGAATCGGAGCGCTGGCGGCGTCGGCCGCTGACACCTGGGCGACGGAGATCGGCACACTAGCCGGCCGCAATCCGCGCTCGATCGTTTCCGGCCAGCCAGTTCCCGCCGGCACTTCCGGCGGCGTGAGCCTGATCGGGACGATCGCGAGTCTCGGCGGTGCGCTGTTCATCGCGGCAGGAGCGGCGCTCACGCGGTGGCCCGCCCCATTCACCGCCGTGGTACTGGGAGGGTTGGCGGGCACAATGGCAGATTCCCTGCTCGGAGCAACCTTGCAGACTCGGCGCTGGTGCGACGTATGCGCGAAACCGACCGAACGACCTATTCACAATTGCGGAAATCGGACTCGTCGCACCGGCGGGCTTCGGGGCTTCGACAACGATGCCGTCAACGCGGTCTGCTCGGGTGTGGGGGCCCTTGTAACTTTACTTCTATCGTGACACACGAGCACACGCGGTGTAATGAAGGATATGCAGCGCATGACTGAGCAAGGCAAAGGAAGCGGAGCACGGGTTCTCCTCGTGAGCACCAATCGCGAGCGACAGCCGTATCCGGTGGTGCCGAACGGTCTCACTTGCGTTGCTTCGGCGCTCGACGCCGCGGGCCATCGCGTCAGGTTTCTCGATCTGTGCTTCGCGCCCGACCCCGTGGCGTCCGCACGGAGCGCCGCGGTGGAGTTCAAGCCCGACATCATAGGCGTTTCGGTCCGGAACATCGACAACAGCGATGCAATCGCGCTGCGTCACTACACACCCGAAGCCCGAAGCATTCTACACGCGCTCCGGCAGGCAGCTCCGGGGGCGAAAGTCATCGCGGGGGGTGCGGCGTTTGGAGTTGCTCCCGAAGCATTGTTTCGCGATCTCGCAGTCGACTACGCAGTGGCGGGAGATGGCGAGCGTGCGAGCGTCGCCCTCGTAAATGCGTTGTCCTCCGGCACCCCGATCGAAGCTCTGCCCGGACTCGTGCGCGATCGTAACGGCACAGTCGTATTCACCCCGCCGGGAGAAGATGCGGATCTCGATTCTCTGCCCCGGCCGAGCCTGCACCGCTGGGTAGATCTGGCGCGGTACCAGCGCCACGGAGCAACGATTCCGATTCAGACCAAGCGTGGCTGCGTCTACAAGTGCATCTACTGCACGTATAGAAACGTGGAAGGCTGGGGATACAGAACGCGCGATCCGGAGCTCGTTGCCGACGAGATCGAAGAGCTCAAGATCAAGGCGCGCGTGCACCACTTCGACTTCGTCGATTCGACCTTCAACTCGCCGCCGGGTCATGCCGTTCAGGTGTGCGAGGCAATCACGCGCCGCAGGCTAGGCGTGCAGCTCGACACTACCAATTTCACACCGGCGACGGCAAGCGCCGAGCTGCTCGGCGCGATGAAGGCCGCCGGCTTCCGCTCGCTCGGCATTACGGCAGAGAGCGCGAGCGACCCGGTTCTGGGGAAGCTCGAGAAGGGATTCGACGCAGCCAAAGTGCGGGAGGTCGCCGAGCGGGTTGAGAAGTTCGGAATCAAGACGCTGTGGATTTTCCTGGTTGGAGGTCCCGGGGAGACAGCCGAGACCGTCGAGGAGACACTCGCATTCGCGGCGTGGCGCCTCCGCAGAGGAGACGCAGTTTATCTCACCGTTGGACTACGCATCTATCCCGGGACGACGCTGCACCGGATCGCGGTCGGGGAGGGCGTCGTGCCCGCTGGGAGCACCCTGCTCGATCCTACTTTCTATTTCTCGAGCGCGATCCAGTTCGACGCAACCGTCGCGCGCCTCAAGAAATTCGCCGCCGATCATCCCCGCTTCATGTTCTCTGCCGACTCGCGATCAGTGGTCTTGCCCTATCTCACTCGAGCAGCCTCGATTCTCCACCTGCCGCGCCCGCACTGGCAGTACATGGGACTGTTCCAGCGCGTCGCGCGCGCGATCGGATAGCAGGTGGCCGGGAATCTCGATGCTGAAGTCATAGTCGTTGGCGGGGGCCCGGCCGGCGCGTCGACCGCGCATTCGTTGGCGCGGGCAGGCGTCGATGTACTCGTGCTCGACAGAGCGAAATTTCCGCGCGACAAGACCTGCGCAGAGTATCTGAGCCCGCAGGCGTCGCGCATTCTATCCGACATGAATGTCCTGGACGAGATCGAGCGCACATCCCCGGCGCACCTCGCCGGCATGAGGGTGCGCGCACCAGACGGGCATTTCGCTGACGGCGAGTTTGCGTCGACGCACGGATTTCGCCCATTTCGTGACTATGGCCTCGCGGTGCGTCGAACAATCCTCGACGCGATCGTGCTGAAAGGAGCGCGAGCTGCCGGCGCCCGAGTGGAAGAGCTAGCGCGCGTGACGGACGTCACCAAAGATCAGACGGACCGTGTGAGTGGTGTAACTGTCATCGGTCCGGGCGGAGAGACACGCCATCTGAGGAGCAGGTTCGTTGTCGGCGCTGACGGCCTTCGCTCGGTTGTTGGAAAGCGGCTCGGCCTCACGCACACCAGCCGCTTCTTCCCCAAGCGACTCGCATTGGTAGCACACTACCGGAACGTCCGGGACGTGGGCGCGCTCGGTGAAATGCACGTCGACCACAAAGGCTATTTCGGGATCGTCGACGTCGGTGGCGGGCTGATGAATGTGGCCGTCGTCGTTCCGATGTCCCGGGCTCGGGAGATCGGCGAAGGTCGCACGGAATTTCTTGAGCAGTGGATCGCGTCACGTCCTCACCTTGCCGAGCGGTTCGTCGGCGCCGAGCGCGTGGAGGAGGTGCGCGCGACTGGCCCGTTTGCGACGGTGTCGCGGCCCGCTTGGGCTCCGGGCGCTGCTCTGGTCGGCGACGGGGCCGACTTTTTTGACCCGTTCACCGGCGAAGGGATGTACGCCGCCCTTCGCGGCGGGGAAATGCTCGCACCTTTCATCGTCCAGGCGCTTCGGGGCGCGCCGCAGGACGAGAATAGAGCCCTGGCTGCTTACGATGCAGCGCGGCGAACCGAATTCGGCGGAAAATGGAAGCTGGAGCGAATCGTAGGCATGGCCATAGCGTATCCTTACTTTCTCAACAACGCCGCAAAGGCTCTCTCTCGCCGCAAGGCGATGGCTGACCTGCTGGTGGGCGTGGCGGGAGATTTCATTCCGACAAGCCTCGTGCTGAACCCGCGCTTTCTTTTCAACCTCTTCATCTCTCCGGCCTTCAGAACTTGAGCGTAACCCCAGACGAATTCCGCAGTGTGCTCGGCCGGTTTCCTTCGGGTGTCACGGTTGTGACCACGAAGGATCGAGATGGCTCCCATGAGGGAATGACGGTGAGCGCGTTCTGCTCCGTGAGCCTCGATCCCCCGCTCGTGCTCATCTGCATCGAGAAGAACGCATCGGCGTACGTTGCTCTCACCACCGCACACGGCTTCGTGGTGAACGTGCTCTCGGCCACTCAGGAACAGATCGCGCGGCGCTTCGCGATCGTCGACATCGATCGCTTCGAAGGAGTAGGCTACAGCAGATCTCCAAATGGCCTCGCCGTGCTCGACGATGTGCTCGGCGTCATCGAGTGCGCTACCGTCGCGATGCACGACGCGGGCGACCACACCATAATCGTGGGCGAAGTGGAGGCAGCGCGGGCTCAGACTGGCACGCCTCTCCTCTATTATCGCGGCGGTTACGCGCAGCTGGAGCACTAGAAATGGTGCGCTCCATCCTCACACCTCCGAAAAAACGCGGCGTGGAGATACTCGACGATCCCGGCGTCGATCCCGAGGTCGTAACACGGTCGCTGGCCGATGTCGTTCGGTCGAACTCCCTGTTCGGCGGGCTGAGCTCGGCCATCGATGAGCTGAAGGAAGCGCTGAAGGAAGTGCCGCCTCAGGCGACGCTGCTCGACGTCGGAACAGGACTTGGCGACATCCCCTGTCGAGCGCGGGAAGTTGCCCGGCAGACTGGAGTCGACCTGACGACGGTAGGGCTCGATTCGGCGCTCGAGCTCGCGCGCGCCAGCCGTCCCGTGCTCACCCTGGCGGTTTGCGGCGATGCGTTGCGGCTTCCATTCGCGGATCATAGCATCGACATCGTCATGTGCTCCCAGGTCCTGCATCACTTCGAGGGCGCCGATGCGCTCAAGCTGCTGCGCGAGATGAACCGCGTCGCACGCATTCGGGTCATCGTCAGCGATCTCAGGCGGAGCTGGATCGCCGCAGCCGGACTCTGGCTGGCCTCGTTTCCCCTTCGATTTCATGCCGTTAGCCGTCACGATGGCGTCGTCTCCGTGATGAGGGGGTTCACGCCCGAGGAGTTAGTGGATACAGTGCGGGAGGCAGTCGCGCGAAACATCGTCGTGCATCGTCGTCGTGCATTCCGCGTGACGACGAGCTGGGCTCCGGTCGATCGATGACGACGCGGGTTGGAAGGGCGTTCGATCTCGGGCCGATGCCTTACGGGCGTACGATGCAAACCGTCGACGAGCAGATCGTGCGCGCTCCGTTGGCGACAATCTTCGAGCTGGCGAGTCAGGTAGAGCTTTGGCCGCGCTATCTCCCGCACTATCGATACGTACGGTTTCGCACGCGCCGCTCAGACGGAGGAGGATTGGTGGAAATGTCCGCGAATCGGCCATTTCAGCTTAAGACGCCGAGGGGGCGGCTCCGCATCAACTGGCGAACCTGGTGGCTGTCGGAGATGTCGGTGGACAAGAATCGGCCATCGATCCGATTTCGGCATGTAGGGGGTATCACCAAGGAAATGGACGTGGAGTGGTCGTTTTCACCGACATCTGCCGGCACGCACGTACGAATTGTGCATTTATGGGACGGACCGCGGCGGCTACGTCTGATTGGACGGTTGGCGGCGACGCATCTGATAGGGCCCGTGTTTGTGCACGGAATCGCTTCACGTACGCTGGCGGGACTCGCGGCCGTGGCGGAGCACGAAGCGGGAAAACAGCAGCAATGAGGACGAAGTGTTTAAGCTGAATAAACGCAGAGTGGTGATCACGGGCATCGGCCCCATAACGCCGATCGGTACGACCCGCGACGAATTGTGGTCGGGACTCCAACGGCAGCGCTCCGCGGTGCGATCGGTGTCCCGATTCGATCCGTCGCCGTTCAGGAGTCATAATGCGGCGGAGGTCAATGACTTCGTACCGACCGACCATCTCGAGAACAAACGCGCCAAGCGTCTGGATCGCTTTGCGCAGTTCTCCGTAGTCGGAGCGCAGATGGCGCTCGCCGATGCCGATCTCGATCTATCCCGCGAGGACAAGGAGAGGGTCGGGGCGAACATGGGTACAGCCCTCGGTGGAATTGGATACGCCGAGAGTCAGCTGGCTGTATTTCTCCAGCGCGGACTGCGCGAGGTCGACGCCACACTGGCGCTGTCGGTATTCGGCGGCGCATCGAGCTGCAACATCGCGATCGAGCTCGGCGTGATGGGGCCCAACTCCACTAATGCGATGAGCTGCGCATCGGGCACGATCGCGATCGGAGATGCCTTCAGGCAGATCCGCGACGGCTACGCCGACGTGATGATCGCGGGAGGTGCGGAGGCGCCGCTGGCTCCGCTCTGTTTCGGCGCGTTCTCGCTCATACGCGCAATGTCCACTCGCAACGAAGACCCGGAGATGGCATCGCGGCCATTCGACAAGGATCGCGATGGGTTTGTGATGGGGGAGGGCGCGGCGGTTCTCATTCTCGAGGAGTATGAGCGCGCGGAGTCGCGCGGGGCGAAGATCTACGCGGAAGTCGCCGGCTATGGAACGACCAACGACGCTCATCACATGACAGCGCCGCGTCCGGATGGCTCGCAGGCCGCGAGATCGATGCAGCTTGCGCTCGACGACGCCAACGTTTCCGCAAACGAGATCGGCTACGTGAACACACACGGCAGCTCGACACCACTCAACGACAGCACGGAAACGATGGCGATCAAGAAAGTGATGGGCGATCGCGCCTACAAAGTGCCGATGAGCGGGACCAAGGGTTACTACGGCCATGCTCTTGGCGCGTCCGGAGCGATCGAGACGGCCATCTGCGCGCTCGCGCTCGAGCAGGAGTGGCTCCCTCCGACCGTCAATCTTCAGGTTGCGGACAAGGCGTGCGATCTTAATTTTCTGCCGGGTACGGGGCGGAAGGAGCGTGTTGAGCACATACTTACCAATTCCTTCGGCTTCGGCGGAATCAATGCCGCGCTGGTACTGCGTAGAGTGATCTAGCGATCTCGCGCGCCGCGGCCCCAACACTCAATACGGGGGCAGGACAATGCGGGACGCGTGGCGGCATTTCGTCGCTGAATTCATCGGCACATTCGCTCTGGTTTTCGTGGGGAGCGGCGCGATCATTCATGCGAGAGTAACTGGATCACCGACTGGCCTCATCGAGGTCGCGCTGGCGCACGGGTTGATTCTGGCGGTCATGGTGAGCGCGCTCATGCGCATCTCGGGTCATTTCAATCCGGCTGTGACGCTGAGTCTTCTCGCGACGAGAAGAATCGAAGCGATGATGGCAGCTCTCTATATCATCGCCCAGGTGCTGGGGGCAGTCGCGGCTGGCTACGCACTCAAGCTGTCGGTCTCCGACGCCACCTTCACCGCGACCAGAGGAGGCGGTCTCACGATCGCGCTCGATGTGACAGCGGGTCAGGCATTCCTCGTCGAAGCGATTGCGACCTTCTTCCTCGTCTTCGTCGTCTATGGGACGGCAGTGGATCTCCGCGGTCCGAAGATCGGCGGACTGGCCATCGGCTTCGTGGTGTCGGCCGACATCCTCGCGATCGGGCCACTCACAGGGGCGTCGATGAACCCTGCGCGCTCGTTCGGTCCAGCTGTTGCGAGCGGCATTTATGAGGCGCAGCTCCTCTACCTGTTCGCTCCGATCCTCGGCGCTCTGGCAGCCGCGCTGCTTTACGAGTTCCTCTTCATGTGTCGCGGCCGTGAGCCGGTGGATCACGGCGAGCTGCGGCCCTAGTATCAGGCCGAGCTGCGTCCGCCGACTCGCGGGCGCAGCTGGTTTGTCATCAGCAGGTAGAGAAGCGCGAGCGCCGCCTGCACGAGCATCAGCAGACCGGCGAGCACGGGCGCCATTTCCATGTCGGCGTTATTGACGTTGTGGACGACACTCTGGATCAGTCCGCCAGCTCCGACCACAGCAGAGAGTGCTTCGCCCGCGAAGAGCGCTCCGGTGGGAAGATCTCCCCAGCGGGCGAGATCGCCCCGGAGATAGAGAATCGTGTACGCGCCCTGAATGAGCAAAGAGCCTCCGATGGCCAGCACGATGATCGGAACCCGCTGCCACATGGTCGCCCAGGTCCCAATCAGAACAAGTCCGCCGGCTACGTTGGCAATCGAGGCCAACATCAAGAGCAATCTCAACATGACACGCCTCCAATAGAAGCTGCGTTCAAGATACGGGTTCGCTTTGCAGTGTCAAGTACTTTGTGATTGGCGGAGATGCGGCGTAGCGACTGTTAACTGCAACTTGAACGGTGCGAGTTGCCAGCGGCATAGATGTTAGTTCTCAGTTCACTACGACCAGACTTCAATACTGGCGTTATGACACCAGCAGTTGCTCCGAACGCGACTGGGATAAGTCAGGACGTAGTGAACTCACACCTCGCATCTACACTTCTGACAACTCGCACCCGTTCTGTTAATTCGGAACTCCGATCAACCAAGATGCCAGGTGACAACTCGCACCCGTTCCGTTGCAGTTGCGAAGGTCTCTACTTCGCAGTGCCCTTTCCCGGCTCTACGGGAGCGCCGGCTTCCTGCCACGCCCGCCAGCCCCCTGCCATCGACGCCACGTTCCTGTAACCCATTTTCTGAAGGGTGTCCGCGGAAAGCGCCGAACGGAATCCGCCGCCGCAGTACAGGATGATCTCCGCGCTCTTGTCAGGCACGCGTGCTTCGATGTCGCGCTCGATCACGCCCTTCCCCAGGTGCTCCGCACCTCGCGCGTGACCCGCGGCCCACTCGCTCTCCTCGCGAACATCGATGACCTTCGCCTTTCCCGTCTCGAGCTTGCGCCGCGCTTCCTCGACGGTGACCTCGCGAACGCGCGACTTCGCGTCATCTACAAGCTTGAGAAATCCTGGCGCATGCTTCACAGGCGAGCGGGAGCGCGCTTCCCAGAGAGCCGCCGCAGTCCGAGATGAGCTCCGCGACGCGCCGCCAGCTCCACCGCGGCGACCGTAGCAGCAGATATGGCCGTCCACGCGAAGGCGGCAGGCCAGCTGTCGCCGTGTTTTCCTGGCTCGGGCGGATCCTCCTGCCTGACCGCGCGCCAGCCCTTGTCCAGACCTCGCTCGACTAGTCTCCCCGCCACCATCGCGGCGCCGGCACCAACCAGCAGCCACGTCGTCTTCCGTGAATTCAGCTTTTCCGTCTTTATGCGCACCTTGCACCACCTCCGAGTTGGATGATCATGAGTGGCAAGCGCGGTGCCGTGCGGAGGTGCCTCGCTAAATGTGACAGCTGGCTAACCCGCGCTTCTCGAGGTAGCGCTGGTGGTAGTCTTCGGCCAGATAGAATGTCGAAGCCGGGGTGATCTCCGTCACGACCGGCTTACGGAAACGGCCGCTTGCCTCGAGCTTCGCTTTTGACTCTCCCGCGATGCGCTTCTGCTCGGGCGTGTGAAAGAAGATTGCGGAGCGATACTGAGTGCCGACATCAGGACCCTGACGGTTGAGCGTGGTCGGATCGTGATTCTCCCAAAAGACGTCCAGCAGCTTGTAGTAGGTCGCTTCGGATGGATCGTAAGTCACCTGAACGACTTCAGCGTGTCCGGTTCTTCCGGTGCACACGTCCCTGTAGGTCGGATTCGCCATGGTGCCCCCCAGGTACCCCACAACCGCGTCCTTCACTCCTGGGACGTTTCTGAATGTGACTTCCACCCCCCAGAAACATCCCGCTCCAAATGTCGCCAGCTCTGTCACCACCCCTCCCGCTTTCTCAATGATGTGATGTGTGCGACGTGGTGCCTGCCGTGCCAGGCGTACAGCGCCAGCAGCTGGCTCAAGGTCAGCACGCCGTCGCGTTCCGGATGACGGAACCCGCGGTTGAAGTCGGCGTTGTCCATTAACCTGAGCAGCGCCACCCAGCGTTGATGAAGTGAGTCGAGCAGATCGAGCGAGACGTCGATCGATACTCGCTCCGAATCAGGAAGCTCGGCCCACTTCGCTTCCTCGTATGGCTTGATAGTCGGCTCGTCTTCCGTCAGAGCGAGCTTGAACCGACAGTATGCGTTCATGTGGCTGTCGGGCACGTGATGCACCACCTGCTTCACGGTCCAGCCGCCGGGACGGTAGCGGGTCTCCAGTTGATCGCGCGACAAACCCGCCACTGCGGATCGAAGCGCCGCCGGTGTTTCGGCGATCGACGCAATAAACCGCGGATAATGGGCCTCGTTTATCGGCGCGTTCCAATCGAATTTCCCGACAGGATACCGCAGGTCCGCCAGTTGTGCCGTTGCAGTCATTTTCGGACTACCCGCAGAAAGAGTTACGCAACCCGCTCAGGCATATGCACAGCCACGGCGGAGCCATCCGCAATGAACGCGGATTTGGGGGCACCTGAGAGTATAGTGGGGAGGGGCGGGTCATAGAAAGTCTCGAGGGGGCCAGCAAGCTCGTGGCGAGCGCTCGGCCAGATGCGCCACCGAGCGTGCTCGACCCTGTATTCGATCGTTCCGCCATTGCGTTGCCGGGTGTATCCCCAACCGCGCTCGCAGAGAAACTCCTCCTCA
>DASYVU010000134.1:0-7744 GCA_035936715.1 Gemmatimonadaceae bacterium
CGCGATCGCGAGCGTCTCGTGCGCCTCGGCGCTCAGCGATCCGAACGACATCGCTCCGGTGCAGAACCGCCGAGTGATGGCGCTGGCCGGCTCGACATCATCGAGCGGGATCGGATCACGTTCCACGAAGGCTAATAGACCCCGCAGGCTAGCTTGATTGCGCGTCTCGTCGTTTGCGAGTTGACTGAACTCCTTGAACGTCGAGTAGTTGTCGCCGCGGGTCGCGTGCTGGAGCTTGGCGATCGTCAGCGGATTCCAGTTGTGATGCTCGCCCTGGACGCGGTACTGGTACTCGCCTCCAGGATCGAGTCTGGTAGCGAGCGCGTCATCGAATGCCTGTGCGTGGCGGCGAAGCGTCTCTTCGGCGATCAGCTGCATACCGATGCCACCGACGCGGGACGGCGTGCCGGCGAAATGTCGATCCACGAGCGCGCCATTCAATCCAACCGCCTCCCACAACTGCGCGCCGCAATAACTCTGCAGCGTGGAGATCCCCATCTTCGACATGATCTTGAGCAGTCCTTTGCCGAGCGCTTTTACATAGCGCTCCTGGGCCGCGGCTCCGTGAGGCTTTTTGCCAGCGGCCTCAGGGCGAGCCAACCCGGCGACGGTCTCGAGCGCGACGTACGGATGCACTGCGCTCGCGCCGTACGCGATCAAGAGCGCCAGGTGCGACACCTCTCTCGCTTCGCCCGTCTCGGCGACGAGACTCACGCGCCAGCGCAGACCCTCGCGAATCAGATGGTGGTGAACGGCTGCAACAGCGAGCGGAGACGGAATCGGTGCGCGGTCCTCGTCCATCCCGCGATCGCTGAGAACGAGAACGCCACACCCGGTGGCAATCGCTTCAACAGCGCGGCGGCAAAGATGATTGACCGCCAATTCAAGTCCGTGAGTGCCGTTGGCTGTCGGGAAGAGAGCCGGCAGCACAACCGCGCGCAAAGTTGGATCAGTCACACCCAATAGCGCCGACATAGCCTGTTCGGTGAGCACAGGTTGGCCGAGGCGAAGCTGTTTGGCGTGTTCGGCGGTCTCCTCGAGCAGATTGCACTGTGGCCCGAGGTTCATCGCGAGCGACATGACGAGCTGCTCGCGAATCGGATCGATCGCTGGATTGGTTACCTGCGCGAACATCTGCCGGAAGTAGGCGGAGAGGAGCTGCGGACGGCGCGACAAAACCGCGAGCGGCGTGTCGTTCCCCATCGAGCCCGCGGGTTCTTCTCCCGCGTCAGCCATGGGCCCGAGAACCATCTTCAGTTCGTCTGCGGTATACCCAAACGCGCGCTGCCTAACCGCGAGCGGGACGGAATCCTCGACCTGATACCTCGCACCTGGCAGCTCGCCTCTTCCACTTAACTCTTCTCGCAGTTGGTTTTGCTCCGCGACAAGCGCCGAAAGCTCGACACGTTGTTCGGCAACCCACCGCCGATACGGCCGCACCGATGCCAACTCCATCTTGATCGCTTCGTCGTCGAGTATCCGCCCCTGCGTCGTGTTGACGACGAGCATCTTGCCCGGCTCGAGCCTGCCCTTGGCGCGAATGTTTCCAACCGGGATGGTGAGCGCGCCCGCCTCCGACGCCATCACGACGAAGTCATCGGCTGTGACCACATACCGTGCTGGTCGGAGCCCGTTTCGATCGAGCATCGCCGCGATCTGCCGTCCGTCGGTGAACGCCACCGCAGCCGGTCCATCCCACGGCTCCATCAGCGAAGCGTGGTACTCGTAAAACGCGCGACGCTCGGGAGACATCGTCGCATGCCCTTCCCATGATTCAGGAATCAGCATCGCCATCGCGTGCGCGAGTGGCCGTCCGGCGAGCGTGAGCAGCTCGAGCACGTTGTCGAGCGAAGCAGAATCGCTCTGCTTCTCGCCGCAGACAGGCAGCAGCGCGGCGATGCGCCCGCCCAGGCGAGACGATGACATCAGCGCCTCTCTCACACGCATCCAATTGAGATTGCCGCGCAGCGTGTTGATCTCTCCGTTGTGGCAAAGAAACCGGTACGGGTGAGCCAGTCGCCACGAAGGGAAAGTGTTGGTCGAGAAGCGCGAGTGGACCATCGCAATCGCGCTCGCCAGCTCCGGATCGCGAAGATCGTCGTAGAACGGCGCGAGCTGGTCGGGGCGGAGCATGCCTTTGTAGACCACCGTGCGCGAAGAGAAGCTCGCCACGTAACAGTCCTCGCCACCCGCCATCTGTCGGAGAGCAGCCTCGATTTTCCGACGGATCACGTACAGCGTTACTTCGAAATCAGTGTTGGTGTCGACCTCGCGCCCAACACCCATCCGCGCGACGAATATCTGCCGCACGACCGGCCGCTCCCGCCGCGTTGGACCAGACAGCATGGAGTCGTCGACGGGCACATCGCGCCAGCCAAGCACGGTGCATCCCTCTTCCCGCACGGATACTTCTACCATGCGCTCGCAGACAAGGCGATCGGCTCGGCGAGAAGGAAGGAACAGCATCCCCACTCCATAACTCCCAGCGTCGGGGAGGAAGATCCCGGCCGGCCCGCAGACACGCCGCAGGAAGGAGTGCGGCACCTGGAGCAGGATTCCCGCGCCATCACCGGTACAGGCGTCGGCGGCGACGGCGCTACGGTGCGAGAGATTCCGGAGGAGCTCGAGGGATTTCTCGACGACGTCGCGAGAGCGGACGCCGTGAATCTGGGCGACGAACCCAATTCCACACGCGTCGTGCTCGTAAGCCGGGTCGTACAGTCCCTGCTTTTCCGTCATCCTCTATCCCGGAGCGCTTGCTCCCATGGGTGGTTCCGCTCTGACACAAAAAAAAGGCCCCTGCCGATTTGGAGAGGCCTTCTGCGCGCTATTTCAGCAACCTGCTATGAATCCGTGTTGGTGCCCGCGCAGAATCTCCCCATCGCCTCGATCCTAATCGAGGCAGGATGAATGAGAATTCGGTAGTTGGCGGGCGATTGCTTCACGTGACGGTTCTTGAATGTGTTGGCGCTTCGTCCAGAGAGCAAAGTAGTTCCTTTGGCGCATCGAGGTCAAGAGAGAATTGTCTTGACCGTCGGGGGAACGAGCGCATATGTAGTTGAGGCAAGGCTCCTTGAATGCCCCAGGCTGCACTCCCACCGGTAACGCCCATGAGATTCCGGCTGCAATCGTACTCCTCGGCATTCCTCTGGCTTTCGATTCTCATCCTGAGCCCCAGGGTGGTCACCGCGCAGCGAGTCGCTCAACCAGACTATTCGCAGCGCTTCGCTTTACTTGCAACGGCGGGCGAACTAAGCGATAGCGCCAAGCTTCATCGGCTGTTCGATCTCGATTGGGAGTACACCAACATCGTCTACCCGGAAAACGCCACGTACGTCGGCTATCCCGGACAGAACGATCGCTGGACCGATCTGTCCGTCGCCGCGATCCAACGGAGGCGAGCCGATTTCGCGAGTGAGCTGAAGGTTTTAGCTGCAATCGGTCGGACACGTCTGACTCCGGCGGATCAATTGAGCTACGACATCTTCAAGAGGGGGGTCGTGGAATTCATTGAGGGAACGCGATTCCCTGGAGACCTTCTCCAGATATCACAGCTGGGCGGACCGCAGACGTCCGCGTCGACCATAGGCTCGATGCCGGCGGAAACCGTCAAGGATTACACCGACATAATCGCCCGCCTGCGCGCGCTGCCAACCGTCGTCGACCAGACGATTGCCTTGCTCGACAGCGGGGTGAAACTCGGAGTAACGCCACCGCGAATCACGCTGCGCGACGTTCCCGCTCAGGTGAAGGATCTGATTCCTGAAGATCCGCTGAAGAGCGCGCTCCTCACTCCCTTCACCAGCTTCCCGGTCGGAATCGCCGAGAGCGACCGAGCGCGTCTTCGCGCTGATGCAGTGCGGGCTTACAACGAGCGGGATCGCCCGGCATTCCAGCGCCTGCAAGCCTACCTAACCAATACCTACCTCCCGCGCTCGCGAGAGACGATTGGCATGAATGCGCTCCCCGATGGGGCGGCGTGGTACGCGTACAACGTCAAGGTTCAAACGACGACCACACGCACACCCGGCGAAATCCACGCGCTCGGCTTGTCCGAGGTAAAGCGTATCCGCGCCCAGATGGACAGCCTCATTCGTTCTACCGAGTTCGCCGGCGATTTCGGTGCCTTCACTCACATGCTCCGCACGGATCCCAGGTTTTTCTACACCGACTCCGCTTCTCTCGTCCGGGCGTATCGCGACATCACCAAGCGCATCGACCCTGAGCTGCCCAAACTCTTTGGCAGGCTGCCGCGCCTTCCTTACGGAGTCTCGACGATTCCGTCCTACTCGGCGCCATCGCAGACGACCGCCTACTATCAGGGCGGCTCACCCGATGCGCACCGCGCCGGCCAGTACTTCGTCAACACCTACAAGCTCGACACCCGGCCCAAGTGGGAGATGGAAGTCCTCACGTCGCACGAAGCAGTGCCGGGTCATCATCTCCAAATCGCGATCTCGCAGGAGCTCGAAGGAATTCCCGAATTCCGGCGCTACGGCGGATACACCGCGTTCGTCGAAGGATGGGCTCTCTACTCCGAGAGTCTCGGACCCGAGCTCGGACTGGAAAAGGATCCGTATTCCAAGTTCGGACAGCTCACCTACGAGATGTGGCGGGCGATCCGGCTGGTGATCGACACGGGGATCCATTCATTGGGATGGTCGCGCCAGCAGGCGATCGACTATTTCACCGCGAACAGCGCCAAGACCGCACAAGACATCACCGTTGAAGTCGACCGCTACATCGTGTGGCCGGGGCAGGCGCTGGCGTACAAGAGCGGGGAGCTGGAGATCAAGGCTCTCCGGAAATACGCTGAGCAGGAGCTCGGGCCGAAGTTCGACATCCGCGCCTTCCACGATCAGATCCTGAGTCAGGGAGGGCTTCCGCTCGACGTCCTCGACACCAGAATTCGGGCGTGGGTCATGGATCTCAAGAAAAACAACTAAGACTACCAGCTCCCGGCCGGTAGTCTTCAGTGCTTTTGAAATTCAGCCAGAGGAGGGCAGGCCGCCATTCCCGACCGGCGGCGGGAGAGTTACCCTCGACGCCGCCTCAGCCCCTAGCTCGCGCACATCGGATCGCTCGCGAGGCAAGTCGAAAGCAGGGTCATGGTTCAACTGATTCAGGTCCGCCCACCCGAAATCAGCCGCCGAGCGCAATGCGGCGAGGCACTCGGCGGTCTCGCCTCGCACCGCGTGCGCCGCCGCGGCTTCGTAAAACATGTCCGCATCTGCGCAGCCCATGATCCAACCCCACACGAACCTTGATCTATCGGCGTGCATGCGCTTCGCTTCGGCAAGGGCGGAATCCGAGCCGGCCTTGTCTCCCCGCCGGTAGGCGGTGCGCGCCAGCCCGAATTTGGATTTTGTCCAGTGAGCACCGATGGCGAGGCGATGATCGTTAGACTCGGCGATCTCACAGCTGGCTCGAAAGCTCGCCTCCGCCGCCGCGTTATTCCCACGATGCTCTTCGAGGACGCCACGCATGAAGTGAGCGTAGGCGGCCATTGTCTCGGCGTAAACGTGATCCATTCCCGCATAACTGCGGATCGCCAGATCGAGCAGCGGTTCGGCGGCGTCTAGCTCGTTCGAATAGGTGTGAACGGCGGCGCGCTGAACATAGGAGCCGAGAAAAATGAAGCCCGTGCCGCTCTTCTCTACCGCTACGGCCTTGTCCAGCACGCTCGTCGCGTGCGCGTACTGTCCACGCAGAATGTACTGAGCGCCCGCAATCATCCATGACGGATGGAATTGTGGGTTGATGGCCCCAGCTCGAAGGAGCGGAGGTATCGCGCGCGCCATGTCGACCGGAACTCCGCGCTCGACCGCGCGCGCGACGTGCGTTATGCCGAGGAGGTACCAGCTCAGAAACGACCCGGGATCGCGGTCTACGGCGGTGTACGCCGCCGCGATCGCCTCGTCGTACTTGTGCTGACGGGCGTACATATAGGCGAGAAAGGCGTACGGCTCACCCATTGAAGGGTCGAGCGTCATCGCTCGTTGGAGAGCGGTGACGCCCTCGTCGAGGTCCTGCGCGAGGCCCGACGCGATGTACTTCGGCATGAGCAGACTACCGAGTCCAGCCCAGGCGAGCGCGTAGTTTGGATCGATCTCGGCCGCTTTTCGAAAATGCTCGGTCGCGATTTTCGCGCTTTCCTTTCCGAACAACTGAAATGCCTGCTGCCCCTTTGCGTATAGCTCGTACGCGGTCAGCTTGCTCGTCTGGGGCCGCCCGATCTGCTCGACCTCCTCGTTCGTGAGCTTGATCCGCAGAACCTCGGCGAGCCCTGTAACGATGTGATCCTGGAGCGCGAAGATCTCCTCCATGTCGCCGTCGATCTTCTCCGCGCTGACTATCTCTCCCGTCTCGGTGTCGCCGAAGTGGGGAGTGAGACGAATGCGCGCTCCAGATTTCTGAAACCCTCCCCAGACAACCCACCGGGCTCCGACGGAATGCCCGAGCTCCCGCGCAGTCTCGGCGTCGAGCCGGCCGCTTCGCCGCACCACTCCCACTCTCTGCCGCGTTGCCTGATCGCTGCCAACGACTTTGATGCCGGCGATCTTCTTCAGGTCGACAGCCACGGTTTCCGCGATCCCGCTGGATAGCCACTCGATGTCAGGCGAGCCGGTGATGTTGGTGAAATCCAGCACGAACACGGCTTTTCGATTTTCTCTGTCACGCTCGAGGGCTCTCAACCGCTCATCACCTTTCGACGGCAACCGAGCGCGGTTCGCGGCGTCTTCCAGGACTGTCGCAAATTCTCCGGCTGTCGATGGTCTTTCAGCGGGATCCTTCGACAGGATCCGCGAAACCGAATCAACGACATCATCGGCGAGATTTTCGCGCGCGCTGGTCACGCGTGCCGGTGTCTTGGCGATGTGCTGGCTGATGAGCGCCATGGTAGACTCGGCCCAGAACGGCGGGATTCCGGACAACATCTCGTAGCACACGCAGCCGAGGGAATACAGGTCGCTGCGGCCATCGATGTTCGGCTCCCCGCTCGCCTGTTCGGGACTCATATAGAGGGGGGTTCCAAGCGTTGTGCCGGCGACAGTCAGCGTCCCCAGCTCGTCCTTCGTGGCGACGCGCGCGACCCCGAAGTCAGCGAGCAGCGACTGACCCGCGGACATGAGAATGTTCTCTGGTTTGATGTCTCGGTGTACCACGCCGCGTGCGTGCGCGTAGTCGAGTGCGTCGCCAATTTGGCGGACGATGCCGGCAGTCTCCGCCAGTGAAAGCGATCCGTCACGCTTCAAACGGTCGCGGAGCGATTCGCCCTCGACGTAGGGCATGACGAAAAAGAGGGCGCCCTTCTCATCCCCCGAGTCGTAGAGGGGGAGGATATGGGGATGCTGGAGGCGGGCGACGAGCTTGATCTCACGCGCGAAACGGTCGACTCCGATTGCCGCGGATAGCTCTGGTGCGAGTACCTTCACCGCGACCTGCCTTCCGTGCTTCTGGTCCTCCGCCAGATACACGGTGGCCATGCCGCCGCGTCCCACTTCGCGGACCAGCTCGTAGCGCTCCGCGAAAATGGATTTGCCCCCCGGCCCAGCCTGCATCATCTTGGAGAAGTCCGATTATCCCAAGGAGTAAATACATGATTCTCGTCGCTGGTGCCACCGGCGTTCTGGGGTCCGAGATCGTGCGGAACCTCCTCACGCGGGGCGAAAAGGTGAGGGCCATGACGCGCAAGACATCCAAGCCGGAAACGGTCGACCGCCTTCGGAAGGCCGGCGCGGAA
>DASYVU010000135.1:0-3629 GCA_035936715.1 Gemmatimonadaceae bacterium
CTTGTTTGGATTCTCCCGCCGCAGACGGTGCAGGATACCAACTTCCGTCGCGACGATGAACTCGTCGGCTTCCGAGATCTTCGGACGCTTGATCATCCCTTCGGTGGATAGGATCTGCACACCCGCTGGATCGATGTCACCTGCCGATACCGCCTCGACCACGCTCGTCGCGCAGCCGCACTCGGGATGAATCAGAAACTCGGCGCCCGGATGCGCTGCCCGCTGGAGCCTGATGTCCTCGGGATCGATTCCAGCGTGCACGTGGCACTCGCCCATCCACACGTGCATGTTCGCCCGTCCAGTGATGCGCCGCACGTGCGCGCCGAGGAACATGTCGGGGAGAAAGAGAATCTCCTTCTCGGCGGGAATGGAGTTGACGATCTCGACCGCGTTCCCCGAAGTGCAGCAGTAGTCGCTCTCGGCCTTCACTTCCGCCGTCGTGTTCACGTACGACACTACGACCGCTCCTGGATGCTCGGCCTTCCAGTCGCGCAGCTGCTCCGCATTTATCGTTGCCGCGAGGGAGCATCCGGCGGCGAGATCGGGCAGTAGCACTGTTTTCTGCGGCGAGAGCACTGCAGCCGTCTCGGCCATGAAGTGCACGCCGCAGAACACGATGACGTCGGCTTTCGTCTTGGCCGCCTCGCGACTCAATCCCAGCGAGTCACCGACGAAATCGGCGACATCCTGTACTTCCGGCCGCTCGTAATTGTGCGCGAGGATCACCGCGTTGCGCCCTCGCGCGAGAATCTTGATCTCTTGTTGCAGCTCAGCGTAGCGGTTGGCCGTATCTACCATTCGATATGCCTGCCACTCCATTTGCGTTTGGCGCGTGGAAAATCACTTCTATAATGTCCGCCGCGGGACTCCTTTCTCAACATCGCCGCATCGGATATCAGAAGGGATGTCTGTACCATGTTCATCTCCTCGGTTGCCCCAACTGGCAGGCGCGACTCGATCTCGGTCAGCTTGGCAAGCCCTAGTCGCAATCCCTTGGCGCTACGATCGATCCCGCAGTACTCCCACATAACTTGTCTGATGCTGTCGGCGGCAACCTGGGCCGCACCGCGATCTCTCAGCACCGGCACCTCCCAGTTCTTCTTGCGTGGTGGCGTCGGCAGCTTTTTCACCTGGATCATGTCTCTCGCTACACGCTCGGCGAAGACGAGTCCCTCCAGCAGAGAATTCGAGGCGAGCCGATTCGCCCCGTGAACACCCGTTCGTGCAACTTCTCCGCACGCGTACAACCGATTGAGGCTGGTTCTGCCGCGCAGGTCGGTGACGATCCCGCCCATCATATAGTGTGCGGCCGGCGTGATCGGTATCAGATCGTTCGCCGGATCGACCCCGCGAGCACGGCAGATCGCGAAGATCCCCGGAAACCTTTTCTCAAATACGCGTCCGAGCATCCTGGCGTCGAGAAAAACTCGCCTTCCGCCGGCCTTCTCCCGAAAAATCTCGCGCGCCACCACATCGCGTGGCGCAAGCTCGGCGAGTCGATGCCGTTTCAGCATGAAGCGCTCACCGTCTTCATTCAGGAGGACGGCGCCTTCACCGCGCACCGCTTCCGAGATCAGCTGCAGCGGGTTCTCGGGAGTGTCCAGTGCAGTCGGATGAAACTGCACGAATTCCATATCTGCGAGCGTAGCGCCCGCGCGATGCGCGATGGCGTAGCCGTCACCGGTCGCAACCTGTGGATTCGTCGTGTACCGGTAGACCTGCCCGCATCCCCCCGTGGCGAGCACCGTCGCATCCGCGATTATCTCGACGGCTTTGCCAGCTACCGCAGCGCGAACACCATACACGACACCATTCTCGGCGATGAGGTCGAGAATTCGAGTCTTCTCGAGGACTTCAATTCGCTCGCTCTCCTTCACGCGCTTGATCAGCGTGCGCGCGACTTCGGCGCCGGTCTGATCTCCGTGGGCGTGTACAATGCGTCGCCGGGAGTGCGCGGCCTCGCGACCGAGCTTGAAGTTGCCGCCGGGCTCCAAGTCGAAGTGCGCTCCCGCGGTTGCCAGCTCACGGACGCGCGCCGGTCCCTCTTCAACCAGGACTTCGACCGCTTTAGCATCGCACAGCGCCGCGCCCGCGGCGAGCGTGTCCTGCCGATGCAGCTCGGGAGAATCTCCGGCGCCAAGCGCCGCGGCGATTCCGCCCTGAGCATATGCCGTTGCGCTATCGAACAGCGATCTCTTGGTCACCACCATCACGTCGCCGTCCGCGGAAGCGCGCCATGCAGTGTGAAGTCCAGCAACTCCGCTTCCCACCACCAGAAAGCGCGTCCGTATTCGGCCGACCATGCTCTGAAATCAATGCATGACATGATGCGTTTGAAAGGGGGCCCGCCGAAGCAGTGTTCTGCGCGATCTCGAGAGCCGACGCTTGTCTTGCAACCGGTTGTGTTCTGGGCGATTCTTCTGTTCAGATGAGAAAGCTGATCCTCGTCACGTCCCTCCTGCTCGCCGCACACATCGCTCTCCTTTTCACCCGTCGGAGCGCCAAGGCCGAGGGAAAGGAGGCTTCGCCCATCCGAATCGGTATTGTGCTCGACGTCGGTGGCCGGGGTGACAAGTCGTTCAACGACGGAGCCTATGCCGGTGCGGACAGTGCAACCAAGATGCTCGGCTCCAACATCCGTTTCATCGAGCCCGGTGAGGGCGCCGATCGCGAAGCAGGCCTGAGATTGCTGGCCGCGGAGGGGATGAACCTTGTCATTGGAGTCGGCTTCATCTTCACCGACGATCTGGCCAATCTCGCGAAGGAATATCCCAATACTGCGTTCGCCGGCATCGACTACGCTCTGGCGACGGATAAGAACGGGGACGTCATTCCGCCGCCCCCCAACGTAGCCGCGCTCAAGTTCCGCGAGGAGGAAGGATCTTACCTCGTCGGCGCGCTGGCGGCTCTGGTCGGTCACTCGAAGAAAGTCGGATTCGTGGGTGGAATGGACATTCCATTGATTCACAAATTCGAGGCGGGCTATCGCGCCGGTGTGAAAAAGGTGTGTCCGGATTGTCAGGTGATCGCCCAGTACGCCGGCGTCACACCCGACGCGTTCAAGAATCCCGGCAAGGGCAAGGAGCTGGCGCTCAGCCAGTACAACCAGGGCGTCGAGGTGATCTTCCACGCCGCCGGCTCGACGGGACAGGGCGTGTTCGAGGCCGCGCGCGCAACCAACAAGCTTGGCATAGGAGTGGATTCCGATCAGAACGACGAAGCGCCGGGACACGTTCTTACTTCGATGGTGAAGGGCGTGAACACGGCTACATTCGATGCGATCCGCAGAGTGCAGAACCACACCTTCAAGGGCGGGATCTATTCCTTCGGATTAAAGGAAGGCGGCGTCGGTTACATCTACGACAATCGCAACCGCGCTCTCATTCCCGACAGCGCTCGTGCACGCGTCGAGGAGCTCAAGCAAGAGATAATCGCCGGACGCATCAAGGTGCCCAGCACTAGATGAAAGAGCGGGAAGGGGGAAGGGGAAAGGGGGAAGCGGAGGAGCCGGGAATTCGGACTGGTTCCCCTCTTCCCTCTTCCCCCTTCCCTCTTCCCGCAATTCGGATGTTAGGGATCGACAAATCATTCGGCGCCATACGCGCAAACCGCGGTGCATCGCTCGAAGT
>DASYVU010000136.1:0-1595 GCA_035936715.1 Gemmatimonadaceae bacterium
GCGCGGAGTCGAGCGCTCTCGTCCACTTTATGTTCATGGCGAAGACACGCGCGATAATCTCCTCAGAAAATTCCGCGAGTCAGGTCGGGCGGTGCTTCTCGGCACGGCTTCGTTCTGGGAAGGTGTCGACGTGCCGGGCCGCGCGCTCCAGGGATTGGTCATCGCGCGACTGCCGTTCCGCGTGCCCACTGAGCCGGTGACCGCCGCTCACTGCGAGGCGATCGTGGAGCGCGGTGGCGACGCGTTCGCGGAGTACATGGTGCCGCACGCCGCGCTGCGGCTGAAGCAGGGATTCGGACGATTGATCCGCACGGGGACCGATCGCGGCGTTATTGTGCTTGTAGATCCTCGCGCGGTGAACAAGGGGTACGGCAGAGCGCTGCTGCGGGATTTGCCGCCGGCGCGCCGGGTATTCGGACCATGGAAAACGATCGTCAAGCAACTCCAGGACTTCTACTCGTGACCAACTGAGATGCCCACCAGTAAATACCGTCCCGGAAAAATCGTCTGCGTCGGCCGCAACTATCGCGAGCACGCAAAGGAGCTGGGAAACGAGGTCCCGAAGGAGCCTTTGCTCTTTCTGAAGCCGCCCTCGAGCGTGGTGTGGGAGAGTGACCCAATCAGGCTGCCCGGCGCGTCCTCCAGGGTCGAGCACGAAGGGGAAATCGGCGTTGTGGTAGGGAAGACCCTGTCCTGGGTGTCTGAATTGGATGCGGCGCGTGGAATCAGAGCGATAATCGCGGTGAACGATGTGACTGCTCGCGACCTCCAGAAGACCGACGGACAATGGACTAGAGCGAAGGGTTTTGATACCTTTTGTCCTCTGGGAGAGGAGTCGTCAAAGCTTCCGGACCTCGACAGCCTGAGCGTCGTCACGCGAGTGAACGGCGTCGAGCGGCAGAGGGGGAAAAGCAGCGAGATGGTCTTCTCGATCCCATCCCTCCTCGCCTACATCTCGCGGATAATGACATTGGAGCCCGGAGATCTCGTCGCAACAGGAACGCCCGCAGGGGTGGGTCCGCTCAACCCCGGCGACGTCGTCGAAGTGGAGATTCCAGGTGTCAGCCGCGTGACCAACCCCGTACAAGAGAGCCGATAGTGCCACCCTACACAGATCGACTGCTCAGCCTGCCGGAGTACCCCCTCGCCGGAATCCCCGAAAAGAAGCGCGAGCTCATCGCACGCGGAGTCGACGTCATCGACCTCGGCGCTGGCGATGCTGACCTGTCGCCGCCACCGGCGGTAATCGAACGACTCGCCGAGGCCGCGCGTATTCCTACCATGAGCCGGTACGGATTCGCATTGGGGCTCGTAGAGTATCGCGAGGCGGTTGCCCGCTTCATGAAGCGGAGATTCAATCAGGATTTCAATCCGCTCAAGGAGATCATTCCCCTTATCGGATCGAAGGAGGGAATTTCGCACCTCGCGTTCGCCTACACCACCAAGGGCGACTACACCATCGTGCCCGAGCCGGGCTACAACTCGTACGTCGGCGGAACTCTGCTGGCTGAGGCGACGCCCTACAAGTACCCGCTCCGGCCCGAGAACGGATTCCTGATCGATTTGGACAAGATTCCCGCTGATGTTTTGAAAAA
>DASYVU010000137.1:0-10538 GCA_035936715.1 Gemmatimonadaceae bacterium
AACGCGCCTTACTTCTGCAAGTCCCAGAAGCACGAGCGCTTCGACCTGGCCGAGCCGATTCCGGGGCCGACTATCGAGAGGATGCAGAAAGTGGCTCGGGAGCTCGAGATAGTAATTATCGTACCCATTTTCGAGCGGCAGGCCGCGGGGGTCTATCGAAATTCCGCGGCTGTCATTGACGCCGATGGCTCGCTGCTAGGCGCCTATCGGAAGATGCACATCCCTGACGACCCGCTCTTCAACGAGAAGTTCTACTTCACGCCCGGCGACTCGCACGTTGCCGACGACGGCGATCACAAGGGCGCGAAGGGATTTCGCGTCTGGAAGACTCGCTACGCGAACGTTGGTGTTCTGATCTGCTGGGACCAGTGGTATCCCGAAGCCGCGCGCATCACCAGCCTCCTGGGCGCTGACATCCTCCTTTATCCCACTGCGATCGGCTGGCATCCTTCCGAAAAGAAAGAATTCGGCGAGGCTCAGGTGGACGCCTGGCGTACGGCGCAGAGGGCGCATGCAATCGCGAACGGAGTGTACGTCGCGGCGCCAAACCGTGTGGGCCATGAGGACGAGCCGGGCACCGACGGCATCGAGTTCTTTGGCCACTCGTTCATCTGCGATCCCTTCGGAAGGATTCTCGCCGAGGCGGGGACGGAGCCGGCGGTGCTGGTCGCGACGTGCGACAGAGCGCTCATCGAGAGCACGCGTCGCAACTGGCCGTTCCTGCGCGACAGGCGCATCGACGCTTACGCGCCGATCCTCAATCGCTACATCGGATGAATAAAAAAGGCGCTAGTCCCACGAGTAAGCGCAAACCGAGCGCCGCTCCAAAGGGACGCGGCGCTTTGACTATGGAGCTTTCGCTAGGCCGACGCATGCCCGCGGAGTGGGAGAAGCACGACGCCACGTGGATCGCGTGGCCACACCACGAGCCCGACTGGCCGGGCAAGCTCGCGCCCATACCATGGGTGTACGCAGAGATCGTCCGCACGCTAAGCGATTACGACCGCGTCGAGATTCTCTGTCACGACAGGACATTGGCGGATAGCGCGCGGACATTGCTGGGGGCGCACGGTGTGAAAGAAAGCCGCTATCGCCTGCATACTGTCTCGAACGATCGGGTGTGGCTCCGCGATTCCGCGCCGACTGGCGTTTTGCGCGCGGACGGACGGGTCGAGCTGATCAATTGGGGATTCAACGGCTGGGCGAAATACGATAACTACAAGCGGGACGCCGGAATCGGCGCCGAGCTGGAGCGCATCACCGGATTGCCGCGGATCGTACCAGTTCGGCCCGACACTGGAGAGCGCCTCATCCTCGAAGGCGGCGGGATCGAGGTAAACGGCGCCGGCCGGATGCTCGTCACCGAAGAATGGCTTCTCACTCCGGTTCAGGTCCGGAATCCTGGAATGCTGGCCGGGGACTACGAGAAGACTTTTGATGAGTATCTGGGTGTGACCGATACTATATGGTTGGGGGAGGGGGCGGTTGGAGACGACACCCATGGGCATGTAGACGATATCGCGCGGTTCAGCTCGCGCGACACGGTGATTCTGGCGTACGAGCAGGATCCGTCCGACGAGAACCACGTGCGATCTGTAGACAATCTCCGCCGGCTCCAGCTCGCCGCCAAGAAACGTCCATTGCGGATAGTCACGATTCCCTTCCCTCGCCCCGTCACAATGAACGGCGAGAGGCTGCCGGCGAGCTATGCGAATTTCTACATCGCCAATGGCGCCGTTCTTGTACCGACATTCAACGACCCCGCCGATCGCGTGGCGCTCAACGGAATCGCCGAGGCGTTTCCGCGCTACACGGTGATCGGCATACACGCGGTGGATCTGGTGTGGGGACTCGGCACGCTCCACTGCCTGACACAGCAGCAACCCTCCGCCACGGCGGGAAAGCGATGAAGTTTCACAAAGAGATGAAAGTCACACCGAGATAAAGGTCACTGGGCCATGAAGATTACATTGACCGGCGAAGAATCTCTCAGACTGGAAGCGACGTCCGGTCAGTTGACGATCGAAGCGCCGACGCCTGACGTTCAATACTCGCCGTTTCATATGCTCGGCAGCTCGCTCGGCGCGTGCACGTTATTCGTTTTGCAAAGCTGGGCGTCGAACAAGAACCTTGGCGTGGATGATCTCAAGGTCGATGTGAGCTGGAACTTCGTGGAAGGACAGCATGGCGTCGGTTCGATGAAAGTGCAGCTGCTGTGGCCGAGTCTTTCTGCGGAGCTGTGGCCGAGGGCGATTCGCGCCGCGAATCTGTGTGGGGTTCACAACACGCTGACGCATCCGCCGCAGATCACGGTAGAGGCTGTCGGCGTCGAGTCTCCGCCAATCGAGGCATCGGCGTGACAACCGTTCCAGTCGTTCGATTCACTGTCGCCGGTCACGATGCGCACGATCATCCGGTTGCGCCCACAATTGGTGAGCCGGGCAGGCGTTTCACGGTGATCTATGACGGTCACTGCAAGGTGTGCGGGCGCATGGTGAGGATGTTGACGAAGTGGGATCGGAACCACGAGCTCGAAATCATTCCATCGCAGGCACCGGGGATTCGGGAGAGGTTTCCGTGGATTCCACCGCGGGCTTATGTGGAGTCGGTGCAGGTGGTGCGGACGACCGACGGAAAGACGTGGCAAGGCGCGGCCGCACTCGAGGAGTTGCTGAAGATTCTGCCGAAGGGGCGGCTGATCTCGTGGTTGTTCAAGATTCCGTTGGTGCGGCCGCTCGTCGATCTATTCTACAGATGGTTCGCGCGGAACCGGTATCGGTTTGGCTGTGGCGAACACTGCCAGGTGCGCGATGCGGATCTGGACTACGGAGATGGCTGACCCGACCGGCTTGACGTAATAGGCTGGACGCAACATCATCCTTGCGGCGGCGATCCGCGCCAAACCTCTTGAGACTCCGCCCCAGCTGGAGTCCTGTGGGAGGCAAAGGGGGGCACACTCCCGGATTGGTTTCGTCGGTCCTTTGCGTCGCCATGGCGCACTGCTGGGGAGAACGCCGTGGTGCATCCAAAGGAGAAGTGACGATGCCAACCAACAAGGATCTCAAGCGCCTCGTTCGCGCTCGCATGAGAAAGACGGGCGAAGCCTATACCGCCGCCCGCTCACGCATAATCACGAAGCCCAAGTCAGCGACGAAGCGAGTCGACTATGCCACGCTCGCCGGCATGAGCGACGAGAAAGTCAAGGCGAAGACCGGGTGTACCTGGGAACGGTGGGTGTATGCGCTCGACCGAAAGGGCGCCGAGAAGATGTCGCATCGGGACATAGCTGCGCTGGTGAATGAAAAGTACAAGATCGATGGATGGTGGTCGCAGACGGTCACCGTCGGCTACGAGCGCATCAAAGGTCTCCGCGCACGCGGGCAGCGGCGCGACGGCACCTACGAGGCGGGGAAGTCGCGTACGTTCAACGTGTCCGTTACGGCGCTGTTCGATGCCTGGGCAGACGCGAGCGTGCGTCGCCGGTGGTTGAACGGTGAGGGCGTGAAGGTGCGCACAGCCACGGCGCCGAAATCGATGCGCCTGGGCTGGACGGATGGCAGCATCATCGCAGTCGGATTCACCGCGAAAGGGAAATCCAAGAGCTCAGTGGCGTTGGCGCACACGAAGCTGCCTGATCGTGAGACGGCAAACCGTTTAAAGGAGTACTGGTCGAATCGGCTGGATGCACTCGGTGAGGTCTTGTCCGAGCGTTAGGGACGGACTTTCCCGCATTGAGCTGTGGCGTTGGTAAAAAAGGCCCCGCACTATCGCGGGGCCTTTTTCTTTGTCACCATTCATCAACATGAGCGACACCAAGAAGCGCGTCAGTACCTCCGTTACTGCGACGCTATCCGTCAGAAACGGCCGGAGCGCGATCGACTTTTACAAGGCGGCGTTCGACGCTACCGAGTTGTACCGCGTCGAGGATGAGTTGGCTGTCGTCGCGCAATTGTCGGTGTCGGGGGCGGAGTTCTGGGTTGCCGATGAATCCCCCCAACATCTGAACTTCAGTCCCGAATCATTGGGCGGCTGCTCGGTTCGCATGCTGCTGATCGTCGAAGACCCTGATGCTGTCTGCCTCCAGGCTCTTTCAGCAGGCGCAACTGAGGTTGCACCGGTTACTGAAGGCTACGGCTGGCGTCTGGGTCGGATCGTCGATCCGTTCGGGCACCATTGGGAGATCGGCAGGCGGTTGACTTGACAGACCGGTTTCGGTCATGTCTTCCGAATCAACAAGGGTTTCGAATCAGGCAGCGATTGACACCCAGTAGATCATGACGATGAACGCCAACGTCGCGGTGACCGCATAGATCGCCCCTATCGCCAATTCCTTCAGCAAAGTGCGGCATGAAGCGCAGAACGATCACTGAGTTGCGCGCCGCAATTGAGGCAGACGGGTGAACGCGCGGTCATCGACAACCCTCACCAAGTCGTTGCTTTTCAGGCATTGCGCTAAGATGGCGTCAATTCTTTCGACGCGCGCGCGTAAGCGCCCGGTCGAGTGCGTTTGCAAAGGCCTGCTTTTCGCGCGCGCCATAAGCCGCGTGGCCACCCGTCTCGACGCCGGTTGACCGGAGTCTGTCCATGAAATTCCGCACCGACAGGCGCTCCCCGATGCTCTCTGTCGTGTACTCGTCGCCTCGGGGGTCGAGGACAACGACCCCTTTTGGAACGAGAAGAGCCGCGAGCGGGATGTCGGCTGTGACAGCGACATCGCCAGCGACGGCGTGCTCCGCGATATAGCGGTCGGCGACATCTGGCCCGCCGTCGACTCGTACCGCGGACACGTGCGAATATCCTGACGGAAGCGGGAGGCGCATGTTTGCCACGAGGACAGTTGCGAGGGCGAGACGCTCAGACGCGCGGAAACAGACTTCCTTCACGGGCTGTGGAGCGGCGTCGGCGTCGATCCAGAGTGTCATGACCACGAGGTTGTCACCGGGTGTCGGACAAGAGGCTGACTGGTTGCGGGCTGGCGGAAGATAGCCGTCCACGCCATAGTGAGCACGCCATGGTCCATACTGTCAAAGTGATTGCGGCTGTCTTCGCGCTCCTTGCATTGTGTTTGCTCGCGGGCCGCCTAATGGGAGGGGCGGATCAGCCTGCACTCCTCGCGCTCGGACTTGGTTTCCGGACGCGCGGTACTACCTAACGCGCGCTGCACTGGCCAGGCCGATTACGCGAGATGACTTCGAAACTCGTGCTATCGATGCTTGCTGTTGTCTTGAGCTGCGCCACCAATCGAACCCAACAAGAGTCAGCCAGCGCGACTGATCTGAATCAGTATCCGCACGCCGCCGAGCCGATTGGAACCGTGCGGCAGATCTACGATGGCGTACTGACGCCGGAAATGGCGGTCAACACATTTCGGAACATTGACCGGCTCTTTCCAACGCGGACAGTTCGGCACGCGTCCACTCCGATGCCCCTGCCGTCGGCGTCCACTCCACTCAGCGCCGTGAGTTTCAGCGACGGCGCCAAGCGTTACGGCCTCGACGACTATCTCGAGCTGAATCGCGTCGCTGGACTCCTGGTGCTCAAAGACGGCCGCATCGAGCTGGAGGAGTATCGGTTCGGGAACTCCGAGCGCACGCGCTGGATGTCCATGTCGATCGCGAAGTCGATTACGTCGACTCTCGTTGGCGCGGCGCTGAAGCAGGGGTATATCCGCTCTCTCGCCGACTCCATCATGCAGTACGTTCCCTCTCTGCGCGGCAGCGCGTACGAGGGCGTCTCGGTGCGGGACGTCCTCATGATGTCGTCGGGTGTGCGCTGGGACGAGACCTATACCGACCCGCGATCCGACCGCCGGCGTTTGCTCGACGCCCAGATCTCCCAGGTGCCGGGCTCTGCGATGACGGTCATGAGGAGCCTCCCGCGAGCGGCCGCTCCCGGCACCGTGAACAACTACAACACCGGCGAAACACAGGTGGCCGGCGAGATCGTGCGCAGCGCCGTGGGCGAGCCTCTCGCGACGTACTTGTCAGAGCGAATCTGGAGCAGGTTCGGAATGGAGGCTGACGCCAAATGGTGGCTCGATTCGAAAGACGGTCACGAGATCGGAGGCAGTGGGTTCAGCGCGACGCTCCGCGATTATGGGCGCTTCGGCCTTTTCCTCTTGAACGGTGGAATCGCCGCCGGCGAAGCGATCCTTCCCGATGGGTGGACGCACGAGGCAACGACTCCAAAGGTTCTGCGCGGAGGTACGCCATTGGAGTATGGATACCTCTGGTGGACGGGAGCGACTGACGCTTCCCGGCGCGACGGCGCGTACGCCGCAGAAGGCATCTTCGGGCAATTCATTTACATCAATCCCGCCGCCCAGGTTGTGATCGTGGTATGGGGCGCGCAACAGAAGCCGACGGGAAGTGCAGTCATCGATGACTGGGCGTTCTTCGACGCCATGGTCGCTGCGTTGAGATAAGGTCGTCGGTCCACGCCGCCTCAATGCGAGTGAGGCTTCGACACCCGCGCCAGGAATTTGGTCAACGCCTGGAAATACCTGGGATCGAAACGATTCAGCGCGGCGTACTCGGTGCGAACGCCCGTCTTCGCCAGCATGTTGAGATGATTGTCGTCTGGAAGCGTCACGATCTCGGCCTCTGTGTTTCCCGCCTCGGCGAGTAAGCGTTCCAGCCTTCGCCGGTTCGGCTCTGCGGGAACTACGTGATCCTTGCCGCCGAAGAGCGCGAGGATTGGAATGCGGACGTTGCGCCAGTAGCTAGCGGGATCGAAGCCCGCGATCACCGCTATGAACCTTCGGTCTGGCGACCCGACTGGATCGGGCGCTTTGAGCAACCATTCCGCGCCTGCCGCTGATGCTTCACGGTAGGCCTTCTCGATCTCGTTGAAAGCTCGCGTGCCGCGAGAGACTGCGACATCGAGCTCGTAGTAAGCGCGCGCCTTTGCGATTTCCTCCGGGGGAAACCCATAAGCCTTTAGTTCGCTCTCGAGGGTGAGACCGAGGAATTCGTCAACTGGAGTCGAAGCTCCGGCCTGCACGATAGCGAAATCCACCGCCTTCTCGGCTGCCAGTTGCGGAATGACCCATCCTGCCTGGCTGGCTCCCCAAAGCCCGAGGGGAAGTTTCGCAAGATCGCTTTGTACCCGCGTCCATTGTAAGGCGCTCCGCACATCACCCGCGAGCGTGACGAAATTGGCGTCGTGCCAGTCGCCGGTGGATTGACCCGAGCCTCGTTTGTCGAAAACTACGACTGCCCACCCGCGTGAAAGAAAGAAATTCGTCCAGAGATCGTAGGCGCGTCGCGGGCCGTCGCCCGACCCATGCACGAAGACCACGACGCCTTTTGGTCGACCGTTCGGCCGGACGAGTTCGCCGGCCAGCCTGATTGAGTCGCGCCTGATCTCAAATGGCCGGCGATCTACAGCTACGGCCTTCAAGGCCCGCCCATCGAGAAGAATGCCGCCTGGGTTCCGCCCCAGGATGCGGGCAGGAGGCGAAGTTCGATCTCCGATAGCCCGCCCGATGCCGGTCTTGCCGTCAGGCAAATGAAGGAGCGGCCCCACCTCCCCCGTCTCGTAATCAACGAGGATCTGGCTCGGGCCAAACTCGTGGAACTCACCGATACCCACGATGCCCCTGTCGGTTTTCCGGTAAATCCCGGACCAGCTTTGCGCTGCAGCTGAAGTCGCGGACAAGGCTACACCCAAGGAAAGAATCGTCATCACGCCGCGAATCATGGCCTTCCGCCTTGTTGCCGAATTCCGTTCATTATACGACCAGATCCAGGAGGACGCGCAAGTGAACCGACGATCATTCGTTCAGTCCATCACCGCCGCCGCTGTGGGCGTCGGCGCAGCACCACATAGCGTGTTGGCGGGCCGTCGCCTCGACCGCATCGGTCTCGAATTGTACTCGGTGCGAAATGCCATGCGCGCAGACCCCGAGCGCACCCTCGCGGCGGTGCGTGCCATCGGCTACAAAGACGTCGAGCTGCTGTGGTCGTTTCGGAACTTCGGCCGATCTCCGAAACAGGTGCGCGACACGCTCAACCACGAAGGGTTGCGCGCACCTTCGGCGCACATCTCGCCAGCGACAATTCTCGTCGGTTGGGAACGGAGTCTCGACGCCGCGAAGATAATCGGCCACGAGTATCTGATCGTGCCGAGCCTTGAGGCCGACATGGGGCTCACGCTCGATGACTGGCGCGAATGGGCGGACCGTTTCAACGCCGCCGGCGCGGTTGCCAGGCGCGCCGGACTCTGGCTCGCGTTTCACAACGAGCCCGATCACATGAAGCCGATCGATGGCAAGGTGCCCTACGACGTCTTCGTTGAGCGCACGGATCCGTCGGTGGTCCGGCTGCAGCTGGACACCGGGAACATGCTGCTCGGTGGAGGTGATCCGATGCAATACCTCGCAAGGCACCGTGACCGCTACTGGACCTTTCACCTGAAGGACGCCGTCGCCGATCGCTCCACCGATACCGAGTTGGGAACGGGGATATTCGACTTCAAGCGCTTCCTGGCCGCGATTCCCGATATCGCCAGGAAACCCTGTTATGTGGAGCAGGAGAACGGTCGCGACGAGTTGGCGAGCGCACGCACGGACTTCGAGTATCTGCGGACGCTCGAATTCTAGGTATCCGAAGTAAATTGGAGAACTCGTATGCCGGCTACTCCATACCACTTCGGACCCGGGCTGCTGATCAAGGCGGCCGCGCCGCGCCAGTTTTCGATGGCGGCGTATTCGCTCACCCAGGTAGTCATAGATCTCGAGTCCGGTTACTACATGCTCCACAAGGAGCCTCCGATCCATCGCCAGCTGCACAGCTTCCTGATGGGTGGGTTGATCGGCTTGCTGTGCGGACTGCTGGTTGCGCGATTCGGTGCGTGGCTGTCGCGGCCGCGTGACGTGGTCGGAGAGGCGCTCGCGGCCGAGTACCGATTATCCATTGCGGTGCTGAGCGGGATCTTCGGCGGATTGTTGCACCCCGTGCTCGACGGGATCATCTACGCCGACATCCATCCTTTCCGGCCGTTCTCCTCAGCCAACCCGTTGTACGGACTTGTCAGCGCACGAATGGTGTACGAGTTCTGCGTCGTCACCGCGCTCGTTGGAGCAGCGTTGTTGCTCGCCTGGGAGCGGCGCCCGCGAAGACTATAAGTGGATAACCCGGGTCGGTCGAGCCTCCTCCAGGAGTTCACCACTCAGCAGAATGAAAACGCGTTTCTGAGAGCGTTCTCCTTCTCGACTACCCAGCTTCCCGTCGACTCCGCCTCGGATGTGGAGCTCGCCGATCGCGTCATCATGATGGACGAGATCGGGTTCATCTTCCAATTAATGGAGCGCGAGCAGAAAGTCGCGTCGAAGGCGGGCGATCTGGAGAAATGGATCACCAACTATGTCGTGCGGCGCGGGGTGAAGCAGATTCAGAACACTCGCGATTTGCTCAAGGGCTACATGGGCCTCTCGCTCGTCAACAACTTCGGGCACCGGATGTTGATCTCGCCCAGGGACCCCGATCTGCTCGTCAGCGTCATCGTCTACCGGGTCCCGCCGAAGACCCGCGCCTTCCGTGCCGCCCGATTCAAGAAGAACCGGAATGGCGGGTTCGTGCACATTCTGCGCGACGTAGACTACTTCGAGATCGTCCACCATTTCGTCACGCCGGCGGAGCTGACCGACTACTTCGGATTCCGGCGTGATGTTCTCGTCAACTGGGATCCCCCGGCGACCGCCGTCAGCGAAGCGGCACTCATCGGCCAGTATTTGCTCGAGGACTATTCCTCTCCTCCCGACGAAAGATTCGAAAGCGCTTCGCGCTCTCGCGGCGGGCCGACTGCCTGCGAGTTCTCATTCGTGCTCGATAGCCTCGCCACGACCATCGCATCGCAGGAAGGAGACTACGCCGACACCGACTGCTACCAGGTGCTCGCCGAGCTGGCGCGTCTGGCCCGTTACGAGCTGCGGGCGCTCAAACAGCAGATTCGTCTCGCCCTCGAAGCGGTGCGCGGCAATCGATTCGAGCTTCCATACCGGATCGCGTCCGCCCGCACGGGCGCCGGCTTTCTCGTGCTCCCTGTGACGAAGGAGTTCCACGACCGCGCGTCAGGCGCGCTGCGAAGCTTGTCGCTCGCATCCAAATATGAGCTCGATCTGGAACGCCAGATTGGCATTGGGATGTGGCGCAACAGCGAGTTCGTCGACATCGAATGGATGTTCCTGAACGGCAGAAACCTCCCGGACCCCGATCTCGACGAGCGTCTCGCCCACAACTATCCGTTTCGCAGGGCGAGCGAGCAGAGATTACCGCCTATATTCGTGTAACAGGCCCAGACCGGGAGCGCAAATGCTCGGATCATCAGCCGTAGTCGCGTTCGTTCCAAGTAGAAGCCCGAAGAAGACGCGAGCATTTTACGAGGGCGTTCTGGGTCTCGGCTTCGTCAGCGATGATCAGTTCGCCAGCGTATACGATGCGAATGGCGTGATGGTCCGCGTCGTCGACGTCACTAGCGTCGAAGGCTTCAAGCCGGCTCCGTTCACCATCCTCGGCTGGAGTGTGGACGACGTCGGG
>DASYVU010000138.1:0-9878 GCA_035936715.1 Gemmatimonadaceae bacterium
CACACCCTTCACGTACCAGCCGAGATGCTTCCTGAACTCGATGGCGGCCCCGCGCGGATCGGCCTCGTACTCCTCAGCCATCCTCGCGTGCTCGAGCGCGATCTCGAACCTTCGCTCGATGGCCGGGGCCTCGGGCTTTGGCTTCCCTTCCAGCAGCGCCCTGGTCTGGTCGAAGATCCACGGCTGGCCGAACGACCCCCTGGCGATCATGATCGCCGCGCATCCCGTCTCACGCTGCAGCCTGACCGCGTCCTCGGCGGTCTTGATGTCCCCGTTGCCGATGACCGGGATCTCGAGCGCCTGCGCAACCGCGGCGATCTCTTCCCACCGCGCGCTTCCCGAGTACATCTGCGTGCGCGTGCGCGGATGGAGGGCAAGCGCTTTGGCCCCCGCGTCCTGGCAGCGGAGCGCGATCTTCACGGGATCGCGCTGCTCCTCACTCCAGCCGCTCCGGATCTTCACCGTCACGGGCAGGTGGGTGCCGGCAGAGACAGAGCGGATGACAGACTCAACGAGTGAGAGATCCTTGAGGCACCCTGAGCCGCCATTTCGTCGCACCACCTTCTTCACCGGGCAGCCGAAGTTGATGTCGATGAACTCCGGCTGAAACACATCAGTCACGAGGCGCGCGGCTTCCCCCATCGCGATCGGATCGGCGCCGAAGATCTGCACCCCGATCGGTCGCTCATCCGAGCCGAAGCGAAGCTTGTCGAGGGTGGCGGCGTTCTCGCGACGGATTCCTTCTGCCGAGAGGAACTCGGTGACGACGACGTCCGCGCCAAAGCGGCGGCAGAGTCGCCGAAACGGAGACTCTGACACGCCGGCCATCGGCGCGAGATAAAGCGGTATGTCCTCTCGGACGGGAAATGGAAAACGCATCTCAATACAAGCTAAGGCAAACACCCAAGTGCTTGCAACATCGTCGTTTGACTCTCGCGTTGGCCTCGCGTAACTTCCGTCCTCTCGTGCACAATCTTGTCGAACACTCTCGGGGAGCTGATGGAACTACGCGATTTTTTTTCCGAAGACGCGGTCAAACTCGAGCTCGAGGGCACCAGCAAGGATGAAATCCTCAAGGAGCTGATCGGTCTCCTTGGTCTCGATGACAAGTCGGAAGGAATGTTGTTCAAGATGTTGAAACGGCGCGAAAATCTCGGATCGACCGGCATCGGTCGCGGGATCGCGATTCCCCACTGCCGCTCGCTCGTTGTTTCGAAGCTCCGCGTTGCGTTCGGGCGAAAGAGCCAGGGCGTCGATTTCAAGGCGATCGACGAGAAGCCCGTTTTCTTTTTCTTTCTGATCGTCGCGCCGCCGCTCGAGGTTTCGAATCAGTACCTGCCGGTACTCGGAAAAATTGCGCAGTTCTCGAAGGAGTCAGACGTGCCCGAGCGGCTGCTCAAACTGAAGCAGCCCGGTGAATTCATGCAGCTCCTCGAGGAAAAAAGTCTCTAGCTGCCGCTCAGGCAGGCATCCAGGACGGAGGGGTTATACGAATGCTCCGGAAAAAGGCCGGATGCTCCGGATTCGCTCCGATAGGCGTTGCAGATCCTCTTTGCGGCCCGGGATTTTTTGGGAAGATCACTCCCATTCTATTGTTGCCGGCGGTTTTGAGCTCACGTCGTACACCACGCGGTTGATTCCCGGCACCTGGTTGATGATGCGATTGGAGATCCTCCCCAGAACCTCGTAGGGGAACGGATACCAGTCAGCGGTCATCCCGTCCGTGCTCGTGACGGCGCGCAGCCCGAGAACGTTCTCGTAGGTTCGCTCGTCGCCCATCACACCGACGCTCCGAACGGGAAGCAGCACTGAGAACGCCTGCCAGATCTCGTCATAGAGTCCGGCTTCACGGATCTCCTCCAGATAAAGCGCGTCGGCGGCGCGAAGGAGATCGAGCTTTGCCTTGGTCACATCGCTCAGTACACGAATGGCGAGGCCGGGGCCCGGGAATGGGTGCCGAGCAACCATCTCCTCCGGGAGGCCTAGCTCGCGGCCAACGTTGCGCACTTCGTCCTTGAACAGCTCGCGCAATGGCTCGATCAGCTTGAATTTCATCCCGGGCTTGAGGCCGCCCACGTTGTGGTGCGTCTTGATCGTCACCGACGGTCCACCGCGCGGGGAGAATGACTCGATCACGTCCGGATAAAGCGTCCCCTGCACCAGGAAGTCGACGTCGTCACCCACCTTCGCCGCTGCGTCCTCGAACACATCGATGAAGGTGTGGCCAATGATCGTCCGCTTCTTCTCTGGTTCCTCGATGCCCGCCAACGCATCGAGGAAGCGCTTCTCGGCGTCGATGGTGATCAGCTTGATTCCCAAATGCGCGCGGAACGTTCTCTCTACCTGCTCGCGCTCATGGAGCCGCAACAAGCCGGTGTCGACGAAGATGCAGGTGAGTTGATCGCCAACCGCCCGATGCACCAGAGCCGCGGCGACTGACGAATCCACTCCTCCCGATAGTCCGCAGATCACTCGCGACTTGCCGACGGTTTTTCGGACTCGCGCGATCTCTTCCTCGATGAAAGCGCCGGCGGTCCACGTCGGCTCCGCCTTACAGACGCCAAAGAGGAAGTTCGAGATTATTTCCCTGCCCCGCGGAGTGTGCGCAACCTCGGGATGAAACTGCACTCCGAAGATGGGCCGCTTCTCGTGGCGGAACGCGCTGATCGGATTTCCTTTGCTCTCCGCAGTGACTCTATAACCCTTCGGTGGCTGCTCGATGTGGTCGCCGTGACTCATCCACGCCGTGACCGGCTCGTTCTTCGAGAACCCCTCGAACAATCCCTTCGGTTCCAGGACTTTCATCTCCGCGCGGCCGTACTCGCGACGGTCGGTGCGGATGACTCGTCCACCCTCGATGTGCGCGATCAGCTGCATTCCGTAGCAGATGCCGAGCACGGGCGCGATGTCCAAGACTGCGGGGTCGGCAAGGGGGACGTTGTCGCCGTAGACCGAGTTCGGTCCGCCGCTCAGAATGATGCCCGTTGGCCTCCACTCGCGAATCCACTCGACTGTGCGGCTCGGTGGATGAATCTCGGAGTACACCCGGGCCTCGCGAACCCGGCGGGCGATCAACTGCGTGAACTGTGAGCCGAAATCGATGATGAGGATCCGGCTGCTCATAGAGAGATGTCTTCTACTTCTCCGGTTTCCGTGTCGAGGATCGCCGCCGTGCATTTGCCGTGAATCCATCCGCAGGCCTCGCCCGGGTTGATCACGAGCGTGGTTCCGACGTTCTTTTTCGACTGCAGGTGGGACGAGCCATGTATCACGAAGTCGTGTGACTCGATCGATCTCGCGTTGACTTCACCGATATCGTGCACGAGGAGAATCCGTTTCCCTCCCACGTCGAAGCTGTGCGGCGACTCGTAGATCTCTGTTCCCATTCCGCGCGCAGCGTAGGCACTCAGGGTTTCGCGATCTCCGTCGTTGCGACCGAAGACGCCGAGCAGGGCCGTGCCCCGCTGATGAAACGGCGCGAGACAGAACGGGGAGCAGTAGTCTCCGGCGTGCATCACCATGCTCACTCCCTTCTGGGCCAGTCTCTCGAGCAGGTCCGCGACCGCGGGAACCCGATCGTGGGTGTCAGCCATCACCCCGATTCGCACTACCGGGTTCTCCAGTCGAGAGTCTTGATCTCGTTGCGAACGAGATCGTCGTAGCTCTCACGCTTGGTGATCACAGCGAATCTGTCCCCATCCACGAGCACTTCCGGCGCCCGCGGACGCGAGTTGTAGTTGGATGACATGACGAACCCATACGCGCCCGTGGACTGCACCGCAAGAAGATCGCCCGGCTGTGCGTCGTCTATCTGGCGGTCGAGGGCGAGAAAATCGCCGCTTTCGCAAATCGGCCCGACGACATCGGCGACTGTCGTGCGGCCGGTCGGCTTCACGGCATCGATGCGATGGAATGCATTGTAGTGCGATGGCCGAAGGAGATCGGTCATTCCCGCGTCGGTGATTATGAACTCCTTCCCGCCACTCCGTTTCCTGTACAGAACGCGCGTGAGCAAGACGCCGGCATTTCCCACCAGGAAGCGTCCGGGCTCGAGAATGATCCTGAGTCCCGATCCGCTCACCAGCGCGCTGATCACTTCACCAAAGTGACGGACGTCGACCGATCGCTCGGCGTCGTACGCAACTGCAAGCCCGCCACCGATGTCGAGCCACTCGAGACGCGCTTTCGTCTCTCGTTCGATTTCGCGGCGCAGATGGAGGAGCCTTTGCAGACCGACCTCATAAGGCGCGAACTGCGATATCTGCGAGCCGACGTGCATGTCGAGCCCGAGCAGCTGGATGTTGGACAGCGTCGCAGCGACTTTCGCCACCGACAGGGCCTCGTCGAAGGGGATTCCGAACTTCATCCCCTTTTCGCCGGTGCGGGTGTACGGATGCGGAGTATCGACGAGCACCTCGGGATTCACCCGCACCGCAACCGGCGCTTTCACGCCGAGACGCTTCGCGACGGCGTCGAGGACGTGGAGCTCCTGCTCGGACTCGACGTTGACCAGCAGCACCTGGGCCCTGAGCGCTTCCTCCATTTCCCGCTCCGTCTTCCCCACACCGCTGAAGACGATGTCGCGTCCGGTGTATCCTGCCTGGAGGGCGCGGTAAAGCTCGCCCCCCGAGACGATATCGAGTCCCGCACCGAGCTCCCGGAGCAGCGAGAGAATCGCGATGCTGGAGTTCGCCTTCACGCTGTAGTGCAGCCTCGCGTCGATGCTCTTCATCGCGTCGCGTAGCTGCGCGTACTGATCGCGAATGGCCGCCGAGCTGTACACGTAAGCAGGGGTGCCGGCCTCGCGGGCGATGAGCGAGAGCGGCACGCGCTCGCACAGCAGACCCTCGCTGTTCCGGGGAAATGCCTCGTCGCTAACCGTCGTCGTCTCCTTCGCCCGGGCGGGCGCGATCTCGGGCGCCTTCAGTACGCTTTTGCCCACAGCGCCTCGGCGACTGATGCCCCTCCGCATTTCAGGCACGTCTTCGGCGCCTCGGCCGATCTGAATTCCTCGTCGGGCAGAACGCGGATCGTCGCCTTCGTCTCCTCCTTGATCGCCGCCGCACACTTCTCATCGCCGCACCAGCCCGCATATACGAAAGCGCCTTCCCCAGCCATGACTTCGCGGAAGTGATCGTAGGTTATGCCGCCGCGAATGCTGTTCTGTTCCCTGCGCTCACGCGCGTCGATGAGCATTGTCTCCTGTATCTGATGAAGGAGATCGGCCGCATCCTCGCCCACTGATCCCAGCGAGACCGAGCGCTTTTCCCCGGTGTCGCGGCGCACCAGCACGGCCTGATTCTGATCGATGTCGCGCGGTCCGAGCTCCATCCGTAGAGGAATCCCTCGCAGCTCCCACTCGTAGTACTTGGCGCCTGGCTTGATTCCCTCGCGATCGTCAACGTGCACGCGCAGGCGGCCGGGCACGCGCCGCTCCCAGGCGAGTAGGCTTTCCTTTACCATGTACGCGGCTGCTTTGACGCGACCCTTGTCTTCCTCGGAGCGCCAGATGGGCACGATGACTATCTCGATTGGAGCGAGAAGAGGCGGCGTGCGCAGGCCTTTGTCGTCCCCGTGCGTCATCACCAGGCCTCCGACCAATCGCGTAGACACGCCCCAGCTCGTGTTCCAGGCGTACTCTATGCCTCCCGCCTCCGTCTGGAATTTGAGATCGAACGCCTTGGAGAAGTTTTGTCCCAGGTTGTGGGATGTTCCAGCCTGGAGCGCCTTGTTGTCCTGCATCATCCCCTCGCAGGCATAAGTGCGGAGCGCCCCAGCGAATTTCTCCCATTCAGTCTTGATGCCGGTCACCACAGGCATCGCCATCCAGCCTTCCATAAAGTCCCGGTAGACGCCGAGCATCCTCCGAGTTTCTTCTTCCGCCTCGTCGTGGGTGGCGTGCGCGGTGTGTCCCTCCTGCCAGAGGAATTCGAGCGTGCGCAGAAACAGGCGCGTGCGCATCTCCCAGCGCACGACGTTCGCCCACTGGTTGATCAGAATGGGCAGGTCGCGGTAGCTCTGCACCCACTTCGCGTACATCGCGTAGATGACCGTCTCCGAGGTGGGTCTCACCACCAGCGGCTCTTCGAGTTTCTTTCCCCCGCCGTGCGTAACCACTGCAAGCTCGGGCGCGAATCCCTCGATGTGCTGCGCTTCCTTGTGCAGAAAGCTCTCGGGGATGAAGAGCGGGAAATAGGCGTTCTCGTGGCCGGTGTCCTTGAACATCGTGTCGAGCTGCTGCTGCATGCGCTCCCAGATGCCGTAACCGCGCGGCCGGATTACCATGCAGCCGCGGACTGGCGAGTAATCGGCGAGCTCCGCCTTGAGAACCACTTCATTGTACCAGGCGCTGAAATCCTCGGAGCGCTTGGTCAGCTTCTTATCGTCAGCCATTGCCGTGATTTACAGTGAGTCGAGAAATGCATCGAGAGCTACGCTCCGCTCGGATCCGTCGGCGAGCGTCTTTACCGTCACCTTTCCATTGTCATAATCCGCTCGACGGAGCAACACCACGTTTCTCACGCCGGCACTCGACGCCGTCTTGAGCTGGCGAGCCAGCGTCTGCGACTTGAGCGCATATTCGGCGCTTCTCGCCTTTGCGCGAAGACGCCCCGCGACGCTCATTACGTCGGGAAGCATCGACTCATCGTCGGACGCCACCCAGTACTCTGTCGCAAGCTCCGGGGTTGGCAGGAGATTTCGTGCGCGAAGAATCTCAGTCAGAACCACATCTCCCATTCCGAATCCCAGAGCGGGAAGATCCACGCCCCCGATCGTCGAGAGCAGATCATCGTACCGTCCGCCACCGCAGATCGCGCGGTATTCTCCCTTCGCGTCGAATAGCTCGAACACCTTCCCCGTATAGTAAGCAAGACCGCGAACGATTGAGAGGTCGAAATCGACCCAGTCCCCGACGCCGAGGGCGTTCAGAAAACCAATGTATTCGCGTATCCGCGAGACCTCTTCGACCACTTCGGGCGAATCGGCAAAATCGCGCGCAAGGGAATCCAGATCCTTCGTGTTCTTGAGCAATCGCTCGACCCCGCGTCTGGCCTCAGCAGTGCTCACTGCTTTTTCCACCTTGCCGTGCGTGACGTCACGGGGCTCACGTCCAGCTTTGTCGATGGCGGCGAATACCGCAGGAAGCTCGTTCTTCTTGACGCCGGCGCTCGACAGCACTGCGGTGAGCAAGCGTCGATCTGATACTCTCGCTCGGACGTCCTGAGAGGTGAGCCCAACGGCGCGCATGACGTCGATCGCCACCGCAAGCAGCTCCGCGTCCGCCGCGACGGATGCTTCACCGATGATGTCTACGTTCAGCTGAAAGTGCTCGCGAAGTCTCCCCTTCTGTTGCCGCTCGTAACGAAACAGCTGGGGAACGGAAAACCAGCGAATCGGCTTGCGCATGGCGTTCGCCTTCGCGGCAACCATTCGCGCGAGCGTTGGCGTCATTTCGGGGCGCAGCGCGACCTCGCGATCGCCCTTGTCGGTGAAAGTGTAAAGCTGGCCGACGATCTCGTCTCCACTCTTCTTGGTGTAGAGCTCGAGCGGCTCCAGGGGCGGACCATCGTATTCCACGAAACCGTACCGCCGCGCGACATCACGCCATACCGACATGAGGTAATTGCGGGTTGCGAGCTGCTCGGGGTAAAAGTCGCGAAATCCTGGTAAAGCTCCCTGTAACATTCAGGAAAGCTACGCGGCGAATGGAGACACCTGCAAGCGTGACATCACATCGCCCACAGTGTGAAATGAGCCCGTGACGAGCACCGTTTCCGCGTTCTTCTGAGCCTCTTGCAAAGCTGCATCGATGTGTGGCTCGAATAAAGACTCGAACCCCTGCGATGTGGCGAACGCTTGAGCCTGAGAGGGATCCCACCGACGCTCCGGAGGAGCAGAAGGGGCATTCGTGAATACGAAACGGTCGACCGCGGGCGCCAGCGCGCGAATAATTCCCTGCCAATCCTTGTCAGAAAGGACCGCAACCAATGCGGTGCGGGGCGTGGGCGGATTCAGGGCGTGGATCGATTCGGCGACAGTGCGAGCGCCGTCGGGATTGTGAGCGACGTCGAAGATAAACTTTCCGTAGCGCTGATAGCGGCCGGGGAGAAAGACCTGCGTGAGCTTCGACGATAGTTGAGCGCGTGTCGGACGATATTTCCGTCCGAGCGCCCCGACCGTCGCGATGGCAATCGCGGTGTTTCTTGCCTGAAATGCACCGATGAGCGGCGTTATAACGCGCTGTTGTCCTGATCTTTTTGCGAGCGCGAACGATGTGCACGTCTCTGACACCTCTACGTCCGAGATCCGATACTCATCGTCGATTACGATGACAGGGTCTGCGCCAGCCTCCTTTGCGTACTTCACGAGTAGTGATCGAATCTCCGACGCACTCTCCCCGATTACCGCGGGCACACCCCCCTTGAAGATCCCCGCCTTCTCTCGAGCGATTGCTTGCAGTGTATCGCCGAGGAGGTCGGTGTGATCGAGGCCGATCGAGGTAACTGTGGCGACGGCCGGCGCAATCACGTTCGTCGAGTCGAGCCTCCCTCCCAGACCAGTTTCGATCACCGCGATGTCAACCTCCTGCCTGGCGAACCAGTCGAACGCGAGCGCCGTCGTCAGCTCGAAGAATGTTGCGCCCATCTCTTCCGCGGCGGGAATCCATTTCTCCAGAAACTCCAGCACCGCTTCTTCGGGGATCGGCACGGAGTCCACAGTGATCCGCTCGCGAAAATCGATCAGGTGTGGCGATGTGTATCGCCCGATCTTGCGTCCTTGGGCGGTCAAAAGGGCTTCCGCTGTCGCGACTACGCTTCCCTTTCCGTTGGTGCCGGCGACGTGAATTGCGAACAGCTTCTCGTGCGGTGAGCCGAGCCTGGCGAGAATCGCCTCTGTGCGCTCGAGTCCTGGTTTGATGCCGCCGGTGGTGCGGGCGAAGAGAGCTTCGATCGCCGCGCTGTACGAGGTCAGGAGGTCGTCCATCCTGCCGACGCCGGCTTGCCGCTCATGTGACGGAGCAGCTGTCCCACAGTTCGCTTGAGCTCGCTGCGCGGGACGACGGAGTCGACGATTCCGTGCTCGAGGAGAAATTCCGCCGTCTGGAATCCTTCGGGCAGCTCCTGACCGATTGTCTGCTTGATCACGCGCGGACCCGCGAACCCGATCACCGCGCCCGGCTCGGCGAGGATCGCATCGCCGAGCATCGAGAAGCTGGCGCTGACGCCGCCGGTCGTCGGATTCGTGAGTATCGACACGTAGGGAATGCGACGCTCGGAGAGCTGTGAAAGAATTGCGGCGGCCTTCGCCATCTGCATGAGAGACAGCACTCCCTCCTGCATGCGCGCGCCGCCGGAGGCGGAGATGATGATCAGTGGATATTTGCGCTCAATTGCACGCTGGCCGAGCCGCGCGATTTTTTCGCCGACGACGGAGCCCATCGACCCGCCCATGAACGCGAAGTCCATGACGGCCAGGCACACCGGCATTCCGCCGAGCTGGCCCGTGAAGGTGAGTATCGCATCGCCGTCGCCAGCGGAGCTCGTCGCCTTTTTCAGTCGCGCCGGATAATCGGGGAACCCGAGAGGATCGGTGGAGCGGATCTCGATCTCGGTCTCTTCCGCCGTTCCTTCATCTAGGAGGATCGCCGCGTACTCGCTGGCGCGAATGCGGCGGTGGAAGCCGCAGCTGGGGCACACGTTGAGATTGCGCACGAACTTCTCGCGCAGGTCGGTGTGACCGCAGTTGTCACACTTCTCCCACGCGTCGGGCGGAATCTCGTGCTTCTCGTGTCGCGGAAGCCGGGGCTTCTTTTCCTTTCGGAACCATGCCATGCGAAGGAATTTACGCCAGCCCGCCTAAATGCGCACCGGGTAAGC
>DASYVU010000139.1:0-3483 GCA_035936715.1 Gemmatimonadaceae bacterium
TTCGCCATCGCGCGCTCGAGCAATTTTATCAACTCGCCCTGTGACCCCTTCAGCTCGCGGCGAATCCGCCGGAGATCCCCAGAGGCGTTGTCGTTGACCCGGCCCTCCTCGTCGATCGCGCGCGTGATCGCATCCTCGAGCGCTTTGTTGGAGGCGAGCGATTGTATCTGTTCGGCCAACACGGCGGTCGCGATTGGGCTAGCCCGCTCTCCGCGAAGTGATTCCCGGGTCGCACGCGAGCTGCGCAGAAGCTTCGCCAACATCAGAAGCTCGGCCGCGGTCAGAGATGCCCCTTCGACGCGCAGTCTTGTGAGGGTCGCCCGCGCGTCGGGAACTCCGTCGAGACTCCATGGATCCTCCGCGGAGGTGAGTGCGCGCACAGCGGCCACGCGCGCGTGCTCCCTTTCTATCGCGTCAGGGTCTGTTACCGGGCGAAGCTCTCGTACCCGTTCCGCTCCGAGTGGCGACGTCGCTCTCTCGGCGATGAGCGCAAGAGTGCGGGGAAACTCGATGACGTTGAGCGCGTGGGTGTTCATGCGTAGAGACTACGACGTAGTGTAGAGAACGCAGACCCCCGGCGAAGCTTCATCTATACAAAGCAGAGAACGCAGACCCCCGGCGAAGCTTCACCCCTGTTTGCTCAGCTCCTCTCGAGCGATGGCGTTGATCGTTCCGCCCTCCGCCCGACCCTTGAACTGGGGAAGCACCTTGCCCATGACTGCGCCAATCTGAGTTGCCCCTCCGGCGATCGCCGCTCGTACAGCGGTCCTTAGCTCTTCATCGCTGACCTGCGCGGGAAGGTATTTCTCGAGCGCCGCCGCTTCCGACGTTTCCTTGTCGGCGAGGTCTTTCCGGTTTCCCTTCGTGTACATCTCCACCGATTCGCGCCTGCGCTTGATCGATTTTCGCAGGACGTCGATCACGTCGGCGTCTGTTGGCTCCCGCCTCAGCTCGATCTTCTTGTTCTTGACTTCTGAGAGGACGGTCCCCAGCAGGAGTGTCGCAGCCTTGTCCTGGGCCTTTCTGGATGAATTCAGATCGCCCTGAAGGCGGGCGAATAGCTCGGACATTCCCTAGACGTGGCGGGTGCGGCGGTTCTTACGCATGGCCGTGTTCAGCTTGCGCTTTCTGCGCTCGCTCGGCTTCTCGTAATGACGGTGTTTGCGGAGATCAGAGAGGATACCCGCTTTTTCGCACTTCTTCTTGAAGCGCTTGAGCGCGCGCTCAAAGTTCTCGTCGTCATGGATTATGACTTCCGACAAATTCTACTTCCCCCCTTGGTGGCGTTTGGTCGCCGGATATAGGACAAGGCTTAAAGGTACCGCATTTGAGAGGATGGTCAAGCTTGTAAGCCGCGATCAGACATGAAGTTGGGCGACTAAACCCGACCAACGGTAGGCCAGCGACGTTCCCGGCTCGTTGAAGGCTTCTCGTGATTTTCCGACAGGCCCCTCCCTGATTTCCCTATGGACGCGACACAAGATCATTGCTACAGTAGTTTTCCCCATCACAAAATGGGGTCTGCAGTACTTTTCCCCATTCAGGAAGGTGTCCCATGAAAGGGAAGATCCAACTGACGCTCCTACTTCTTCTGCTCACGGCGTGCGCACCCCGCCTTGTTCGGGGAACAACACAGCATTGCACGATGCAGTTCCTCTACACCGAGTATGCGACGGGACGCGGGGGCACGCTCGAGACGCATCCAGTCTACGGATGCGCTGCGGCCACCCAACCCGTTACCCCGGGCGTGCCGGCCGGGAGCTGATCATGAACGAGCTTACGAAGGAACAGGTTGACGATCTCCGGCGGACTGCCGAATACCTGACGCTGCAAATGCGTCTCACTCCGCATCCGACCGAAAGGACCCGCATTCGCGTGATGGCGGATACGGCGGACTTCGTGGCCGAGCGGATCGACGCATTCCTCAGAGCCGGCCTGCAAGACAGCGCGCACGCATCCAATCGTTAGCGCTTGCGAGGCTAACCGGGCGGCCAGCTCATTTCGCGGCCGCCCAGCAGGTGGATGTGCAAATGATCCACGCTCTGCCCGCCGTCCTTCCCCGTGTTGATCACCGTCCGGTAACCGGTCTTGGAAATCTTCTCCTGCCTCGCAATGGCAGCCGCCAGGGCCATCATCCGTCCCAGCAAATCGAAATCCGTAACGTCGTCCAGCGATTTGATGTGCTTCGTCGGGACGATGAGGATGTGAACCGGTGCCTGGGGGTTCAGATCCCTGAATGCCACCATCTCTTTATTGTGCGCGACCATCTGCGCCGGGATCTCCCCGTGCGCGATTCGGCAGAAAATGCACGAGTCAGCCATTGGATTGCCTCGAAAGTGCGAGCGATGCGGCGGCGATCGCGACAGCGGCGACACCCGCGGTCTCAAAACGTAGCGTGCTGTCGCCGAGCTTTACAGGCAGAAAGGCCGCGCCAACGAATGCGTCGCGCTCGGACTGCTCCATTCCTCCTTCGGGGCCGAGCGCAATCGTGATCGGAGTGAGCATGGGAACTCCGACGATGGGCTCACCGTCTTTTGCGAGAAGCAACCTGGTTCCGAGCGGCGCGGCGGCAACGGCGCGCTCTACCGTCGACTCCGGAAAAACGTCGGGCAGCCAGCCGCCACCGCTCTGGATGAGCGCCGACGTCATGCGCGCCCGCACCTTCGCCTGAAACGTCGGGCCCTCGCCGCGAGGCGACACGCTCTTCGATCTTCGCCATAGAACGGGTCGCCAGCTGGTCACGGCAAGCTCCGTCACCTTCTCCGCGAGCCAGAGCATCCGCTCGCGATCCGCGACTGGCGCGAGAAGGTGGATCGGCGCTGGTCGGGACAGCTCGCTTGTCTCAATGATGTCCACCAGCGCCGAGCTTTTCGAGATTTTGACGAGAGTGCCGACGGCCGCTCCTCCAGCTCCGTCACGGAGTGCGACGCACTCGCCGACTCCGACCCTGGCGACGCGGATGTGGTGCGCGGCTTCTTCCGACAACGTTATCGTCGCGCCGACCGTGAGTGTGTCGGCGGCAAAAAACGTTGCTACCGCGGCGCGATCTGTACACTCCACCACGCGTCCTCCGTGTCTTCGCGTTCGACCGTCCAGCCATCGGCATCGAAGGCCGCCAGCATGACCTCGCGCTCTTCGCGCAGAATCCCGGAGAGAATCGCTTGTCCGCTAGCGCCGAGGGAAGACCGGATCGTCGGAAGGAGCGCGATGAGAACCGACGAAATGATGTTCGCCAGCACCACTCGCACCGGCGCGAGAAGCGGAAGCAGCGTGGCAGCGTCGCCTTCCATCACTTCGACCAGCTCTCCAACCCCGTTGACGCGCACATTCTCTTCCGCGTTGCCGATGGAATCGGGATCGATCTCGATTGCTGTCACTCGCCGGGCGCCGAGCTTCGCCGCGGCAATGGAGAGCACCGCGCTACCGGCTCCGAGATCGGCGACCACATCACCGGATCCAACGACGCCCTGCATGAGTCGCATC
>DASYVU010000140.1:0-22341 GCA_035936715.1 Gemmatimonadaceae bacterium
GATTGAAGACATCATGAAGGTTCTGCCGCACCGCTACCCGTTCCTGCTCGTGGACCGGATTCTCGAGATCGAGGAAAAGAAGCGGATCGTGGGGCTCAAGAACGTCACTATCAACGAGCCATTTTTTCAGGGACACTTTCCCGGCCATCCGATAATGCCCGGAGTGCTGATCATCGAGGCGATGGCGCAGGTTGGCGGGATGCTGCTGCTGGGCTCGGTGCCGGATCCCGACACTAAGGTGGTTTACTTCATGTCCCTCGACAACGTGAAATTCAGACGGCCCGTAAAGCCGGGCGACCAGCTGCGCTTCGAGCTCGATGTGGTGCAACTGAGGGGCACAGTGTGCAAAATGCGTGGAGTCGGGAAAGTCGACGGTGAGGTGGTTGTCGAGGCGGACATGGCCGCGACGATCCGCGACCGATGACTGCGAAGCGGATCCACCCGACCGCGATCGTCTCGCCGGATGCGGAGATCGGGTCCAACGTCGAGATCGGTGCGTTCGCGATTGTGGGAGAGGGATGCTCGATTGATGACGGCTGCGTCATCTCTCCGCGCGCTACACTCGAGCGGAACGTCTCCCTCGGCCCCCACTGCAGAGTTGGCATCGGAAGCGTTCTCGGCGGGCCGCCGCAGGACCTCAAGTTCGGGGGCGAGGAGACGACGGTAGTCATTGGGGAGGGGACTGTGATCCGCGAGTTCGCTACGATCAACCGCGGCACCGCCCATTCATTCACGACGAACGTTGGCCGGAACTGTCTGTTGATGTCATACGTGCACATCGCACACGACTGCCAAATCGGAAACAACGTGATCCTCTCCAACGTGGTACAGCTGGCCGGGCACGTGACTATCGAGGACAAGGCGATTATCTCCGGACTGAGCGCGGTGCATCAATTCGCCCGCATCGGGCGTCAGAGCTTCATCGGTGGCTGCTCGCGTGTCTCCAAGGACATTCCTCCATTCCTCAAGGCGGTGGGCAATCCGGTCAAGCTCTATGGCCTGAACACGATCGGGCTCCAACGCAGCGGCATGGACGAGGCAACCATACGCGAGCTCAAGCGCGCTTATCGGCTCTTGTTCCGTTCCGACCTCAACGTGACTCAGGCAATCGAGCAGGCGCAGACTGAGCTCGAGCCCCTGCCGGAAGTGAAAGAGCTGCTACGGTTCGTCGAGGGTAGCGAGCGCGGAGTCGTGATTTGAGAAAAACCCCACGCGTCGGAGTGGTCGGCGCGGGCAGCCTCGGGTTCCACCATATAAGAATTTTGCGCGAGCTCTCGGGCGTCGAGTTGAGCGGATTCGTCGAGACGCGGCGCGATCGCGCGCAGGAAGTCGAGACCGAGCTCGGGGTCAAGGCACATCCGTCGCTCGATAGCCTGCTCGAGGTGTCCGACGCGGTGATAGTCGTCGTGCCGACGTCCGCGCATTTCGTCGTCGCCAGCGCCGCGATCGAGCGCGGCAAGCATGTCTTCATCGAGAAGCCGATCACGACCACCCTCGAGGAAGCCGACGCGCTGCTGGAGCTTGCGCGTAAGAAAGGCGTCATCGTCCAGATCGGCCACATCGAGCGCTTCAATCAGGCGGTGCGCGCCGCGCTGCCGCACGTGAACAAGCCACGATTCATCGACAGCGAGCGATTGGCGCCGTTCAGTCCCAGGGGCTCCGACGTGGCAGTCGTGCTGGATCTCATGATTCATGACATCGACCTGCTGCTGACGCTGGTTGGAACCGACGCGAAAGAGATCTCCGCGGTAGGAGTTCCAGTGCTGACGCCGATGCTCGACATCGCCAACGCTCGAGTCACGTTCACCTCTGGCGCCGTTGCCAACATCACCTCGAGCCGCATCTCACGCGAGAAGAAGAGAAAGATTCGAATCTTTCAGCAGAGCGGATATCTCTCGCTCGATCTCGCGTCGGGCAGCGGCGAATTCTTTCGGCTTCGATCAGACATTGATCCGCTCTCGGCGCGTACCTCGCCCACTGACATCACCGATTTCGTGGATAGGATCAAGCTAGAGGCGCCCGCGGGCGAGCCATTGAAGCTCGAGTTGGAGAGCTTTGTCGCCGCTCTCAAGGGCGAGGGCCCCGTAGTGGTTACGGGAGAGGAGGGACGACTGGCGCTGGGTGTGGCGCTCCGTATCGTGAAGGAGATCGAGTTGACTCTTCCTTCACTGGTCGGACGCGCGCACCATCATGCGTAGGATTCTGTTCGTAGCAGGTGAGGCGTCGGGCGATCTCCACGCCGCGGGCGTGGCGGCAGCGCTCCAGCGCCTGAGACCGGAGCTCGGTCTCGCTGGCGTGGGCGGCTCGAGGCTGGCGGAGCAGGGCGTCGAGCTGATTCACAGAGACAGTCAGCTCGGAGTCATGGGCTTTCTTGAAATCGTCAAGCACGTCCCACGTCATTTTGTGCTGCTCTACCGCCTGCGAACGATGATGAAACGTGGCGACTTCGCGCTGGTCGTGCTCATCGACTACCCCGGCTTCAACATGAAGGTGGCGGCAGCGGCGACGCAGGCGGGTGTGCCCGTTCTCTACTACGTCACTCCGCAAGTATGGGCGTGGGGTGCGGGGCGAATTCCGAAGCTGGCGCGGATGGTGTCGAAAGCCGCCGTGATTCTTCCATTCGAGGAACCGTTGCTGCGCGGCTATGGAATCGATGCGACGTTCGTCGGGCATCCAATGCTGGATCGGGCGTTGAACATGCCGACCAGGCTGGAAGCGCGCGAAGCCCTGGGGCTCGCCCAAAACCAGCCTGTGCTCGCGCTATTTCCCGGCAGCCGTCAGCAGGAAATAGATCGACTTATCGACGATTTCGTCGCGACCGCGAAAGAGCTCCAACGCAAGAGGCCCGGACTTCAGGTGATCGTAAGCGTCGCTCCGACAGTAGCTCTCGATTCGGCGCGATGTCCTTTCCGACTGGTGCACTCGGCGTCACTCAGCGTTCTCCGTGCCGCGGACGCCGCGCTCTGCAAGAGCGGGACGACGACCCTCGAAGCAGCAATCGCTGACTGTCCTCTTGTCGTAGCCTATCGCACAGGGCGAGTGTCCTTCGCGCTCGCCAAGCGCGCGGTGAAGATACCCCACATCGGGTTGGTGAACGTCGTCGCAGGCCGCGAAGTTGCGCGCGAATTTATTCAGGATGAGATCGTTCCCGAAACGATTGCCCAGGCAATGATCGGACTGCTCGAACCGGGAAGTCGGCAGCGGCAGGAGGTTCTGGCAGGATTGGCTGAGGTCCGAAGCAAGCTCGGCTCCCCCGGTGCTGCCGATCGAGTGGCGCGAATCGCGAGCGACCTTGTCGGTCCGCGCGGATGACTGGCGAGCGCGCATCTCTCCCCTGGCGTGAGCGTGCCGCCCTCTTTGTGGGAAGAGGATTCCTCAATGTGCTCGCCAGAACCTGGCGCGTTCGAGTAGTGAATGGAGACGCTGTGCGAAATCTGCGCGAGAGAGAGCTGCCGTTCATCTTCGCATTATGGCACGGCCAGCTTTTGCCTCTGCTCTGGCACCACCGGGACGAGGGAGTAATGGTCTTGATCAGCGAGCACCGCGACGGCGAGATGGTCGCGCGAACGGCGGAATCGCTTGGCTATGGTCTCATTCGCGGATCCACGACTCGTGGTGGCAACAGGGCACTGATCTCACTGGTGCGAGAGCTCCAGGCCGGTCGCGAGGTCGCGATCACGCCCGATGGCCCGAAGGGACCGGCCGAGAGATTCGCTCCGGGTGCGTTGGTCGCGGCACAAAGGTCCGGTTCGTTCATTCTTCCGATTGCGGCTTCCGCGAGCCGCTCCTGGCGTCTGAAGAGCTGGGATCAGTTCATGATCCCGAAGCCGTTTGCCCGCGTGACGGTTGCTTACGGACCGCCGACCAAGGTAATGGCGACGAACCCGCGCGCGGCCGTCGAGGAAGCTCCGCGGTTTGAGCGTTTGCTGCGCGATGCAGTCGGACTTGCCGGTGCCTGATCTGAGGCGAATGGTGGAAACGGTTTGGGCCGGTCGCGGGAGGCGGGCCAGGACGCTGCGCGTGCTGCTCTCGCCGATCGAGATGGCCTATCGCGGAGCCGTCGCCATGAGGGGATGGATGTACGACTCCGGTTTATTCCCGGCGGAAGATTTCTCGGTCGCGGTCGTGAGCGTTGGAAATCTTTCCGTTGGCGGCACTGGCAAGACTCCAGTCGCTGCGTGGATCGCGCGCACGCTGACGGAAAAGGGGATAAAGCCAGCAATCGTTCTAAGAGGTTATGGCGGCGACGAAACGCTCGTGCATCAGCGCCTGAACGCACGTGTCCCCGTGATTGTGGCATCGGATCGCCCGCGTGGCATCAGACAGGCGATCGCACAGGGAGCGGAAGTCGTGATCCTTGACGACGCTTTTCAGCATCGCCGGGCGGCTCGAGACGCAGATGTGCTGCTCGTAGATGCAGATTCGTGGTCCGGTTCCACGCGACTCCTCCCGGCCGGCCCGTGGCGCGAGCCGCTGCGTTCCGCGAAACGCGCGAGCCTCGTCATCATCACGCGGAAAACCGCGGACAAAGAGACGGTTGAAGCGACGCGCCGTGCAGTCGCCGCCGCGGCACCCCAGGTTCCGATTGCAATAGTGCATCTCACTCCGGGAGATCTGCGGAGCACGGCGACTGGTCAAACGCTTCCATTGCACGCGCTACGAGGGGCCGACCTGACCGCGATTGCCGCCATCGCCCGACCTGAATCGTTCTTCAGACAGCTGACCGAACTCGGTGCTGTAGTGAGACCGCACAGCTTCGCGGATCATCACGTATTTACGAGGAGTGAAGCGCGCTATCTCGCGGCTCAAGCGAGCAGCTCCGATTTTGTCGTTTGCACTCTCAAAGATGCGGTGAAACTGGAGTCCATATGGCCTGCCGAAGTAGGGGCATTATGGTATGTTTCACAGCGTTTGAAAATCGAGGACGGACAGCCTCACATCGATCGAATGCTGGACAATCTTCTCTCGATCGCTCACACAGATTGACCCTACCGGCACAACGCTGAAAATTTCAATTCATGGCTACTGACTATCGAATTCCTGCTCACAAACTAGTTCGGCCAGACAAGGATCGTTTTCTCGACGAGGAGAATCCGTTCGAGGCGATGATGTCGCGATTCGACAAGGCCGCGGAGCTTCTCGACCTGGAGCCCGGCCTGTACAAGGTTTTGCGACAGGCGGAGAAGCAGGTAATCGTCTCGATTCCGGTGATGAAGGATAACGGCGAGGTCGAGGTGTACGAGGGTTACCGCGTCCAGTACAACACCTCTCGTGGCCCTGCCAAGGGCGGCATAAGGTTCGACTTGCAGGTAACGCTGGAGGAAGTAAAAGCTCTCGCCGCGTGGATGACGTGGAAGTGCGCGGTTGTGAACATTCCGTTCGGCGGCGCCAAGGGCGGAGTCAGGTGCGACCCGCTCGCCATGAGCGCGAGTGAGCTGGAGAAACTCACCCGCCGCTACACCTCTGGAATCATCAACATGCTGGGCCCCGACTCGGACGTGCCGGCGCCGGACGTCAACACCAACGAGCGCGTGATGGCCTGGGTGATGGACACGTATTCGATGCACGTAGGCCACACGGTTACGGCCGTCGTGACTGGCAAGCCTGTGGAGCTCGGCGGATCACTTGGGAGGCGGGAGGCAACGGGCAGAGGGTGCATGATCGTCACCAAGGAAGCCCTGAAGCATCTCGGCATGCCGGTGAAGGGAACCTCCGTCGCCATCCAGGGGTTTGGCAACGTCGGCTCAGTCGCCGCGCAGCTGCTTGCCCGCGAGGGCTGCAGGATCGTCGCGATCGGCGATCGCTCGGTATCGCTCTACAATGCGAATGGCATCGATATCGACGACGCCATTGCCTACGTGAAGAAGCACCGTTCGCTAGAGGGCTACGACAAGGCCGAAGCGATCTCAGGTGCGGAGCTGCTGACGCTCGACGTCGACGTGCTGCTTCCCGCCGCGCTGGAAAACGTGATCACGACCAAGAACGCGGGGGACATCAAGGCGCGCATAATTTGTGAGGGCGCGAATGGGCCCACTACCGCGGCAGCGGACTCCATACTGGATGAGAACGGCATCTTCGTCATCCCCGACATTCTTGCCAACGCCGGCGGCGTGACCGTCTCGTACTTCGAGTGGGTGCAGGATCGAGGCGGTTATTTCTGGCCGGAAGATCTCGTCAACGAGCGCCTGGAGACCATTATGAAGCGGAGCTTCCAGGACGTCCTAGATCTCTCCCGCCAGAAGCGCGTGAATATGCGCACTGCGTCGTACATGGTCTCGATCAGCAGAGTGGCCAGCGTTCACAGGCTCCGCGGCATCTACGCGTAGATGCGACTGGTCGTCGCGGTTGTGGGCAAGGCGCGCAATCCAGCGCTCGGCGAGGCTATCAGGGATTACGAGACACGAGCGGCGCGGTACTGGCCGCTCGACGTTCATGAGGTGCGCGAAGAGCGAGCGTCCGGCAATGCAATTGACAAGGTCAAGAACAAGGAAGGCGCAAGGCTCGCCGAACGAATCCCTGACGGTGCCGAAACGATCGCCTGCGAGCAGGGCGGCCGCACCCTCGACTCAGCTCAGTTTGCGGAGTTGCTGAAGCGCGCGCGCGAAGATGATCGTGACCTCGCCTTCCTGATAGGCGGCGCTTTCGGCCTTACATCCGATGTCTCTTCCCGGGCGACATTCAAGCTCGCGCTCGCTCCGTGGACACTGCCGCACGAGATAGCGCGCCTGGTGCTCGTCGAGCAGATCTATCGCGCCGGCACCATCGTGCGCGGCGAGCCATATCACAAGTGACTACGACTGGATCCCGTCAGGGGATGATGCAGCGCTCGGGATCGGAGGAGGCGGATTGGTTCGAGGCGTGGTTCGGAGAGGAATATCTTCGGATTTATCAGCACCGCGACGAGACGGAGGCCGAGCACGTCATCGATCTGATCGCCCGGTTTCTGGAGGGTCGGGATATCCGCTCCGTTCTCGACCTTGGGTGCGGAGCGGGCCGGCACTCGAAAGCCCTGTGCGAGAGGTGGTGGACGGTGGGCCTCGACCTGTCGGCCGCGCTGGTCAGGATCGCCCGGCGCGAGATTCCCGACGCCCCGTACGTCAGAGCCGACATGCGCGAGCTGCCTTTCGCGCCAGGGAGCTTTGATCTCGTGGTCAACCTTTTTACGAGCTTCGGCTACTTCGAGGACGATCGGGAAAACGAGCGGGTGCTGATATGCGTTTGCGATGCGCTGCGACCCGGTGGAACTTTGGTCATCGACTTTCTGAATGCCTCGCAGGTGCGCAGCGACCTGGTTCCCTACGATGAGCGTGTTGAAAACGGCATCACGATCGAGCAGACGCGCGCGATCAGTCCTGACGACCGATTCGTCGAGAAGACGATTCGGCTGCGCGAGCGCGGCAAGGAATACATCGAGCGGGTGCGGCTCCTGACCCCCCGGGATCTGGAACGAATGCTCGAGGTCGCGGGATTCGCGATCGTGGATCGAATTGGTGATTACGCGGGCGCGCCGTGGTCCGAGGTTTCGCCGCGCACAATTCTTTTTGCGAGTCGCCGGTGAGCGCTCCACGAGTGATCACTCAGCCACTCTCGGGAAATCCGCTCGCAGCCGCGGCAATGGCTGGCACGGCCCCGGCCGGTTGGTACGAGCCGCTGCCGCGCGACGCGAAGTCATGGCGAGAGCGGCTGCAATCAGTGCGCTCTGAATTCGCCGGCGATTGGCTGTCGAAATTGTCTCCCGCCTTCGCAGCTACCGGAAAGGCGAAGGAGCGGCTGGATGCAGTTGCGGGCGGTCGAGGAGTGGTCGTGACCACTGGCCAACAGCCGGGGCTCTTCGGCGGCCCTGTGTACACTCTCTCGAAGGCGCTGAGCGCGCTCGCTTTCGCGGATTCACTGCAGGACATCACCGGCATTCCGGTTGCGCCAGTGTTCTGGGCAGCCACGGATGACACCGATTTTCGGGAGGCGAGCAGCACGATCGTGTCGGTTCCCGGAGGCGCGCAGCTCCTGCGTTTCGATCACCCCGCACCTTTGGGGCTCCCGATGGCCGCGATGCCGCTGGGAGACGTGTCTGCGCAGCTCGAAGCCGTCAAACGCTCGGCGGGCTCGGCGATCGATCCTACGCCGATCGAGCTGCTCGAGCGGTTTTACACCTCGGGCACTACCGTCGGGGAAGCGTACGTGTCCTTTCTCCGCGAGCTGTTCGCGCCTCTGGGCATCGCGGTGATCGACGCCTCGCATCCCGCGACTCGCGCGGCCGCGAATCCCGTGGTTACCAAGGCTCTCGAACGGGCGAGCGCCATTGCCGATTCCGTAACCGCACGCAATCACGAGATCGAGTCGGCGGGGTTTACACCCCAGGTGCAGGACGTCACCGGGTTGTCGCTTGTATTCAGCTCTTCATCCGGCAGCCGCAAGCGGATACCCATCAAGGCTGCGGCGAAGCAAGCGAGCTTGGACGACCTCGGGCCGAACGTGTTGCTGCGACCGGTTGTCGAGCGGGCGATTCTTCCGACTGCGACCTACATCGGTGGTCCAGCCGAGATCGCCTACTTCGCACAAATTGGGCCGATCGCCGAGGCGGTTGGAGTTGCGCGACCGGCGATTCTTCCGCGCTGGTCGTGCATGATCATCGAGCCTCACGTCGAGAAAATTCTGGAGAAGCTGTACCTGCTGCCCGAAGACTTCCGCGATCCTCACGAGGTCGAAGCGCGGGTTGCGCGCGCACGACTGCCGAAGGCCGTCATAGAGGAGCTGAACGCTACGCGCGCAGCACTCAACGAGCAGCTTGATGCTCTCAGCGAAGCCGTGGTTGAAGAACGCGCACCAGTCAGCGCAGCGGTAACGGAAGGGCTGCGGGCGAATCTGCTGCGGCGCCTGGATCGTTTTGAACGAAGGTTAATCGCCGCCGCGAAGCGAGAGCACGCCGACATCATGCACGAGATCGCCACCGCTCGCGGATCACTCTACCCAATCGGCAAGCATCAGGAGCGTAGCCTGAATTTCGTCCCATTTCTCGCGCGATACGGCGCGATCCTCAAGCAGGAAATGCTCACTGAGGCGCGAGAACACGCGCGGCGACTCACAGGCGGGAGACTGGACACAGCGCGCTCCCTGGAAGAATCCGTGTCGGCGCGAGGTCGCTCGTGAGCGACGAAGGCAAAACGGAACCCAAGAATCGCGAGCTTCCAGAGTTCCTTTCCCCGGAGGCCGACGAGGTAACAGAGGCGGCGCCGCCGATCGAGAGGCGGGCGACGCCGCGGACCGCCGGCCGCGCGTTCGATAGATCGCCGGGCGCGGCGTTTCTGGTCGGCATGGGCATATTGTTGAGTCGCCTGGCTGGCCTGATTCGCCAGACCATGATGGCTCGCTACCTGGGTGCGGACCTGGCCGCCGATGCGTTCAACGCTGCCTTCCGAATACCGAACATGCTACAGAATCTGTTCGGAGAAGGAGTACTCTCGGCGTCGTTCATCCCGGAGTACGCCGGACTGCTCGGGAAGGGCGACGAGGAAGAAGCAACGAAGCTGGCTGGCGCGGTTGCCGGAATGCTCGCTTTCGTCGCGGCAATCATCGTTCTCCTTGGAGTTCTCACCGCTCCCTGGCTCGTCGCACTCATTGCGAATGGGTTCACAGGTGAAAAGCGCGAGCTGACAGTGCGGCTGACGAGAATCCTTTTTCCGGGGGCGGGTCTTCTCGTCTTCTCGGCGTGGTGCCTGGGCATTCTGAACAGCCACCGCCGGTTCTTCATGTCGTACACCGCGCCGGTACTGTGGAATCTGGCGATGGTTGCGACGCTGGTGATTTTCCATAAAGGACACACCCAGATTCAACTGGCGATCTATCTCGCCTATGGGTCCGTGATAGGGAGCGCGCTGCAGTTTGTGGTGCAGCTCCCGCAGGTGGTGAAATATGCGCGCGGAATCAGGCCGCACCTCACCACGGCCGGCACAAGCATTCGCAACGTCTTCCGCAATTTCGTCCCCGCCTTCGTAGGCAGAGGGGTCGTGCAGCTCAGTGCGTACGTCGATGCGTGGCTGGCGAGCTACCTGGGCAATGGAGCGGTCTCGTCGTTCACCTACGCGCAAGCCATTTACGTTCTGCCGATAAGCCTGTTTGGAATGGCGATTTCCGCCGCGGAGCTGCCGGCGATGTCGCGAGCCGTGGGCACGACCGCCGAAATCGGCGCATATCTGCGCGGACGCCTGAGCGACGGCCTGGATCGTATCGCGTACTTCATCGTTCCGAGCGCCGTCGCATTGCTCGCGCTGGGCGATCTCATCGTGCATCTGCTGTTTCAGGGCGGCCGGTTTCAGACCGGCGAGACCATCTGGGTCTGGCAAATACTCATTGGCTCGACCGTCGGGCTCCTCGCGTCGACGATGGGGCGGTTGTATTCCTCCACGTTTTACGCCATGCGCGATACGAAGACGCCACTGCGTTACGCTGTCGTGCGTGTCGTTCTGACCACGCTGCTCGGCTATCTGTTCGCGCTGGTGCTGCCAGGGTTGTTGGGTCTCGACAGAAAGCTCGGCGCCGCGGGCCTTACTGCATCGGCCGGGTTGGCCGGCTGGGTGGAATTCTACCTTTTGCGGCGCGAGATGGACCGACGGATCGGTCGGACGCGGCTCATTCCTTCCCGCATTGCGCGGCTGTGGGCGGCCGCGGCGGCCGGTGCCGCTATTCCGTGGGCGTACAAGCTCATCACGGATCGCGGAGCGCCGATCCTCTCAGCACACGAGAACGCCGTGCCCTCGAAGCTGCTGGCGTTCATCCTGCTCGCAGCTTATGGGTTGACCTACGTCGGGATCACCGCAGCGTTTGGAATTCCCGAGGCAAGAAACGTCATTGATCGAGGACGAAGGCTGCTGCGGCTTCCGTTCCGCAGGCGATGAACGTGGCTTTTCGCGCATGGTATAATTACACATGCTCCCCGTTCCTGACTCTGTCGCTGCAAAGCTCCCCCATCTTCCAGAGGGGCCCGGTGTCTATCTCTGGAAGGGAAGGGATGGCACTACCCTCTATGTAGGTAAGGCGAAGCGCCTGCGCTCGCGGGTACGAAGCTACTTCGCCAACGATCAGCTCGAGAGCCTGAAGACCCGCCACCTCGTCGGGCTCATCGCCGACCTCGACACCATAGTCGTGCCCAGTGAGGCCCACGCGCTGATTCTCGAAGCGAACCTGATCAAGGAGTACCGGCCTCGCTTCAACATCGCCCTACGGGATGACAAGTCGTACCCGTACATCAAGGTGACCCTACAAGACCCGTTTCCACGAGTCCATGTCACCAGGCGGCTGGAGGACGACGGCGCGAGGTACTTCGGTCCTTATACCGACGTAGGTGCCATGCGTAGAGCCCTCAACGTCGTCAAGAGGATTTTCACGGTCCGGAGCTGCAACTACGACATGCCGGCACAGATGCCGGAGCGGCCGTGCCTCGACTACTATATCAAGCGCTGCAAAGCCCCATGCATCCTGGCCCAATCACAGCAGGACTACCGATCGATGATCGACGAGGTAGTCCTGTTCCTCTCCGGAAGGCCAGACGAGGTGGTCCGCCGAGTGAAGGAGCGGATGGATCTCGCCGCCGAGCAGCTGGATTTCGAGCGCGCTGCGGAGCTCCGCGACGTGCTGCACCATCTCGAGCAGATGGAGGAGCCGACTGTCGTTCTCGAGGTCGAGGGCGGTGATCGAGACGTGGTCGGATATGCACGTGACGGGGACGATGCTTGCGTGACGGTTCTCAGAATCCGCGGTGGCAAGCTGCTCTCTCGGGAACAGTGCTTTCTCGAGCACGTCGAAGGCGAGGAAGACACGGACGTGATGACAATTTTCCTTGCCGGCAGCTACATGGGCATGCAGGAAAGGGCCCGTCAGCTGCTGCTGCCGTTCGACTTTCCAGACCGGGAGCTCATCGAGCAGGCGCTTCCGGACAGCAAAATCGTCATTCCACAGCGCGGGCCGCGCCGAGACCTGATCGCGCTCGCGGAGCAGAACGCGCGGCACCTGCTAGAAGAGCTCAAACTCTCGTCCATGGAGGCGGATGAACGGGCGGGCGATCCGGTCTATGAGCTCGGTCGAGAGCTCGGACTCCAGCGCATACCGCGATCTTTGGTGTGCTTCGACATCTCGACGACTCAAGGAACCGATACGGTGGGTTCCTGCGTGTGGTTCGAGAATGCTCGCCCGAAGCGTTCGGAATACAGGAAATTCAAGGTGAAGACTGTCGAAGGCAGCGATGACTTCGCATCGATGCATGAGGTCGTGCTCCGCTACTTTGACCGGCGCATCAAGGATGAAAAGCCTCTGCCGGATCTGATTGTCATCGATGGGGGCAAAGGTCAGCTCTCCGCCGCCCATGCGGCGCTCCAGGAGCTGGGTCTCACCGACAGATCGCTCATCAGCCTGGCTAAGCGGGAAGAAGAAGTCTTCATTTGGGGCCGAGAGGAGCCGCTAAAGCTCTCACGTCGGTCGCCGGCGCTGCGCCTCCTTCAGCAGGCGCGCGACGAGGCGCACCGCTTCGCCGTCACCTACAACCGAAAGCGCCGATCAATGCGCACAGTGACGTCGGAGCTCCTCAAGGTGCCTGGAATCGGCCCAGTGAAGCGCCGGCAACTGCTAAAGGAATTTGGGAGCGTCCAGGGAGTTCGGGACGCGGGCGAAGAGGCAATCGCCAAGCTCCCCGGCTTCAACCCCGAGCGTGCTCGCAAGCTCCTGGAGTCGTTGGCGGCGACCTCCCCGGTCTAGCGAGTTCGACGGCGGCAAGGGCGTAGGAAAGAGGAGCTAAACTCCGTCCGTTCCTTGATTTCGGCCCGTTTAGCTCTAAATTACTTGAGCTATGGTAAAAGTCTCCCGAATCGATCCAAACAGCATCGCTGATGCGCTCGGCATTCAGGCCGGCACTGAGCTGCTGACGGTGAATGGGAGACCCCTCGCTGACTTCCTCGACTGGGAATTTCTCACAGCTGACGAGGAGCTTGCGATCGAGGCTCGCCAGCCCGATGGCGAGCAGGTCATCTATGAGCTCGAACGGCTGGACGGCGAGCCGCTCGGCATTTCCCTCGAGCCGCCCACAGTTCGGCGCTGCGCGAACCGTTGCGAGTTCTGCTTCATCGAAGGGCTTCCGACTGGGTTGAGAAAACCGCTCTACATCCGGGACGACGACTACAGGCTCTCCTTCGCGTACGGAAACTTTGCAACGCTCTCCAACGTGAAGGAGCGCGACATAGCGCGGATCCTCGAGTACCGCCTGTCGCCGCTCTACGTCTCGGTGCACGCCACGAATCATGAGGCGAGAAAGGTTCTTCTCAACAACACGCGGGTGCCCGACATCAAAGCTCAGCTCTCGCGTCTCACCGCAGGCGGGATCCAGTTTCACTGCCAGATGGTCATCGTTCCGGGACTCAACGACGAGGAGATTCTGGAAGAATCGTTGACCGACTTATGGAACATGAGCGCAGCGGTTCTGTCAGCGGCCGTAGTGCCGGTCGGCCTCACTCAGTTTTCGCATCTGTATTCAGGAAAGAAGATGGATCGCGACACCGCGCGGGCGATTCTCATTCAGGTCGAGCGCTGGGGCGTGCGCGCGATGAAGGAGCGCGGTGAGACCTGGGTGTTCGGCTCTGACGAGCTGTACATGCTTGCCGAGCGTGAGCTGCCTGGTGCCGAGCATTACGGTGAGTTCGCTCAGATCGAGAACGGCGTGGGTTCGGTGACATCGCTGCGCATGAGAGTGGCAGCGGGGCTCGAGCGGCTACCATGGCGCGACGGTCAACGGATCGGCGTGGTGACGGGGCTCGCCATGGCTCCTCTGATGCAGCCGCTGTTGGAGAGCATAAGCGCCGTCAGCGGTGCGGAGCTCGAGCTGATCGTCGCGGAGAATTCGCTGTTCGGTCCGACAATCACGACCGCGGGCTTGCTGGTCGGCAAGGATATTCTTCGGGCGCTGGAGAACCGTCGCGATCTGGACATTGCCCTTATCCCAGCGGAGACCATCAACGAGGACAGCGTTTTCCTCGATGACTACACGCTGGAGAGCGTGAGAGCGTCGCTACCCATGCCCATCTTTCCGTCGTATGACTTCATTGATATTCTGGAGTCCGAAGAGAGTTGGGTGCCAGCATGAACCTTCCTGTCATTGCACTGGTCGGACGTCCGAACGTCGGGAAGTCCGCGCTTTTCAACCGTATCGTCGGCGATCACAGCGCGATTGTGAGCGACGAGGCTGGCACGACGCGTGATCGCCATTTCGCGCGCGCCGACTGGAATGGACGTCAGTTCTGGCTGGTCGATACCGGTGGACTGACCGACGATCCGCACATCCCAATTGACGTCGAGATAAAGCGGCAGGTTCTGCAAGCGATCGAGGAATCTGATCTCCTCATGCTTGTCGTCGACGCGAAGACTGGACTGCATCCGAGCGACAGCCGAGTCGTCGACCTGCTGCGCGAAGCACGCAAGCCATGGGTGCTCGTCGCCAACAAGGTCGACGATCCGACGACGACCGATTTCTACGAGTTCTACGAGCTCGGTGCCGGAGATCCGGTGCCGGTATCAGCACTCAATGGGAAGAACTCTGGCGACATGCTCGATGTTCTCGTCGAGCGAATCCCGGTCGTCGCGGAAGAAGTCCCGGAAGCGCTCCGAGTAGCCGTCGTCGGACGTCCGAATGTTGGTAAGTCGTCCATCATCAACCGCCTTCTGGGTGAAGAGCGACTCGTGGTCGCGGATAAGGCAGGAACAACCCGTGATGCGATCGATACGCCGATGTCCTTTCACGGGCGCGAGCTGATCTTTGTCGACACGGCCGGCCTCCGGCGCCAGTCAAAGGTCGAGGACGGTATCGAGTTCTACTCCGCACTGCGGACACGGCGCGCCATCGAGCGGTCGGATATCTGCATCCTCGTGCTCGATGCCGTCGAGGGCCTGCACAACCAGGATCTCAAGATCGCTTCACTGGCGTGGGAAAGCGGTCGCGGACTCATAGTTGTCGTCAACAAGTGGGACTTGAAGGAGAAGGAGAACAACACCGCGGCAACCTTCGAGACAGAGGCAGGGGAGAAAGCTCCATTTCTCAAGTTCGTCCCGTTCGTCTTCACTTCGGCGCTCAGCGGACAGCGAGTGACCAAGATCCTCGAGCTTCTGCTGGAAGTAGATGCGGAGCGGCACAAGAGAATCAGCACTTCTCAGGTCAATACGACTCTGACAGAGATTGTTGGCCGTCGACAGCCGCCGCAGGCCGCTGGACGGGAGATCAAGCTGAACTACGCGACGCAGGTCGAGACGGCCCCGCCGGTGATCGCTGTCTTTGGAAACAATCCCGACCTGGTACAGGAGCATTATGTTCGCTATCTGCACAACAGCTTTCGCGAAGCGTGGGGATTTCGCGGGAATCCCCTTCGCATCATCATGCGTAGAAAGTCTGCAAAGTCTGCATAGATGTCGCCGATAGTCGGCGTCCTCCTGTCGTATCTCGCCGGCTCCATTCCGTCGGCGTACATCGCCGGAAGACTTCGCGGCGTCGATCTGCGAAAACACGGCTCGGGGAATCTGGGCGCGACGAACGTCGTCAGGGTGCTCGGACCGAGAATTGGCGGCGCAGTGTTTCTCGCCGATCTCCTCAAAGGATTTCTTCCCGTCTATTTTCTGCCGGGGTACACTGAAACGCTTCGGCCCGAGCTGTGGGCACTTGTCTTTGGCGCCGCGGCGATTCTCGGCCACGTCAAACCCATCTTCCTCCTTGGCAAGGGCGGAGGCAAGGGCGTAGCGACAGCGAGCGGGGTGTTTCTGGCTCTCGCCTTCGTTCCAATGCTTATCGCGGAAGTGGTTTGGATCACCGCCTTCTACTTCACGCGGTACGTCAGCCTCGCGTCATTGTTGGGGGCGGCGGTTCTCCCGATAGCAATTCTCATCTACTCGCGCGATCCGAGATCGCCGATTTTCATCGCCAGCCTGATCATTGCCTCGTTCGTTTTCTGGACGCATCGCGCCAACATTGGTCGCTTGCGCCGTGGTGAGGAGCATCGCTTCGTGAAGAAAGAGAGCGCTGGCTGATGCGGTGCGCCGTAGTGGGAGCGGGTGCGTGGGGGACTGCGCTCGCCGATCTGCTCGCGCGTAACGGCCATCAGGTGACTCTATGGGCGTACGAGCCCGACGTCGTTCAGGCCATCAACGAGAATCACGAAAACGTTCGCTTTCTCGCGGGTCACCGGCTAGCTCCCACACTGACCGCCGTCGGCGATCTACAGAAAGCCGTCGACGGCGCGGAGCTGGTCACCCTGGCGACACCCGCGCAGGTCCTGCGTCCGATCGTAAAGTCGGCGCGGACGTCGCTTCGGAGCAAGGTACCGATCGTCGTCGCCAGCAAAGGACTCGAGCCAAAGAGTCTCTCGCTCATGACCGAGGTTGCGGAGCAGGAAATTCCGGATGCAACCGTAGTAGCCCTCTCCGGGCCAAGCTTTGCCGCGGAGGTCGCGAAGTGCCAGCCGACGGCAGTTGTCGTTGCGTCCAAGAGTGCGGACGCGGCGGCGTTCACGCAGCGAGCATTCAGCTCTCCGTACTTTCGGGCGTACACGCATACCGACGTTACGGGTGTCGAGCTAGGTGGCGCGCTCAAGAACGTGATGGCCGTCGCCACTGGGATCGCCGAAGGGTTGGGGCTCGGCTTCAACGCCAGGGCAGCGCTCATCACGCGCGGTCTCGCCGAGATGACGAGACTTGGCGTCGCACTGGGTGCGGAGCAAAGCACCTTCGCCGGCCTCGCTGGGCTCGGTGACCTGGTGTTGACCTGCACGGGATCCCTGAGCCGAAACAGGGCGGTCGGACTCGAGCTGGGTAAAGGAAGGCACCTGGAAGAGGTGCTCAAGGAGACGGAAACCGTAGCGGAGGGCGTTGTCACAGCGCAGAGCGCTCGTGAGCTCGCTGTACGGGAAGGAGTTGAGATGCCGATCGTGGATACTGTGAACCGCGTACTCTTCGAGGGCCAGTCGGCGCGCAGCGCCATCGCCGCCCTCATGACGAGAGAGCTCCGTTCGGAGGTGGACGAATGAAAGCGAAAGAGCCGGTGCAGGAGTTTTTTTCCATTGGCGATGTGTGCACGCTCACCGATCTCAAGCCGCACGTTCTGCGCTATTGGGAGAGTCAGTTCAAGTTTCTCCACCCCGCCAAGAATCGTTCGGGCAACCGCGTATACCAGCGCCGCGAGATCGAGCTCATCATGCTCGTCAAGCAGCTTCTCTACACTGAGAAGTACACGATCGATGGGGCGCGACAGAAAATCGACGACTACAGGAAGAGCGGGGACCTGAGGACAGTGGCACGTGCGGCACTGGATTCGCAGGCGGTGGAATCCATGGAAACCGATCTGCGGTCCATACTCGCGATACTCGACGGACAAATCGAAGAAAAGGGGGTTGAAAGTTGATCGAGCCTCTCGTTGTGATCGTTCCCGCTTACAATGCGGAACCGACTCTCGCCAAGGTAGTCAAGGACGTGCGCCGCAATCTGCCCGGCGCGCTGATCATCGGTGTCGACGACGGATCGACTGACGGGTCCAGAAAGCTTTTGAGAACCGTGGCAGACGAGACGATCGAGTTCGACCAGAACCAGGGGAAAGGCGCGGCGCTGCGCGCGGGATTCGCTGCCGCGCTCAAGAAGGGAGCGGCGGCAGTGCTGACCATCGACTCCGATGGTCAGCACGACGCGGCCTTTGCACCCGCGATCGTCGGTGCTCTCGACCGCGCCGACATCGTCATCGGCACGCGCGACCTTTCCGGCAAGGCAGTCCCCAAGCATCGGCGGATCGCCAATATGATCTCGTCCGCGGCTACGCGCGCGGTATCGGGCGGAAAAGTTCGCGACAGCCAGTCGGGCTATCGCGCGATGAAGGCCGAGGTGCTGCGGAAAGTCGACGCTGTCGGTGACCGTTATGAATTCGAGACTGATTTCATCATTCGCGCGGCACGCGCGGGCTTCACTACGGTGAATGTTCCGATCTCGACCATTTATGGGTCGCCCAGTTATTTCCGCGAATTTCGGGATGCGTGGCTGGTGATCAAGGTTCTGTGGCGCCACCGTGCCGGGGTCTTGAATCGTTGAGACTTCTGTGCACCAATGACGATGGCATTCTGGCCTATGGACTCGCCTGCCTTATCGAAGCCGCCGAGCCGCTGGGGGAGATCACTGTCGTTGCTCCGGATCGCGAGCAGAGCGCGACGAGCCATTCCCTCACTCTGCACCACCCGGTCAGGCCGATCGAGCGCGGGGAACGAAGATTCCAGGTGGACGGCACTCCGACCGACTGTGTGATGCTGGCAGTCGAAGCGCTGATGCCGGAGCGACCTGATTTCGTGCTCAGCGGAATCAATCACGGACAGAATATGGGCGAAGACGTTCTGTATTCAGGGACCGTTGCCGCGGCGATGGAAGGGCTCTCGCTCGGCATTCCATCCGTGGCGATTTCTTTCGCGGGCGGGGATCTCCGCGCAGACGTGAGCATGCTTCGCGATCAGATCGAGCCCCTCCGCGACCTGCTCAAGCATGTGCTCTCACTTCGCGCATTTCCTGAGCACACGCTTCTCAACGTGAACCTGCCGCCATTGCGCGGCGACGACATCCGCGGCGTTCGACTGACGCGGTTGGGGCGACGCGTCTACTCCGACTCACTCAAGCCGATGCAGGACCCGTGGGGTCGTCAGATATATTGGATCGGGGGCGGCTCGATCGAGTGGTCCGGGGAGGAGAGCTCCGACTTCCGCGCCATTCAGGAAGGGTATATATCCGTGACGCCATTGCACCTCGACTTAACCCATCACGCGATGCTCGCCGCAGCGGAGAGTTGGTGGCAGCGCCCTTAGAGCACGAGCTTCGCGGACCACGCCGACGGCTTGTCGAGCTCCTGCATGACCAGGGTATAAGAGATCTTGCTGTGCTGCACGCTATCGATCAGACTCCGCGTCACCTATTCGTACCCACCGGCGTTCGCCACCGAGCCTACGAAGATTCGGCTCTTCCGATTGGGAGCGGACAAACGATCTCACAACCGTCGATCCACGCGCGCTATCTGGAGCTCCTCAAGCTGACGGGCAACGAGAAAGTGCTCGAGATCGGAACCGGCTCGGGGTATCAAACCGCGCTGTTGTCGCAGCTCGCCGGTCAGGTCTTCTCCATCGAGCGCATACCAGAGCTGCTGGACAAAGCACGCGAGACTATCAGACAGATCGGCGCGCGGAATATCTCTTTTCTGCTTGGAGACGGTACCCTGGGTTGGCGCCAGTACGCCCCTTACGACGCCATACTCGTGGGTGCGGGAGCGCCGGAAGTGCCGTCGACCTACCACGAGCAGCTCACGGAAGGCGGACGTATTCTGATCCCGCTGGGCGACAAGGAAGACCAGACGCTATATATGTTCACACGTCGGGGAGAGCGGCTCGACCAAACGGAAATCGCTCCGGTGAGATTCGTGCCGCTCGTGGGCAAATACAGTTGGGGGGGGATGTAGTGCAGCAGCAACCACAACGTCCGTTCGTTCCGCATCGGACTCCGAAAGCATCACGACAGCTCAGTACCCATTCGGAGTTTCGCTTGTCGCGGCCGTTCGTGCCAGGATCGTCGCGCGAGGAAACTGACTCCGCGCCCGTCCAACCGCTTGTAGAATTTGCCGCGACCCAGCGCGCCGATCGGGAGCAGCTTCCGCCCATCGAAGTATTTCTGAATGACGAAGTATTTCCAGACGAGGAAGACTCACACGAGCTGCCACCTGTGGAACACTTCCTCGATCCGCTTCCGGCAGTTGTGAGTTTTGCGCCTGACGCCGAGGGAGCGTTGATTGACGAGTCCGCCGTGGCGGTCGACTACACCTCGGCCGCTGAGTCGGGTCGCACCGCGACGGAGGTCGGGTGGCTCGTAGATGACTGGCAGCAGTATGATTGGCGCGCCGCAGCCACCTTGGGGGAAGGCGTCGAGTCTCAAGCGTCCAACGATTGGGCGAAGACGGATTGGGAAGTGGGCACGCCAGCCGCGCGGAACAAACTGAGTGCTGCACAAGCTATCGCCAGCGCACTCGACCAGATCGCTCAACGGATCAGGGAAGGGGAGCTGACCGTGCCTCCTCCCGGAGCGGTCACGGATCCGGGAGCGATTGCTGCTACACTCGCTGCGCTACTGGGGGTCAGACGCTAGCTCGCGAATGGAGAGCATCCACCTGGAAATCAGCGGTCGCGTGCAGGGCGTGGGCTTTCGGTGGTTCGTGGTGGACAGGGCGCGCCGGCTCCAATTGTCGGGATGGGTGAGGAACTGCCCGGACGGAAAGGTGGAGATCGCCGCCGCCGGAAATGCGGACGCTCTCGCCCAGCTCGAGTCCGCGGTCACTAGAGGACCTCCGGAGGCCCAGGTGCGAAACGTCAGCAGACTTGCTCAGGTCGCTGCGGATTCACTCCAATCGCCGTTCACGATCGTTCGCTAGCGCTTCTCGCGCACTTCTGGAAGAAACCCCTCCCGAGTAGATTGACCCGTGAATCAGCCGGCCTGCTTGGGCTGGGACGATCCGGACTCTGATTTCTGCCCCCGTAGCTCAGGTGGATAGAGCAGCGGTTTCCTAAACCGTTGGCCGGGTGTTCGAGTCACCCCGGGGGCACTGACTTTTCGAGCGGGCAAGAAGGCGAGATTCTGCTCGAAGCAGCGCTCCAATGGGCCGCACCTTCAATAATTATCAAGCGATGACCAACCCCAGCATTCTAACCAAACGATTTGGCGCCGATGAAGAATCATTCTCTGAATGGTTCATGCTCCACAGGCGGGAAGTGTCGTGGGCGGTTCTAGTCGTGGCAATAGCCGTCCTTGGGTATTGGTACTACCAGCGGTCCGAGGCGCTGAAGGCTCAACGGGCGGAGACCGCGTACTTCCAGGCTCGCCAGTCGGCCGCAGCGGGGAACCTGCCGCTAGCCGTTTCAGATCTGCAGAAGGTCGCGGCGCGGTACGAAGGCACCAGGGCTGGCGCCCAGGCTTCGATGACTCTGGCCCAGGCTCTTTACCAGCAGAAGAAGTTCAAGGAAGGGATTGCCGCCTTGAAAAAGGCAGAGGGAAAGGCGCCTTCCGACTTCAGACCCTCCATCCACATCCTCGAAGCGGATGGGTACGAGGAGCTCAAGGACTTTGTAGCCGCCGCAGAGCAGTACAAGGTGGCGGCAAAGGAAACGAGGTTTCCGGTGGACAAAGCGCAATATCAGGCGGCGGCGGCAAGGGACTACATGGCTGCCGGAGAAACAGACGAGGCAAAGGCTCTCTGGACGGAGCTTGCCAAGGACGAGACCGGGCCCGCGGCGGCCGAGGCCAAGGTCAGACTGGGAGAGCTCCTCGCCAAGCCCATGACCGTATAGGCAGGTTGGGTGGCGGTTTGGGGGACTATCCATCGTTCAGCGTATATGCGTATAAGATATATTATGTAAACTACAACTGGTGGAAAGCTGTGGAGAAGTCCTAACCGTGCACCCCTCCACTTCCCAAAGCTCGTGGCAGCTGAGGTTTAACGAGATACACCTAGAAATGACTCGAACGAGACAGCCACCGCCACCAAATCGGCCCTCAGGCGACAGTCAGTCAGTCGACGTCCCGAAGTAGCCCTTCAAAAACGAACCTTCCCTCTCCGCGAAGGGACGCTAGCCAGGCCGGTCCTTCGCGGCGCAGCGTCACGACCAAAGGCAGGCCTGACCTGGTCCAGAGAGTAGTCTCCTGAGCCGATTCACCCCAGCTCGAGAGCATGATCGCCGAGGCAACGGCTCCTGTCCCGCAAGCTAAAGTCTCGGCCTCGACGCCTCGCTCATAGGTCCGGTAGGTGAACCCTCCGTCGGGACGCCGGGCAACGAAGTTCACGTTCGCTCCGTCGGCAAGAGCCGAGTGGTTGCGCAGCTCGGGTCCTCTCCCTGTCACGTCGGCAGCTTCGATATCGGCGATCTCTACCACCACATGAGGGACGCCGGCGCGGGCATAGCCCAGACGAGTCTCTCCCGGCTTCAGCCCCAGCTCGCTCGCGTCCGGTTTTACATCCGAAACGGGATCCAGGTCGACCTCAGGGAGTCCATCGCGGATCCGGGCCCGGAGCGAGCCGGCCGCGGTGTGAAGGACGAACCCGCCGCCCTGCGCCATTCCCAGCTCCACGGCCAGGTTGGTACTGCACAGGCTCGCATTTCCGCACAGGGCGGCCTCCGAGCCGTCGCTGTTGTAATACCGCATGCGGACATCGCCTCCCGCCACCTTCTCGAGGAAGACAACGCCGTCCGCGCCGACGCCCGTGCCCCGCGCCGACAGGATGCGAATCGTCTCCGGGTTCTCGAGATCGCCCGCGGCACC
>DASYVU010000141.1:0-7565 GCA_035936715.1 Gemmatimonadaceae bacterium
GCGCGCCGAGAGGGGTTTCCGCTGCTTAGGCTGCGGGTTGGATCAAACGAAAAAGGGAGCCCTGCGGGCTCCCTTTTTCTTAACTGTCAACTGCAAAAGAACGGGTGCGAGTTCTGGCATCTCCGCTCGGCTGAAGATCGAAAGCAACAGAACGGGTGCGAGTGGTCCGTGGTAGAGTGGCCAGTTTTGAGTTCACGACGTCGGGACGCTAATACGGGCGTGAAGCCACAAGCAGTTGCTCCGAACGCCACGGAGATAAGTCTGGGCGTAGTGAACTCGCAACAAACAGCTACACCTCTAACAACTCGCACCCGTTCTGTTGCAGTTCCAACGGAATGTACCTCCCCGAAACCTGGTGCACTAAGTTTGGTGCAATGACCCGCGCTAATCCGAATGCCCAAGCGAACTGACATCCACCGAATTCTAGTAATAGGCTCCGGCCCGATCATCATCGGGCAGGGGGCGGAGTTCGACTATTCCGGCACCCAGGCGGCGAAGGCCCTCCGGGAAGAAGGGTTCGAGGTCGTTCTCGTGAACTCCAATCCGGCGACGATCATGACCGACCCGGAGTTCGCTGATCGGACGTACATCGAGCCGGTGACGCCCGAGTACGTCGAGCTCGTGATCGCCAGGGAGCGCCCGGACGCGCTCCTGCCCACGATGGGCGGACAGACGGCTCTCAACGTCGCGATGACGCTCACGGAGAAGGGCGTGCTCGAGAAGTACGGAGTCGAGCTGATCGGCGCCGACGCCCGCGCAATCGCGATGGCGGAGGACCGGAAGCTGTTCGGCGAAGCCATGGGGCGCATCGGTCTCGCGGTTCCTCAGGGCGATACCGCGAACACACTGGATGAGGCGCTCGAGATCGTGGAGACGACTGCGTTTCCAGCGATCATACGCCCGGCATTCACGCTCGGCGGCACAGGTGGCGGGATAGCGTACAACCGGCAGGAGCTCGAGGACATCGTTCGACGCGGGCTCGACCTTTCGCCTGTCAGTCAGGTTCTGGTCGAGCGGAGCGTCATCGGCTGGAAGGAGTTCGAGCTCGAAGTGATGCGCGACGGCGCCGACAACGTAGTGATCGTCTGTTCCATCGAGAACATCGATCCAATGGGAGTTCACACCGGCGACTCGCTCACCGTCGCACCGGCGATGACGCTGACGGATCGCGAGTACCAGCTGATGCGCGATGCGGCGGTTGCCGTCATCCGCGAGATCGGCGTCGAGGCCGGCGGCTGCAACATCCAGTTCGCGATCAATCCCCGGGACGGGGAGATGCTGGTGATCGAGATGAACCCGCGCGTTTCGCGGTCGTCAGCGCTCGCGTCAAAGGCGACTGGATTTCCCATCGCGCGCATCGGCACCAAGCTCGCGGTCGGCTACCGGCTCGACGAGATCCCGAACGACATCACTGGAACCACCCCCGCTTCCTTCGAGCCGGTGCTCGACTACGTGGTCGTCAAGTGCCCCCGCTTTGCGTTCGAGAAATTCCGCGCAGCCAACCCGCGGCTGACGACGCAAATGAAATCCGTGGGCGAGTCGATGGCGATCGGGCGCACGTTCAAGGAGGCGTTCCAGAAGGCGCTCCGCGCTCTCGAGATCGGGCGCGCGGGTTGGGTCACTGCTTCGACCCTGGGCGACGACCGCCTCGAGGAGGACACGCTGGAAGCTTTGCGAGGCGCGCTGAGGCAGCCAACGCCGGAGCGCATCTTCCAGATCAAGCGCGCGCTCGAGGCCGGACTCGATGTGAACGAGATCAACGAGCTCACCGGCATCGATTCGTGGTTTCTCTCGCAGCTGGCGGAATTGATCGACGCTGAACACGCATACGCGAAGCTGCCGAGCGTGGATAAGGACGTTCTGCGGCAGATGAAGCGGATGGGCTTCTCCGATCGCCAACTTGCCGATCTGCGCCGCGAATCGGAATCGGCGGCGAGGGCCAGACGAATTGGGCTCGGAATCGTCCCCGCTTACAAAATGGTCGATACCTGCGCCGGTGAATTCCCCTCGGCGACGCCGTATCTGTACAGCAGCTACGACGAAGAGAGCGAGGCGCCGCGAACAGAAAAGCAATCGGTCGTCATTCTCGGCAGCGGCCCGAATCGAATTGGCCAGGGCGTTGAATTCGACTACTGCTGCGTGCGCGCGGCGCTCGCGCTTCGTGAGCAGGGATACGAGACGATCATGATCAACTCGAATCCAGAGACCGTCTCGACCGACTTCGACATCTCGGACAAGTTGTATTTCGAGCCGCTCACCCTCGAGCACGTTCTCGACATCGTCGAGCGCGAGCAGCCTCTGGGGGTGATCGTTCAGCTCGGTGGACAAACACCGCTCAAGCTCACCAATGGGCTGGCCAAGGCCGGCGTGCGGATTCTCGGCACCCAACCCGATGCGATCGACATCGCTGAGGATCGCCGGCGATTCGACACGATCGCACGGACACTAGGAATCAGACAACCGGAAAATGGGACCGCGACGAGCCTCGATGAGGCGGTGACGGCAGCCCGGAGAATCGGGTACCCGGTGCTGGTGCGCCCCTCGTACGTGCTGGGTGGCCGCGCGATGGAAATCGTGTACGACGAGAAATCGCTTGCCGAGTACTTCGCACGCGCTGCGGTTGTGTCGGAAGACAAGCCGGTTCTGATCGACCGATTCCTGGAAGACGCGTTCGAGGCTGACGTCGATGCCATTTCGGACGGGGAGCGGGTGGTGATCGGCGGCGTAATGCAGCACATCGAGGACGCCGGGATTCACTCCGGCGATTCCGCGTGCGTTCTCCCGCCCTATCTGATCGACGAAGAGCACATCGAGGAGATGCGCCAGCACACGGTCGCGCTCGCCAAGGCGTTGAACGTCGTCGGATTGATCAACGTCCAGTACGCGCTCAAGGACGGACAGGTATACGTGCTCGAGGTGAATCCGCGCGGCAGCCGCACGGTGCCGTTCGTCTCGAAAGCGATTGGTGTGCCGCTCGCGGCGATTGCCGCGCGAGTGATGCTCGGCGAGACGCTGGACGATATCGGGTTCACCGAAGAAGTCGCGCCGGCGTACATCTCCGTGAAGGAAGCCGTCTTCCCGTTCAACAAGTTTCGCGAGTTCGATCCAATTCTTGGCCCCGAGATGAGATCCACGGGAGAAGTGATGGGTATCTCCGATTCGTTCGGCAGCGCATTCGGTAAGGCGCAGCTCGCGGCTGACAACGTGCTGCCCAGCGAAGGCGCGATCTTCATCACGGTCAACGATTCCGACAAGGGGTCCGTTACGCCGATCGCGAGACGCTTCCAGGAGATGGGATTCAAGCTGTTCGCCACGAGTGGCACTGCGAAGCATTTGCGCGGTCGCGGAATTCCTGTGGAGACGGTCCTCAAGATTCACGAAGGCCGGCCGAACGGAATGGACATGATGCTCAACGGCGACATACAGCTCCTGATCAACACCCCGCTCGGCAAGGAATCGCAGCGGGACGACTACACGATGCGTCAGGCGGCAATCGCCAATCGGGTCGCGTACACAACGACGCTCTCCGCGGCGAGCGCGGCCTGCGATGCGATCCTATCGCTTCGGTCGAGATCGCCGTCGGTACTCTCACTCCAGGAATGGCACGCCAGAATTCCGAAGGAAGCCGGCGTCTGATGGCAAAGCCATTCATTCACGAGTCCGCGTACGTGGACGAAGGCGCGCAGATTGGCGCGGACACCAAGGTCTGGCATTTCTGTCACGTGCTCGGCGGCGCGGTGATTGGCGAGCGCTGCTCGCTCGGACAGAACGTCGTGGTGATGAACGGCGTCACGATCGGGAACAACGTCAAGATTCAGAACAACGTCTCCGTCTACGAAGGCGTGGAGCTGTCTGACGACGTATTCTGCGGACCATCCATGGTCTTCACCAACGTGATAAATCCACGCAGCCACGTGTCGCGCCGCAACGAATACAGGAAGACTCTGGTTGGACGCGGTGCGACACTTGGTGCCAACGCGACAATAATCTGCGGTGTGACGCTCGGCGAATACGCGTTTGTGGGGGCGGGAAGCGTCATCACCCACGATGTTCCGGCGTACGCTCTGATGGTGGGCGTTCCGGCGCGCAAGGTCGGGTGGATGTGTCAGTGTGGCGAGCGCCTCTCTGACAAGAATCCAACCAGCTGCAAGGTATGCGGGACAAAGTACCGACTCGACGGCGAAGAGCTGAGGAGAATTCCCTAGGTGGGATCGGAGAAGACATTTCGGATCGCTCTCGTGGGATGCGGGCGCATCAGCAAAAACCATTGCGAGGCGATCAGCAAGATCGACGGCCTGGAGCTCGTCGCCGTTTCGGACAGTGATGCCGAGCGGGCGAAGCAGGCCGGAACCGAGTGGAAAATTCCATACTTCACGTCCTATGAGCGGATGCTGGCGGAGAGCAAAGCGGACATCGTGACGATAGCGACTCCCTCGGGATTGCATGCGGAGCAGGGAGTTGCGGCTGCCAAGGCCGGCAAGCACGTCGTGATGGAGAAGCCGATGGCAATCTCTCTCACGGGGGCAGACGCTCTGGTTCAGGCATGCGACAAGGCGGGTGTCCAGCTGTTCGTGGTCAAGCAGAACAGATTGAATCCTCCGATCCAGTTGTTGAAGCGGGCGGTCGATCGCAATCGTTTTGGCCGCATCTACCTGGCGAGCTGCACCGTCCATTGGGCACGGCCGCAGGAGTACTACGATCAGGCTCCCTGGCGCGGGACGTGGGAGTTCGACGGGGGGGCATTCATGAATCAGGCATCGCACTACGTTGACCTCATTCAGTGGCTGATGGGACCGGTAGAGAGCGTGATGGCCAAAACGGCCACGCTCGCGAGGCGCATCGAGACCGAGGACACGGGTATCGCCATTCTCAAATTCCGCTCGGGTGCGCTGGGCACGATCGAGGTGACCATGTTGGCGTATCCGCGAAATCTGGAAGGGTCGCTCACGATTCTCGGAGAGAAGGGCTCTGCCAAGGTCGGCGGAACAGCGGTCAACAAGATCGAGCACTGGGATTTCGCAGAACCCGATGACGACGACAAACTGGTTGAGGGCGCGAACACCAATCCCCCCAGTGTCTATGGGCTTGGGCACCAGGGCTACTACAGAAACGTCCTCGCGGTGCTGAGAGGCGAGGCCAAACCGGACACTGACGGCCGCGCGGGGAGGAAGTCTCTGGAGCTGATTCTCGGCATCTACGAATCGGCCAAGACCGGGCGCGAAGTTCCGCTGCCTCTCCGCGCCCAAGTATGAGCCCGAGTCATGTATCTTTAAAGGCTTATTCCGAACGAATTGGAGACAAAAGGTAGATGGCGGTACCACTTCTTGATCTGAAAGCACAGCACGCGACGATCCGCGATTCGGTGGTGAACGCGATGATGAAGGTCGTCGAGGACCAGGCGTTCATTCTTGGCGAGCCCGTCGAGCGTCTCGAGCGCGATATCGCCAAGCTTTCGCAGACGACGCACGCGATCGGCTGTGCAAATGGAACCGACGCCCTTCTGCTCTCTCTGCGGGCGCTCGACATTGCTCGCGGCGACGAGGTTCTGACAACACCATTCACGTTCTTCGCGACTGCCGGGGCCGTTCACAACGTTGGCGCGCGTGCTGTGTTCGCGGACATCGATCCCGACACCTTCAATCTTTCCGCTGAGACCATTGCGGCGGCGATGAAGCCGGCGACGCGGGCGATCATCGCGGTAGATCTGTTCGGTCAGATGGCGCCCATCGAATCCATCATGGATGCCGCGGGCGACGCCCCGGTGATCGAGGATGCGGCGCAGTCGATCGGAGCGCGTCGCCAAGTCAGCGGGAAGTGGGTGATGGCCGGCGAAGCCGCGACGATCGGCACTTTCAGCTTTTTCCCGTCGAAGAACCTCGGCGGCTACGGCGACGGCGGGATGGTCGTGACGCAGAGCGACGAGATCGCTACTCGGGTGCGTCGCCTCCGGACTCACGGCGGGCTGAAGACCTATTACCACGAAGAGGTCGGGTACAACAGCCGGCTCGACGCGCTGCAGGCCGCGATTCTCTCGGCGAAGCTGCCAATGCTCTCGTCATGGAGCGCGGCGAGGCGGAAGAACGCCGCGTACTACGACGCCGCGTTCGCCGACGTCGAGGGTGTGAGAACGCCGACGATCGACCCGGCGAACGAGTCCATCTACAACCAGTACACACTGCGCGTCGCCCGGAGAGAGGACCTGCAGGCGCATCTCAAGGCGAAGGGGATAGGGTCGGCGGTTTACTATCCGCTCTCGCTCCACCTGCAGCCGTGCTTCGAGTATCTCGCCTACAAGCGCGGCGCATATCCGGAGAGCGAGAAAGCGACAAAGGAAGTCATCTCGCTTCCCGTCTATCCGGAGTTGAAGCAGTCACAGCTGGATGAAGTAATCGAAGCCGTGCGCGGTTTTTACGGCCGCTGAAATCCAAGTCAAATTCCACAAGTGAGCATCAGGTGCGGATAAAGGATCAGCTACTCGCTAAGATCGAGAATCGCTCAGCCTGCGTCGGGATCGTGGGCCTGGGCTACGTCGGTCTTCCACTCGCCGTTGAATTTGCCAAGGCCGGGTTTCGTGTCATTGGATACGATGTCAGCAAGAGGGTGACTGACAACCTGATGAAGGGCGAGTCCCACATTCAGGACGTGGCCAACTCCGAGCTCGCGCCGCTGGTCAAGTCGGGAAAATTCCAGGCGACCACCGACGAAAAACGACTGTTCGAGACTGACGCAATTTCGATTGCAGTGCCCACTCCATTGGGGAAAACGCGTGATCCCGACATGAGCTTCGTGATCAGTGCGGCTGAAGCAATCGAGCGTAATTGCCATCCCGGGCTGGTGATCATCCTCGAGAGCACTACATATCCCGGCACGACGAGGGAGCTGATGCAACCAAAGCTCGAAGCGGTAGGGCTCACTGTCGGAGAAGACGTCTTTCTTGCATTCAGCCCCGAGCGAGTTGACCCCGGCAACAAGAAGTGGACGACCAAGAACACTCCCAAGGTTGTCGGCGGCATCACGGCTGCCTGCACCGAGGTTGCCAGTGCGCTCTATTCCGCGTGCCTCGACTCGATTGTTCCTGTTTCGAGTACGGAGACGGCGGAGCTGGTCAAGCTCCTCGAGAATACCTTTCGAGCCGTCAACATTGGAATGGTCAATGAGATGGCCATCGTGTGTGACAAGCTCGGCGTCGATGTGTGGGAAGTGATCGACGCGGCCGCGACCAAGCCGTTCGGATTCATGAAATTCACGCCAGGTCCCGGAATCGGCGGCCACTGCATTCCACTCGACCCCCATTATCTAGCGTGGAAGATGCGGACACTGAACTACAAGACGCGTTTCATCGATCTCGCTAGTGAGATCAATAGCGAGATGCCAGCCGTCGTCGTGAGAAAGGTGGCATACGCCCTGAACGAAGAAAGAAAATCGGTAAAGGGTAGCCACATCCTGGTTCTTGGTGTCGCGTACAAGAAGGACATCAGCGACATGCGAGAGAGCCCGGCACTCGACGTGATTCGACTTCTAGAGAGTCAGGGGGCGGAGGTAGTCTACCATGACCCTCACGTGCC
>DASYVU010000142.1:0-11250 GCA_035936715.1 Gemmatimonadaceae bacterium
CGCGCCCATCGCCATGGGGACCACATCTTCCTTGCTCCCGTCGGTCGGGATCGTGTCGACGCTGGCCGGGTGCGACAACACTTTGCACTCGCTGGCAAGAGCGGCGGCGGTAACTTGTGCCATCATGAAGCCGGAATTCACGCCTGCATCCGGCGAGAGAAATGGCGGCAGTCCCTGGTTGAGATCTGGATGAACGAGTCGGTCGATTCTGCGCTCAGCCATCGTCGCCAGATGCGTGAGCACGATCGCCAGAAAATCGAGCGCCATCGCGACTTTGAGACCATGAAAGTTTCCACCGCTCAGCGTCTCGCCGTTCTCGAATACGAGCGGGTTGTCGGTTGCGGCATTCAGCTCGCGCGATACCGCCTCATCGATCCAGTCGAGCGCGTCGAGCACGGGACCGTTCACCTGCGGCATGCAGCGCAGCGAGTAAGGATCCTGCACCCGCGGATCGCCGTGACGGTGCGACTCGCGCAGCTCGCTGTCGGCGAGAAGATCGCGAAGGAGGGCAGCCGAGCGGGACTGTCCCTTCTGTCCGCGCGCTTCGTGAATGCGCTCGTCGAATGCGACGGGAGTGCCGAGCAGCGCTTCGAGCGACATCGCGCCGGCGACGTGGGCGGTGCGCCAGAGCGAACGGGCGCCGACAAGGGCGATGAGCGCGACAGCGGTGTGGGCCTGGGTGCCGTTGATGAGGGTGATTCCCTCCTTGGGCGCGAGCACCACTGGCTTGGCGCCAATCTGCTCGAGCATTGTTGACGCCGGCTCTTGGCGGTCTCCCTTGATCAGCGTCCCTTCACCGATGAGAGCAAGCGCGAGGTGCGCGAGTGGCGCGAGATCTCCGCTGGCGCCCACGCTTCCTTGCTCGGGGATCGGTGGATACACATCGGCATTGAGCATGTCGAGGAGCAGATCGACCAGCTCTGGGCGAGCGCCAGAGTAACCCTTGGCGATGACATTCGCGCGCAACAGCATCATCGCGCGCACTTCCGGCTCGGGGAGCATATCGCCGACGCCCGACGCATGGCTGCGCACGAGATTGACCTGCAGCTCGGCCAGCCTGTTCGGCGGAATGGCGACGTCCGAGAGTTTGCCGAAGCCCGTTGTTACGCCGTATACGACCTCGTTTTTCTCGACAATGGCGTCGACGACGGCGCGCGTTCGGAGCATCCGCTTCCGGGCTTTGGGTGTGAGACCAACGCGAAGTCGCTCGACGGCGACGGCGTAGGCTTCATCGACGGTGAGGGAGTCGCCATCGATGAGGAGTTTCTCGGTCAATTCCGTCCCCGTGAAGAACACTGTCTGCCGGTCATTTTTTCTTCTTTCGAGGAGAGCGTTTCCTGGCTACCGGCGATTTCCTTTTGACGAGAGTGCGTTCCTCGGCGTCCCATCTCCATCCCTTGCCGCCAGGCTCGATCCCCACCCCGCCAAGCCAGCGAGATTCAGTGTTGATGTCCTGCCAGTCCTTCTTGCCGGCCACCACATCTCGTCCGAGCGGCGTGACCTTGAGCTCTCTTTTCACGAACGCGCGCGAGTTCTCAGCGGTCGGTGATATCACCGCGCCACCGTTGGTCCACGTCAACAGCGGATTCTTTTTTCCGCTCAGTCTCTCCAGATACGAGTAGAAGATTATGTCCCCAAGGAAGATGCTTTCCTGCTTCTTTGCGACTTCAAGAAACGCTGCCACCGGCGTCGTGTGACCTTCTTCTATTGCCGTAAGCGCCTCTCTCTCCGACCTCGAAAGGCCATTTGCAATCGAAGGGAACTCCTCGAGGTGGCGCCATAGCGCGAAGGCAAGATAAGGCAGTGCGGAAAGTTTTTCGTTGAGCAAGCGCAGGATTCCTGAAGGATCGTCCGAGCCAAACGCCTTCCACGCCTTCTGCGCCAACGCGAGCTGCTCCGATGTTACGGGCGCTCTGGCTTCGTCCAGCTCCTGAAGCTTCGCCGAGGATAATGGCGGGATATATCCGTCAACCTGAATCAACGCGAGCCTTTTTCGGCGCGGCGAGCCCCGCGAAAAAAAGTCGAGGAGCTGGATCAGCTGGAGCTGGTCGTAGAGGTCGTCCTCGAACCAGAGCACTACCTCGTCGAAGTAGTCCAGGTGCTGAATCACCCGGTCGCGCTCGGCGAAGTCGCCGCTCACGTGCGCGAAGTCTCCCCAACCCCGCTCCGAGATGAATCGTGCCCTCCGCTTGCTCAGCGCATTGAGTGAAAGCGAGGAGTCGACCGGTCCCTCGTGGAGCACGTCACGCCAGGCGATGATTTTTCCAACGATGCCGGCCTCGCTCAGAGTGCCGGCGGCGCTGTCGCCATTCGTGATGTTCAGCCGCTGTGTCACTGTCAGCGGCTTATAGTGGGGCGGTAGGTCTGTTTGTCATAGTTGAATTTTAGATCGGGTTCAGCTTTCAGGGCAATGAAGAAGCTGAACGCGAAGTTCCCGTTGGGAGCCTGGGTGAAGGCAAAAATCGCCCTCCAGTCGTGCAGCTCCCTCTGGAGCGACACCTGCTGGCTTCCGAACTTCTTCGCCTGGAAGTCGTAATTCGTCCCCCACGTTCCCGCCCACTTCGGGGTGAGATGAAAGGTCATCTGCGACTGAAGATTGTCGCGTGGCGGCGTGCGGATGAAAGGCGCGCCAACGATGCCGCTAGTGACCGACACCGCGTTGCTCGCGTTCGCGGCCGCCTGCTCGAGACATTGCTGATAGACGATCGGGTTCGGCTGCAGCGGAGCGCATTGAGTCGTGATGTCCTGGTCGAGCACGACGCCGTGGCCCGTTGGCGGCCGCTGGCGGTTGGATGAATATGTGAATGTCGCCTCCCAACCCTGTGTCGACGGAACCTGGTACTGGCGATTGCGCTGGGTAATTCCGGCGACGGGTGTGGATGCGACACGACTCGCCAATGCATCGTCAGCACTCTGCCCCGGGCGGTCTATCTGGGGATTCTTCTCGGGCACCGCCTTTCCGAACACCCGGGTCAGCACGCCGAAGATCCCCGATTGGGAATTGACCGCAAACGACGCATTGATCGTCTCGCGGAACGGCTTGAATCGCGCGGAGTCGCTCATCACGTCGCCCTGATAGAGCGAGTACCCTACGTTCGCCCGAAATCCGGGAATCAGATCCGAATTGAAATCGGTGGAGACGTTCGGGGTGACGAACCCGGACCGATGCGTTTTCCGCGCTCTCTCGATGTCATAAGCGAGCGACGAGAAGTTCATCGACAGAATCTTGATCTTCCTCGGTTCGGCCGTGCTGCTCGTGTCGGAGGTCCTCATCTTCGCTTCGAGCACATGGGACAAGCCGAGGCTGATCTGGTTTCGCGCTAGAGCGCCGAGGAAGCTCTGTCGGCTCCTGTTTGTCGCCTGGAGAAATTCGGTGCTGAGATTCCCCGCCGGCGCGTAAGAGAATGCGATGACCGGCGTTATGGAGTGCCGGAACCGACTTACAGGTCCGAATCCCGGGAACAGCGCGAACAACGTCGGCGACGCGGAAAGACTCACGCTGGAACGCTTGGATTGGTGGACGAACTGTCCGCCGCTCAGCTGGGAACGCACCCAGTACCCTCTCGAGCCGTCCACATTCTCGAACGAAACCGACGGGGACAAATTGAGCGTTCCGTGCAGGAGGCTGGGGAGACCGAAGCTCGTTTGCCAATCGATGTTCGTCAGATAGGATCTTGCGAACACCCGACTTGTTTTCTTCGCCGAATCGGTCGGATCGAAGACGACGATGGTCTGAGGTGCGTCGACTAGTTCGTCATTGAGCGAGAACGAGTTGCTCCACGAGAAGCCGGCAATCTTGAGTGGAGTGCTGAAACCCGAGCTGGTCACCCGGTGGTTCCGATCCAGCTTCGTGCTATCGGGTTGTCCGTTGGCGTTGGTGAAAAAACGGTAAGTGAATTCGCCGACCTGATCGATGTGCAGATCCTGGTTCGTTTGGAAGTTGAAAGATGGTGTCCAGTCGAGCCACTTCGTCACGCCAATGGTCGGAGCGCTGATGCTGAAAGTCGGAAAAGTCTGATTCACCTCGCCACGACCAGGATGCTGAGAGCGGTTTCCGCCGATACTGAGCGCGGCCGGCCCTATTTTGGTGTCGTAACTCGCCTGCGATGTGATACTCGCGAGGACGGTCGCTGGATTGAAGCTCGTCGTCCTCTGGACAAAGGTGTTCGTGACGTAGTTGATATTCGCGTTGAGGTGGGTCGCGTCGGAGAAGCTCTGACTGTGCTGCCAGCTCAGGCCAGTGTTCGTCGAGCCATCGCCCAGCGCGTGACGAAACATCCCAATACGCCCGGTTAGGAATCGGTTGAGCCAGCGGTACTGCAATTCCCCGTTCAGACGCACCCAGCCGGGATCACCAGGGGTTGATCGGGCGCCGCTCCTCCAATCGAGCGCAAACTCCGCGTCCATGTAATCGCTGAAAGCGAAATAGTAGCCGACGTTCTCAACGTGTCGCCGGTAGGTCGGACTGTTGCGGAATAGCTCGCTCACGCCGAACCTGGGCGTGAGCACGCCACTCCGCCGTCCCGATCGCATATCCTGGAAGATGAACGGCAGCCACATTATCGGGACTTCACCGATGTAGAGCACGGCGGGCCGCGCGACCATGATGTTCTTCGAGACCATCTTCACTTCCTTGGACTGGAAGTGGTAATCGGGTATCGAGTCGTCGCAGCTGGTTATGGACGCGTTGCGCGCGTAGAAGGCTGTCTCGCGTCCCCGGGTCGTGTCGCTCACAAAGCGCGTCGTGTCGCTCACAAAGCACGCGTCCGCCCCTTCGACGAACCATTGCTGTCCGGATTCGATGGAGGTGCTGATGTTGGTTACGCACCCTCGATGCAGCGCGACGTTATACGCCATCCGGCCACGCGCGACAACGTCTGCGGCCTGTCGCGACGGATCGCGCAGAATCACGGTATCGCCTCGGGCGACGATGATCTTGGTGGAGTCGTTGTAGGTGATGCTGTCACCCACGAGCACCGTTTGATCGCGCTCGACACCGGCTTTCTTCCCCTTGAGGTTGAGCAACCGCGTCCGCGCGTCGAAGACTACCCGGTCGGCTTGGTAGCGAGTGGCGCTATAGCCGGGTCGGGACATCAATACCCTCATCACGGAATCGGCTTCGTTCCACTTGATCAGGTCTTTCGAGCGAGTCGAATCCGCGGTCGAATCGCGGCCCGAAGTGTCCGGGCGCGGTTTCGCGGTTGGAGGCCGAGAGACTGGAGCACGAGAGACTTGTGCAAAAATGCTTCCGTTCGGCAGGAGAAGGAATGCAATGACGAGCCCGTAAAGCGATCTCGGGACGGCCGACGACTTCGCCGTCGCATCCGACGCAATCTCCTCGGCCTCAATACGATCCCGCCGCTTCTGTCGCTTGCGGTACGCAAAGATCGCGACGAACACGCTCAGCTCATATAGCACGTAGAGCGGAATGGCCAGCGCGAACAACGAATATGGATCGGCTCCTGGAGTAATGAACGCGGCGGCAACAATACAGACGACAACCGCGTGTCTCCTGTACTTCGACAGAAACTGCGGCGTGATGATCCCAAGCGCAGTCAGCGCCAGGATGGCAATCGGGACCTCGAACACGAGTCCAAACGCGAGGCACATGCTGATCGCAAAATCGAAGTACTCGGTCGCCGAGATCATCGGAGTGAGCGCTGTCGACTCGATGCTCATCAGGAACTGAAGCGTCAGCGGCAATACGACGAAGTAGCTGAGCGACACTCCCGCGAGAAAGAGCGAAGCCATGGATACGACAACCGGAATCACCACTCGCTTTTCGTGGGCGTAGAGCGCCGGCGCGAGAAAGCGCCAGAGCTGCCCAACGATGATCGGTGACGCGAGGATGATTCCCAGCGCCAGCGACGCGTTGAGGAGTATGTGGAAAGATGTTCCCGGGTGCGTGTAGATCAGCTTCTGCCCGTGGAGCAGAGGAAGGATCGGCCGCTCGAGTAGCCGGATGATGTCCAGCTTCGACAGGAGCGTGAAGGCAACGACCACGCCCAGGACGATGGCGCCGGCAATCCAGAAGAGACGTTTACGCAGCTCCTCCAGATGATCCAGGAACGGCATCTCTTGGCCGGGAGCTTCGCTCATGCGACGGCCCCGCGCTACCGCATCGACTGTAGGCGCTCGTCGGCGAGTGCAGCCTCGTCAGAGCGCGGAAAGCGCTTGATGATGTCCCGGTACAGCTTCTTCGCTTCAGCGTTCTTCTTTGCGGCCTGAAGCTGGAGCGCCCGCTTGTACATCGCGGTCGGCACGCGCGGTGAGGTGGGATACCTCGCGATCAGCGACGAATACTCCGCATCAGCGGCCGTCAGATTCCGCTCGGCCGCGTACGCCTGCGCCGTATAGAACATCGCTTCGGGCACGTACTCGGACTTCGGATACTTCGTGATCAGCTCGTTGAAGGCGCTCCGGGCGGCAGCGTTTCCACCTTTTAGCAACTGATCCCGTCCAGCCTGTAGAAGCTGGAGCGGCCCGGGACCGGTCGCAGGCGCAGCGGATCCCGCGCTATCCTGAGTCGGCGGCGCAGCTTCCTGCTGCTGCTGTCGCTTCTCTTCGAGAGTAGCCCGCATGTCGCGCAGCCGCTGCTCGCTCTGTCCGCTCAGGTCCTGGAGCTGCGAGATGTTTTCCTTCATCGAGGTCATCTCGCTTTCCGACGCAGTGCGCATTACCGCGATCCTTCTGCTCAGAGCGAAGATTGAGTCGTTCAAGGTCCTCACGGAGCGACTCACCTCTATCAGCTGCGCGCGTTGCACCGAGTCGGCCGCGCTCGAGCTCACCCGAGCGCCGACGATGTCCGCCTGCAGCCTGTCGATGTCCTGCTTCGTCGCGAAGAAGCAGCTGCTCAATACCGGCAGGAGGATGGCCAGCGACGCTGCATTCATCCATTGCGGTGCGGGAGATAGCGAAAATGTCCTGAGAAGCTTGATCATTGCGAATAGGTTCCCACTTCCGGATTGGCGAGAATCGGCGACCACGCCGCCAGTCTCGCTCCCTTGTTATGCGTGAGCTGCCGCGCGCGGCCGCTCTCGGCGTCGAGAATCCACAACTGCTTTTCACCCGTGCGGGACGAGCTGAAGACGAGGTGCCGGCCGTCAGGCGCCCAGGACGGATCCTCGTTTTCTCCTTCGCTTGTCAACTGCTTCGGAATGCGGTCCCGCAAATCGATCATCCAAATCTGGAAATTCCCGTTCTGCTGCTCGTAGGCAACCGCATTGCCATCGGGTGACCAGTCCGGACTCGCCCGATAGCTGCGCGTTCCCGCCGTATACGGCGTCAGCAGCTGAACGTTCGACCCGTCGGCATCCATAATATAAACCTGGGGGTTGCCCGACTTGCCCGAGATGAAGGCGATCTGGCGGCCGTCCGGACTGTAGGAAGGTGAGGTGTTGTCCGTCCCTTTGCCCACAGTGAGTTTCCGCGCTCCGCTGGAATCGAGGTTCGCGAGAACCAGATCGGTTCCGTTGCCCGTCCCCTGCGCGTACAGAATCGCGTTTCCACCGGGCTGGTAGACCGGAGTGATGTTGAGGCCGGCCTGGATCTGGCTGACTCGTCGCGTCCGCCCGGTCCGCACGTCCAACTCCTCAACCTGCGTGCCGGCGTTGCCCAGCACGGTGTACACCACCGACCCTCCGGTCGGCGACCATGCCGGCGAAAGCGCTCCTCTTCCCGTGGTAATCGATCGCGTCAATGCGCCATCGCTGTCGATAATCCGGAGCAGGCCGTCGTTCACGTAGGCGATGCGGGTTTGCGCGATGCCGCGTTTGCCGAACACCCACTGTTCGATCTGGTCGGAAACGCCATGGAGGGCGAATCGCCAGTCTCTGTCCCGACGGTCGAACAGGAACTGCTCGGACTGAAGCAGCTGACCCCTTCCGACATCGTACGCGGCAACGTGAAGACCCTGACTAGTCTGGGTCATGCGTATCAGCAGCGCCGCGCCGAACTTCGCCACGAGTGGAAAATTGATCTTTCCTCCGAGCGGCGGGACGAGTCCCTGCAGCGTTTCCTGATCGATCGCGATGACGTTCATTCGATCGCCATAGTCGAGATCGCGCTGCACGATCGTGCGCAGCGAGTCATCACCGTATTCGTCTGCCGCCGGCAACACGATCACGCCGGGCTTGGTCCCGGCCGCGTAGTTCAGTCCGAGGCGCACCCCGGGCGTTGTCGCGGTGTCCTGCGCCCCTGCAATCGCCGGGAGAGTGGTGCACCACAACATCGTCATCAGACAAACGCGGCGCACTTTCATCATTTCAGGAATTCGGGGTCAAAGCTGAATACGACAGGGAGCACATCATCGGGGAATCCATCGGGCAACGGCCCAAACCGGCGCGCGCTCGACGCTGCCTCCACCGCGCCCTGTGCTTCCAGGTCGAAGGAGAAATTGCCGGAGCGCCTGATGAAACTGAGGTCTGACACAGAGCCATCGCGATGTATCAGAAACCTGATTTCCGCCTTGAGACGCGCGTTCGTATTTCTAGGCCTGAAGTTGAGTGCAATCTGTCGAACTATGTTGTTGAGGTACCCTGGAAATGGGAACTCGATCCCGTCACTGCGCACCGTTGCGACATCGGTTCCCTTTCCGCCGACCGGCCCGCCGCCCGCCTTGGGCGCGTCGGTCTTGGGCTGCGGAACCGCTTTCGTGTCTGTTGCACCAGCCTTTGTTGCAGGCTTCGATACACTCGGCGTCGCGCGCGCGGGCGTCTTTTGCGCGGGTTTCGCCTTGGGAAGCGGCATTTCCTTGAGCGTTGACTGTGCTGCACTCGGCTGCGTAACAGGCGTAGTGGCTTTGGCTTGGCCGCTCTTCACCTCTCCGATGGCCCTCTCGCCCGGAGGAGCGGCAACGATTGAGACCCGATACATGGGCGGCAATGCGACCGGCTTGCGCTCCTTGAGCGTGTTGAAGAGGAGCGTCGCGATTGCCGCATGAAGGATCGCCGAGAGCGTAAAGGGCGCGAGGTGTCGTGATCCACCCGCTCGGCTCGCCATCCTTCTATTTCACCTCGGGAGGCTCGGCGACGAGGCCAATGTCGCCTACGCCGCTCGCCCGCATTATCGCGAGAACTTTCACGACGGAGCCGTAGGGAACGCGGTCGTCGGCTCGCAGGTAAACCCCGCCGCTCCCTCGTCGGTTGGCGAGCGCCTTGAAGCTGGCGGAGAATTGGGCCATGCTGAGACGCGCCTCGTCGACAAAGATGGCTCCCGTGCGATCGACGGTTACGGTGAGCCCACTCTTCGACTCGAGCGGCCGCGACTGTGCCTTCGGCAGCGTGATGTCCACTCCGCCCTGCATCATCGGCGCAGTGATCATAAAGATGATCATTAGCAGCATCATCACGTCGATGAGGCTCACGACGTTGATCTCCGCGTTGAGCACGAGCCGGTCGCGGCCACGCCCTCGCCGCGCCATTAGATCCTTCCCTCCCGCACCAGCAGCGCAATCAGCTCGGAGCCGAAACCCTCCAGCTGACCCTCGATCTTGTTGAGACGCGAAGCATAAATGTTGTAGGCAAAAACGGCGGGGATTGCCACGCTCAGAGCCGCCGCGGTTGCGATCAGCGCTTCAGCGACGCCAGGAGCGACAGCTCCAATATTTCCCGATCCCTTTGCCGCGATTCCGACGAAGGCATCGATGACGCCGAGCACGGTGCCAAGGAGCCCGATGAGCGGACTGACGGAGCCGATGGTGGCGAGAGACGGAACCCAGCGACCCAATCGGTCGCGTTCGGAAGTCGTCTCCGCATCGAGCACGAGCTTGAGCGCTTCCACCTGTGAGGCACTGAACCGCGCCGAACGCTCGGAGGTCCCCGAGAGAGCGGGCGTGGTTTCTTCGATGAAGCGCATCGCGCGCTCCATGATCACTGCCGGCGGTCCGTTGCTCCGGCGCGCCATCTGTGCCGCGCCTTCGACGCTGCGCGCGCCGGCGAACTCGTGCGCGAAAGAATAAGTGATCCCAGCCGCGCGCCGCAGCTCGTACCACTTGGCGAAGATGATCCCCCAACTGATGAGGGAGAGCACCACGAGAATGCCGAGGACGAATTTTGTCGCGCCAGTGGAGCTCGTGATCAGCTCCATCGGCGAGCTCGGTATCGCCTGCCCGAGCTGCAGAAACAGTAACGGCGTCAAACGGCTACTCCGCTGACTCGTTGCTCGGACCAGGCGAATGTCCTCGCTAGTCCGTCGGGGAGCGTCACCTGTGGCGTCCAGCCGAGCACCTCGCGGGCCTTGTCGGCGTTGACGAACGACTCCTGTTGCTCGCCAGGACGGTGGGGCGCAAACTCGATTGGCACTTTGATGCCGGCGACTTCCTGCAGCAGCTCTGCGATCTCGATCACGCTGGTGCCCTTGCCTGTTCCGATGTTGAATGCGCGCGCGTCCAGGCGGCCCTTGGGCGGCAAAGGCTCAGTCGCGGCGAGATATACCGCGTGCGCGACGTCACCGACGTAAACGTAGTCCCGCGTCTGGCGTCCGTCTCCGAAAATCGTGAGCGGTCCATTGGCGAGAATGCGACCACAGAAAATTGCGACGACTCCCGCCTCGCCATGTGGATCCTGCCTCGGCCCGTACACGTTGCCAAAGCGAAGCGCGACGGAATCGATGTTGTGAACGCGGCCATAGTACGCGAGATAGTACTCCGCGCTCAACTTGGCGATCGCGTACGGTGATTCCGGGTCCTTCGGGAACGTCTCGTAGTTTGGCGGAATGTTGAAGTCGCCGTACAGAACTCCTCCAGTGGACGTGAACACGGCCCGAGCGCCGGCACCTGCCGCACGAAGCGCCTCCATGATATTGAGTGTGCCCAAGATGTTGACCGTCGCGTCCGCAAGCGGATCAGCGACGCTCTTTCGGACGTCCATCTGGGCCGCCAGATGAGCGATAACGTCGAAGTTCTGCTCAGTTACCAGTCGCACGAACTCCGGTGAATTAACGCTGATCTCGTGAAACCTGGCGGCTACGGGAATGTTCTCTCTTTTTCCGGAGGTGAGATCGTCGACGATCGTGACTACCCACTCTTTTGCCAGAAAGAGATCGGCGACGTGCGAGCCGATGAAGCCAGCTCCTCCCGTGACGAGGACTTTAGGCATTAAGATCGGTTCTCTCCGGCACGGACGGGTCCGATCGAGTCTCGGAGATCGGGTCGGCGTTCTCAGTCGGACGAGCGTCCCCTCTCTCTCCGAGTGCGAAGAGATATCTTGCGGCGTCCACGACGCCGAGTCCGCGACCGTTCGCAGCCGCGGC
>DASYVU010000143.1:0-10726 GCA_035936715.1 Gemmatimonadaceae bacterium
AGCGGGCGGAGAGCACTTCCGCACTACTGTGCAGAAGGGTCTCGAGATCATGCAGGCGCTGCGCGGATGGACGTCGGGTCTCGCGGTTCCGCAGTTCGTGATCGACTCCCCGGGTGGCGGAGGCAAGGTGCCGCTCCTGCCTGAGTACCTCGAGTCGATGACCGATGACGAAGTGATCTTCCGCAATTACGAGGGCAAGCGCTTCGTCTACAAGCAGCCGCGGCAGGTCCCCGCCACTCCGAACGAGGTCGAGCGCGCTGCCGAGCTCGATGTAGTTCCTATCGGTCGCAAGAAAACCGCGGCGCCGCGGCGAACCAAGCGCCGGCGCGCGGCGGGCGAGTAGGCCCACCCGTCAAAGAACCCGCCCGTGGCATCGAGGCGGGTTCTTTGTTTCTGCGGATCGAGATAATCGCCGAAGAGGATACCCCACGGCGGCCACGCGCAATGGACCAGCAGAAGGCGCGAGCCAATAAAAAAGGCTACCCTAACAGGTAGCCTTTTTTCGCTGACGAAAGAAGTCTTACGCTTCGCTCTCCTCGTTTTCGAAGGTGAGCGCATCCGCTTCACGGACGCGGTCGAGCATGGCGTTGACCGGTATTCCGATGCCCCGGTCGTTCTGCGCGGATTCCTTGGTCGAGCCGCGCTGGAACCAGCTCCCCACTTCAGGTCTGGTGTCCGTACCACCAGTACCACCCGCGTCCTCGTCAGGCGCGGTATCCGAACCATACACGTCCATTCAACCTCCACGGTTTTACTGTCGCTTCCGTTCATACTTACGGTACCCCAAAACAGTAGTTTTGAGCCGCTGCAAGAAGCTACAACCCGGACCCGAACCCTCCTATAGTTTGACGCATTTCGCTGTCAAACTGATACAACCAGCGAGGGTAGTTAACGGACGGTCTTGGGGTCGATTCCCCTGGTAGCGAATATCCGGCCAACCGCCTCCCCAATCTTGTTATTGGGGGTGCTGGCCCCAGCCGTCACGCCTACGCGGACGGGGGTCGTTTCGGGAAGCCAGCCCGGGGATTCCGCCTCTTCTTTCGAACCGAGTGGTCGGTGGCGGATGCGACCGGAGGCTGGATCGATGTCGTCGGCGTCCTCGACGTGAAAGGTCCGGACACTTTCCGAACAGAGAGCCGCCAGTGAAAGCGTGTTGCTGGAATTGTAGCCGCCGATCACGACCATCACATCGAGCGGCTCCTTGAGCAGCTCCACGACTGCGTCCTGACGCTCCTGCGTAGCGCTGCAGATGGTGTCGAAGGTCCGGAAATTCTCTTTCGCGTATTCCTCCCCGTGCGCACGCGCCATCGACTGGCCGACGAGCTCTCCGATTGCGAGCGACTCGCGGGCGAGCATTGTGGTCTGATTCGCCACGCCAATCCGCCGGAGATCCCGCGCCGGATCGAAGTTGGGAGATGCAGAATGGGCGAAGCGCTCCATCAGGGCCTCGCTGCTCAGACGGTTCTCGATGAAGTCACACACCAGGTTGGCCTCTTCCATATTGCGGACGATGAAGTAATGCGCCCCATCGTATTTCCCCGCTTGCGATGCCGTTGCCCGGGTTTCCTCGTGGTAGTACTTGCCGTGAATGAGCGACGTGAATCCGTCGCGAGCATAGCTCTCTACCCGCTTCCATACGTTGAGCACCGAGCCGCAGGTGGTATCGACCATGACGCAGCCGATCTGCCGCAGTATCTCGAAGTCAGTGATCGTGACTCCGAAGGCGGGAAGGATCACCACATCCTCAGCCCTGACGCCGCTGAAATCGATGCGACCGTCCTTGGGCATGAGGAAGGTGATCCCCATCGCCTGGAGTTTCGAGTTGACGTGCGGATTATGGATGATTTCCCCGGCCAGATAGATGGTACGATCGGGGAACTTCTTTCTGGCCTGATAGGCGTACTCTACCGCACGCTCCACCCCATAACAGAACCCGAATTCCTTGGCTAAACGGATGGTTAAATCACCGGCCGTCAGGGTATATTCCCTTGCCTGGAGCATATCGACGAGCTGGCCGGTGTAGTCGAAGGCCAGTTCGGACTGGATTTCGGATTTCAGCCCGAAACCCTTCCGAAAGTAGGTGCCCCCGGCAGTGCTGGCCTGCATATTTCCAGTAGGTTTTCCGCCCGTTTCGGGCGTGATCTTTACCGACGCATCAGTGTCCGCCATACCCTCTGAATCTAGCAGTGACCTGCCGATAATGCGCTTCGAGAAACGACGATGACCGAGTCACTCGGAGCATACCCCGCAGAGCAGCCGATTGGCCCGGTTGAAAGCGCGCCGCCGATCTCGTTCATATCGCCTGCCTCTTCGCCATCTCTGCTACGGCCGCCTCCGCTGGCGAAGGGAGATACGATTGGTGTCGTCGGCCCGTCCTACGCCCCGAATGGCGGCTGGCTCCGCCGTGGCGTCCAGGCGATGGAAGAAGCCGGATACAAAGTGATCCTCGAGCCCGAGATCGAGCGCTTCCGCCGCTTCCATCAGAACGAGGATAAAAAGCGGGCGGAAAATCTGATGGCCATCTGGAAAGATCCCGAGGTCAAGGCCGTGATCTGCGGCACCGGTGGCTACGGCGCAGTCAGGATTCTTCCCTATCTCGACGCCGATCTCTTTCGCCGCAACCCGAAAGCATTCGTCGGCTACTCCGACATCACGGCTCTGCATCTGTGGCTGATGCGCCGCGCCGGACTGAGAGTGTTTCACGGTCCAACGGTCGACGACCTTGCGCCTACTGCCAGCGACCCAACGCTGTTGTCGCTGCTGAGCGCGCTCACAACCCCTCGCCCCGACACCACGCTCGGTCGCCACATTGCCCGCGCGGTCAGGCCAGGAAAGGCTGTGGGACGGCTGACAGGCGGAAACCTGTCGCTCGTTCAGCAGACGATCGGCACTCCTTACGAGATTGACACGCGCGACGCGATTCTCTTCCTCGAAGAGATACACGATCCGATGTCTGTCGCCGACGAGCGTCTGTTGCACCTTCGCGCTGCCGGCCTGTTACGGCACGTGCGCGGAATTGTATTTGGTCAGCTCTCGCTCGACCGGTCCGAGGAAGATGAGTTCGAGGATTTCCTCCTCGACCTCGTGTCGGATCTCGATGTTCCTATTCTGATGGATTTCCCGGCCGGTCATGAGATACCAAATCTCACGCTGCCACTCGGTACAGAGATGGAGCTGGTGACGGATGATGTTACTGGGTGGCTCTCTTATCGAGAGGACGCGCTCTCGTCTGTTGGAGAGAGGCCCAGGCTGAGTCTGGTCTAGAGCGAACCGGCCGCGATCGCCGTGTCGATCGCGGTGCACCACACGTGCAGCAGCATCAGGTGCACCTCCTGGATGTATGCTCCGACTTCGCTCGGCACGGCTACTACGTGGTCAGCTTCCCCGCCCTGCAGTCCGTTCTTGCCGCATAACGCAATCGTGGTCGCGTTCTTTTCCTTCGCCGCCTTGAAGCCGCGCAACACGTTCTCGGATTTGCCGCTCGTCGTTATTCCGATCACCGCGTCGCCACGAATCGCGAGCCCTTCTACCTGCCGCTCGAACAGAGCCCCATAGCCGAAGTCGTTGGCGATGCACGTAATGACACCAGCGTCGCCGACCAGAGACACCGCGGGGAGAGCACGTCGGGTGTCCTTGAAGCGTCCAATCAGCTCTTCGACGAGGTGGCTGGCCTGGGTCGCGCTACCGCCGTTACCAAACGCGAGAATCTTCCCGCCTCTCCCAATGCACGCGATCAACGCTTCAGTCACCGCATCGGACGCGGGTTGGAGCGAAGCGATGCAGTCGTCGATGACTTTCTGGTGCTCGCGAAAATGCGTTTCGAAATATTGTGCTGGCATGCGCGGATTATACGAGTAAGGACACTCGACGCCAGTGGCAGGCCGGTCTAGCGTCCGCGACGACGTCGTTTGAAATCGGATCGCCCGCCTGGTGCACCACGACCCCGCTCGCCCTTACGGCCTCCCCGCCTATTGCGCCGGAATTCACCCGCTATCTGCCGCACCTCCCGCTCGGCGCTGGACAACATGGCGCGATCGTCGGCCGACTCTTCCACCTCGTCCGGCGAGTACGGCTGGGCGAGACGCTCCTGCAGATCTTCCAGGCTGTCCGATCGCACCGCGCCGCGCTGTCCGCGCAACACGACGAATCGCACCGGCCGATCGAGCTCGGGTATCTCCTGCGCCGTCAGCGTCCGCGCGATCTTCTCGGGCAAGCGAAGGCGGGCTACGCCAACGCGCTTGCCATCGCGCTCTTCGACGTCGTAATCGACGTCGACATCGCGGTCCCGGATTACCACTTGACCTGGCAGTCGCTCGAGACGATCGCGAACATCGGGTGGAACGAAGCGGTCAGTGTCGATGTTCATCCGCGCCGATTTGAATTCCTCAACTGAGCGAACATCTCCCAGCTGCTCTTCGTACAAGGCGGTAAGCTCGGGTAGTCCGAGTCGCTTCGTCTCACCACCTGACCGCTTGTATGCCTCGCGTATCTCCTCGATCACGTCGCAATTCCTCTTGACCGCGAAATGTCGCGCTTCGCCGCGAGCCAGCGCTTCCGCCAACAGGTGTCGCGCTTCGCCCGCGAGCTCCGGTGGAAACTCTTCGACTGTCTCGATCTCGCTTTCCAGCTCGAAGCCGAAGTAGTCGAGCGTGCGTTTGAGCACTAGCGGACCGTGTTTCCGCCGTGGGTCGTACACCAGCTCCACCTTCCCGCGCGTCGCGTAGCGGCGAATCAGCTCCATCGGAACCTGCGTTCCTTCGATCGCTGCGCGCGGGATTCCGGAGCGGTCGGCGAAGTATCGAAGATCCCCCGCGATCGCGCCCCAGCTTCCGCACACACTGGTCTTTGAGACCCGCGCTTCTGTTCCGTCGGCTGTCTGCTCGTCGATGACGAGATCGAATGGCATGTACTGCGCGAGCAGCTCGGTGAATTTGCGATAGATGTGGTCTCTCGCATTGACCATTCGCGCCGGCAGCTCCATGCCGAGGCTGCGATAGATGCTCGCCGTCGCGAGTGCCGCGTCTTCGATCGCCTTGACCAGCACTCCCCGCTGCTCCGCCCACTTTTCGATGCCCTCATCGAAGAGATGTCTGGGCAGCCCGTACACCTCTCCGATGTACCCGCAGTGCGTGAACGCCTCCGCGTAGAGATTGTAAGCGGTGAGATGATCGCTGCCGGGAACGGTCACGCCCGATAGATCGCGGTCTTCCCGCGTCATTCGGTGGAGCGACTCGATCGAGCTCATCACCGCCAGATACGGCACTAGCTCGTCATCCGCGTTCACGAGTAGCTCCGCCCACGGCCGGTCGACCGGCATCGCTTCGACCGCCTTGCCGTAGCGGGACAGTCTTCCGTTCTCGATGATGCCGCGCTGCTCGAGCAGCGTCACCGCTTTCCGATAAGCGACGCGGTCGAGTGGCACCGGCAGCTCCAGCTGGTCGGCCGCGACACCCAGATCTGCGCACGTCATCGCCACCCGTTCCGAATCGCCGGCAAGCTGGAACTCCGGCGCCGTCGGCCTCAGAGCACTGAACTGGATGTCGCGATCCGAAAGAATGAAAACTCTGCCCCCGGCCACACGGCCGTGCACGCGACCAGCCATCTGCAGAATCTCGTTCGCGCCCAGATGCAGCTTGGTGAGAACGTTCTTTCCGCGCTCAATGATGTTACTGAAGCGCGTATCGTCGATAACCACGGTGTCGAGCCCCTGAACATTGAGAGCGCTCTGTCCAGCCGCGGTCATCGCCAGGAAGTACGGTTTCTTTTCCTCGCCTTCGAGGAACGGGCGAATGATCCGTATCGGCTCACCTCCGTGGTAGAATGCGCTGTTGATTCTCGGAAACCGGTCGCCAACCAGCTCTGCGGCTTGCTCCACTCCGGCGCGAGTCGGCAGGAACATCCCCACGCCGCGGCGCTCCTTCACCACCTGCTGGAGAAAGCGATCGTCGAGAAAGGTCAGCGGATCCTTGCGCAGGATCTTGACGTCGGCCGCTTTTGCCGGGTCGAACGCCGAGCTCTCGATTACTGTCGCGGCATTGAGGTAGCGCGCGTAGAAAGTCGGGTCGACGGTAGCGGAGAGCCAGATGAACCGGCACCCGACGCGTTTTCCGAGTGCGAGACAAAGCTCGAGCTCCGCCGAGGTCTGATGAATCTCGTCGACCACGAGTGTATCGGTCGGCAGAATGTCTCCGTCCTGAAACCAGCGGCGCGCGATTCCGGTCGTCACGACGATGACGTTCCAGGTCGGAGTCTCCGGAGTCGCTTCGCGCTCGCGGTTCACGACGCCCACTTTCAGCGCGTCGGTTCCCAGTATCGTCTCGGCGATCGGGCGGATTGAAAGGGTCTTGCCGGTTCCCGTTCCCGCCACGATTCCGAATCCCTTCCCGGCCGCGGCGAGATTGCGGATCTCTGAGCCGTGCTGCTTCTCGAGAACCGTAGGAATCCGCAGGCCGAGGGCGAGCTCGATTGTCTCACAAGCCGCGCGAGTGGGCGCAATGACAATGACCCGCCCCGTCGGAGGCTCGGCCGCGACGAAGGCGGAGTGGTCCAGCGGAAGATACCTATCGGTTACGGTTCGCTGCATTCGCCATGGAAGGTGCATGGATCGCACCGGATGCGAAACGGCCCCGGAGAAGGATCCCCGGGGCCGTCGCTATCCCACTCAGAAGCTTTAGTCGTCGTCGTCGTGATGCTTGTTCTTCCCGTGACCGCGACTGTTGTCGTGGTTTCGGTGGCCGTTGTGGTTCCCATTATCGTGCCAACGACCGTTCTGAAAGTTGCCATCGTCGTCGTCGTCGTCGTCGTCACCATCATCATCACCGTTGCGACGATTGTTGCGCCTACCGTTGTTGAAGGTACCGTCGTTACCAACGTTGCGCGTGCTGATGATCGACATATTGCCGTTCCGGTCACGGCGCGCGCGCTGAATGATAACGTTGCCGTTTCGGTCCTGCGTCTGGCGCTCGTAGATCGTCCCGCCGTTGCCGTCGTTGCCGACCTGATACCAGCCGCCACCATTCACTTGCCGATTGGTGCGGTTGTCGACGCAGCCAACGGTGCTGGCGCTGCTGCGACCCAGAATGATATCGCTGACGCTGACAGACCTCTGCGAGTTGGTGCAGTCCTGACGGCTGCTCCCTCTCTGGTTGCCGCTAGGTCTTTGTGCGCTGAGGGGCGTGAACGCCGCGAATCCCGCGAGCGTTACGCCAATGATCATAAGCTTCATAAGAATTTCCTCGGAGTTAAGGACTACTTGTTCTTTCCCTTATTCGCTTTCGAAGCCGCCTTGTTGTTGGCATCGACCTGCTTGTTCTCTGCTTTTTCGCCTTTCTTCCAGTCCTTGTAGTCGGATTTCGAGACGTCATTCTTCATCTGCTTGTCTTCCGTCTTTTCCTGCTTTTTCCAGGCCTTTTGCTGCTCTTTCTGAGCTTTCTTCCACTGCTTGTCGTTCACGCCCGCGACGCGGGTGTTGAAAATCGTGAACGTGCCGTTGGGATTGCGGCGTCCGCGCTGGATGACAAGGTTGCCATTCGCGTCGCGAATGCGACGCTCGTAGACCGAGTTGTTGTTCGGACCGCGGCCAACTTGATACCAGGCTCCGTCCTCCCGGCTGTATGTATCCTGGCACGTATTCACACTCGTGCGGCCAAAGATCACATCTCCCACGCTGTTGTTGCTTCGCGTGTACCCGCAGTTAGTTCGGCTACGCTGCGGTGTTCCAACCACCACTCCTGAACGACTGGTGATCTGCGCACTCATTGGTGCGGCGGCGGCTGCGCCCAAAAGCGCAAGTGTAATAACAAATACCTTCATCTTGAAATCCTCCGATTAATGAGATCGATGAGCTCGTCCGTTGGATTGGAGTTACCCTTCTCTGTCTTGTTCTTCTTGCCCTTCGGCGGCTGGTCGCCGAACAGAACCTTTCCGTTCGCTGGGCGGTTTCTCACCGCCGACGCGCAATCCGTTGGTGCGGGCTGCTGTGCTGCCGGAACCTGGTTGATCCAGATGCGGCACATGCCGGCAGGTGGATAGAAAGCCGGCGGCACGATCTGCTCACGACCCGACTGTTGCTGAGTTGTGGTCCGCCTGGAATTCACGGGCACCGGACGCTGCGCTTCCGAGAGGCTCGCCGAAACGATGACTCCGAAGACGGCCGGCGCCACCAGGCGCAGAAAACCGGATCTCAACAGGTAAGTGAAACGACGCATCATGGCCTTATGGGGTGCACGAGGGGTGCCAAGCCATGCCAATAGTGCTAAGCTCTTTCAGCCCAAGAGGTTAACTCAATACGAGCATTGCCTCTCAAGACCGTGTTGTCCTCCCAGAGGGACGACCCGTTGATACACCTCTGAAGGGTTTTCCACGGTCCGGTCCACAACTAGTCTCCGAAGGATATACCCGTTGCTCGAGCCGTCAAAACGGTATCGTGGTCAACCTCTACACGCTTCGGAGTTTTCAGGACCTCGTCCAGCGGAACTGTGACGATGTGCGGGGATTGCAGCGCGATCATGTGATCCCACTTCTCCTCGGCAACCGCGCGTACGGCCGCTCCGCCGAATCTCACCGCCAGCAGTCTGTCGTAGCCTGTCGGCTGTCCTCCGCGTTGGAGATGGCCGAGGATGAGTGAGCGGGTTTCTTTCTTGGTGCGCTCCTCGATTTCATCGGCGAGCCGCTCCGCCACTCCTCCAACTCTGACCGCCTGGCCGGGCATCGATTTTCCGCGGATAGCGGGGCCTTCGCCGCGAGGGAAGGCACCTTCGGCGATCACGACGATCGAGAAATGCCTCCCCGACCGGCCGCGCGCCATGATTTTTTCGCAAACTTTGTCGATGTCGTACGGAATCTCCGGAATCAGAATGGCATCTGCCGTTCCGGCGAGCCCGGCGTGCAGCGCGATGAAGCCGGCGTGGCGACCCATCACCTCCAGCACGATCACCCGGTCGTGGCTCTCCGCCGTCGTGTGAAGCTTGTCGATGGCTTCGAGGGCTGTGTTCACCGCGGTATCAAACCCGAAGGTAGTGATCGTGCCGCTCACATCGTTGTCGATCGTCTTGGGGACGCAGACGATTTTCATCCCGCGCTCACACAGCTGGTGCGCGATGCTCATCGACCCGTCACCACCAATCGAGATCACCGCATCGATGCCGAGCTTGCGCGCGTTTTCGATCAGCTCTCCAGAGCGGTCCTTTTCGATGAAGGTTCCGTCGGGCTGAAGAATGGGATAACTGAACGGATTGCCGCGGTTCGTGGTCCTCAGAATGGTTCCACCGAGGTGGGCTATGCCGCGCACCGTTGCCGCCGTCATGGGAATCACTTCTTCTTCGCCGAGGAGTCCGGCGTAGCCTTTCTTGATTCCGAGTACCTCCCAGCCTCGATTGACAGCCGAGAGAACCGCAGCGCGTATCACCGCGTTGAGCCCGGGCGCGTCACCACCTCCGGTGGACAACGCTATTCGCATGATTTCAGGATTTCTGTTCGAGTAGTGAGATTATTTCGCCCGGCTTTGCGTGACGGCCGGTCTTCGATTTCTCGTAGACCGGTATTCCATCGCGAAGAACCTCGAACCGACCGCCCCTTGAGCGAATCAGCTTCAGCTCCGCTTCAGGAAAACGGCTGCGAATCTCGGCCGCCAGACTGGCGGCTCGCGGTTCGTAGTTTCAAACAACGCAGTATTCGATGCTGATATTCATACTATTGAGTAGTGCACCTGACTCTATTGCGAGGCCGGTGCGTATTGCTGGATGAGCTGCCGCGCATCCGGCGTATCAATGGCTTTGAGCGCCTCGATAGCTTGCACCCGAATCACATTCCGCCACGTTTCCGGCGCCATCAATTGCTTGGCGAGCGGAAGGGCAGCGTCCTTCTCGATGAGAATGTCCGAAGCGAGAGCGGCGCCGCGAACAATGAGTGACCGGTCGAGGCGAGCGACATTCCTCAGGCGAACTACGACATCGAGCGCGGCGGGGCCGCTGATCGGGAGCCGTCCAAGCGCCTTTGCCGCTTCCTCTCTGACTCGTGCATCCGGGTCGAATGTGGCTCTGATCAGAGCTTCCCTCACGGCTTTCATCGGTGCGATCGTGGCGCGACTCGAATTGCTCGCCCAGACGCCTATCGCATCGAGGGCGCGCGCGCGGACCGCCCAGAAACGATCATTGCGTGTCGAGCGACCGAGCGCATCGAGCGCCAGCCGGTCCGCGGGCCGCTGCGCCAGGACATCCACTGCTTCAATCCTGCCCAGCACATCGTCGTCGTGCACGAGCTGATACTGCATCATCGCGGTGGAGCGCGGAAAATCCGTGATGTCGAGGATCCAGCCTCCCTTGTCCCAGCGAATCGAGCGCGGCGGGGCTTTCAGATCCGCTGTCCCTTCCCCGCTTCCGTTTCTGACCGGAACCACGAATCGAACGACTCCGCTGTCGGTGCGCACCTCCACATCAGAGTCGACATCGAAGTAACCGGTGAGACTGTCGCGCGGCTGAACTTCGGTCGCATTGATCACGAGCTTCCTGGTCGCCCGATCATAGCGAGATGAGACCTGAAAAACCGGGAATCCGGCGCCATAGATCCATTGGTCGAAGAATATCTTGAAGTCTCTGCCCGTTGATTCCTCGAACGCCTTCTGCAAATCCGCTGTGATGACGTTGCCGTACGCGTTCGCAGTAGTGTAATGGTTCATCGCTTTCCAGAACGCGGCATCGCCCAGCTGGTGGCGGAGCATCTGGAGAAT
>DASYVU010000144.1:0-4488 GCA_035936715.1 Gemmatimonadaceae bacterium
GGAAGGTCGGTGAAGATGACGTGCGCGCCGGTTCGGGCGAGCTCCGCGCGGATGGCTGTCTCGATGTCTTCCGGAGTGAGTCCCATCATGGAAAGGCCAACGAGCCTGCCCGCCATCCCGCAGATCTGATCGACAGCGGAGACAAGGCCGGCGGAAAAATCTGCGTGACCGATGACGATCGCCCTGACGTTGTTTGCCTCTGATTCTCCGGCGTTACTCATGATCTTCCTGGAGGTATTCGCGAATGTTTGAGGCGGCAGCCGTCTTCATCCGCTTGATGAGTCGATCATTGAACGCTTCCGGGGCGTGGATGCCGGAGTAGCGGAGGAGGTGATTGAGCGCGATGACCTCGGCGATCACAGTGATGTTCTTTCCCGGATTCAGAAATACCGTGATCTTCGGAAGCTCGACCTCGAGCATGGTCGTCGTCTCGACGTCGAGGCCGGTTCGCTCTACGATGGCATCCTGATTCCACTGCTCGAGCTGCACGACGACCTCGATGCGCTTTTGCTGGCGGACGGCGCGGATACCGAAGATAGCGGGAATGTCGATCAGACCGACCCCCCGAATCTCCATGTAGTGCCGCTGCATCTCGTGGCCGCGACCGATCAACACATCGTTGCCGCGCTTGCTGACGATTACGAGATCGTCCGCAACCAGCCGATGTCCTCTCTCGACGAGATCGAGGACGCATTCCGATTTCCCAATTCCGCTCTGGCCAGTGAAAAAGAGACCGACGCCGAAAACATCGGCGAGCGAGCCGTGAAGAGTAGCGGTGGGGGCGAACTCCATCTCCAGCACCGGCTTGATCCGCCGGTAAAACTCCGCGGTCTTGAGCTTGGTGCGTATCAGTGGAATTCGGGCGGCGCTCGCGGTCTCCTTGAGGCCGGAGGGCAGACGCTGCCCCTTCGTGACGAAGACAGCCGGAATTGGAAAGGAGAAAAAGAGCTCGAGGATTCTTTTCCGCTCCGGAGCGTCCAGCGACATGAGATAGGTGATCTCCGTCTCGCCGAGCACCTGAAGCCGCTCGGCGGAGAATCGCTTGACGTAGCCAGCCAGCACGATGCCGGGACTCGAGACTTCGGCGTTTCCGACCGGGCGATCGAGCCCCGTACCCGGCTCGATCTCCTCCAGCTGCAGCGTCCCGCGCAACCGATCGAGGAGCTGGCCGACAGTTACCTTCGGGCTCGGCATGGCCACTCCGCTGCGGACAAAGTGCGTTCAATCATTTTGCGACTACTTCCTCAAGATGCGACAGAGTGCTGTTCGCCGCGCGCTCCCACGTGAAATTCTGGGCGAACCGTCGGCCGGCGCCGCCGAGTACTTCAACGAGATCGCGAGACTCGACTATTCCTCGCATGGCGGCAGCCATTGCACCGGGGTCGTCCGGCGGCACGAGGAATCCAGTCTCTCCGTCGACGACCGACTCCCGGATCCCCGGCGAATTCGCCGCGATGACGGGTGTAGCACACGCTGCCGCTTCGAGATTGCTGATTCCCCACCCTTCCTTTGGCGACGCCAGCGTAGATGCCCACGCGCGGCGAAGAAAGTGAACCTTTTGATCCTCGGGAATGAACCCGAGGAATTGCACCCTGTCAGTCAGTCCGAGAGAGTTTACCAATCCTTCGAGCCGAGCGCGATAGTCGCCGGTGCCGGCAATCTCGAGAGTGGCCTCGGGGACGTTCAGCTCGGCGAACGCGCGGATGACCACGTCCACCCGCTTGTACTTCTTGAGCCTCCCGAGATAAACGAATAACGGCTTCTCCGATCTCTCGACGGGATTCGGCGTAAGACGTGAGGAGTCGACCCCGTTGTAAATCACTCTTATCGCGTGCCGGGGAATCCCACGCTTGACGAGATCGTCGGCGGTGCTCATGCTCACCGCCTCGAAGGGAACCTTTCGATAGAGGGCTCCGAGTGGCCGCTCGGAGAGCCACACGGCGGCTGCAAGAGGCGCGGGAGCCTCGCGAAAGACCGTCGCCCCAAAGAGGTGATGCACGAGAGCCACAAGCTTTGGCACGCCCCACAACGGAGTGTAGAGCGGAACCTTGTTGAGGTCCTCGATGACGACGTCATAGTTGTTCGCGCGCAGATTCTTTTCAAAGTACCGGCGTGCGAGGAAAGGATAAGTGCTGCGAGTTCCGATCCGGTGGACTTCGATGCCGTGAAGATTGGCGCGCTGTGGCGCCGTCTCCCAGGAGCTGCAGAGGAGGTCGACGCCATTACCGCGAGCAGCCAATCGTGTGAAGATTTCGCGGAGATGAAGCTCGGCGCCGCCGGCTTGCGGATTTTCGTGGTCCTGCCAGTTGAGTACGAGTATCCGCACTAGATCATGCCGGCCTGTCGAGCGAACGCATCGAGCACTCCGTTGACGAACTTCGCGCTCGCCGACGTGCCGAATCTCTCCGCCAACCGCACCGCTTCCTGTATGGCGACGCGCGGCGGCGTCTCGCCTTTCATGAGCTCGGCAGCCCCAAGGCGGAGCACCGATCGCTCGATCGCGCCAAGTCGCTCGAGCCGCCAGTTCGTGGTCACGTCCGCGAGCCGCGAGTCCAATTCCGCGCCGCCGGTCGCGACCTCCCGCACAAGCAGTCCGGCGAGGCGTCGTTCCTCGGGAGCAACGGAAAGATCGTCCCAGACTTGCGTGGCAACCCGATCGAGATTCGCTCCGCCTCGCATCTCGCACGCATAGAGCGCCTGGAGCGCCCGCGCGCGAGCGCGCGACTCAATCCGCATCGTCGGGATCGAGTCGGTTGAAGAGATCGACCATCTCAAGCGTCGCGACAGCCGCGTCCCATCCCTTGTTTCCGTGCGCGCCGCCTGCGCGCGCTTCGGCCTGTTCGTCGGTGTCGCAGGTCAATACGCCAAAGCCTATAGGGGTTTCAGAATCCGCACTGACGGCCGCAAGACCCCGTGACGCCTCACCGGCGATGTAGTCGAAATGCGCGGTCTCGCCACGAATGACCGCACCGACTGCTATGAGGCCGTCGTACCGCTCGCTCGCGAGAAGCCACCGCGCCGCGATGGGTAGCTCCCATGCTCCCGGAACCCAGACGACATCGATGTCCTCAAAGACGACGCCGTACTTGAGCAATGCTTCGAGCGCGCCGTCCACCAGCTTCTTGACGATCGGCTCGTTGAACCGGCTGGCGAGGACGACCATGCGCCGCCCGACACCGCTGGGCAGTCCCGCGAATTCGGGCATTTACGACGCGAACAGGTGTCCGAGCTTGGCTCGCTTGGCTTCGAGGTAGCTGGAGTTCTCGTCGTGCGCAATCGAAATGATCGGCACGCGCTCGTCGATGGTCAGACCGTAACCTTCTAGCCCGACCAACTTACGCGGGTTGTTGGTGATCGGCCGAATCGTTCGCAGCCCGAGGTCGAGCAGGATCTGTGCGCCAATTCCATAGTTGCGAAGGTCGGGTTTGAAGCCGAGTCGCTCATTGGCTTCGACGGTATCGATCCCCTGATCCTGGAGCTCGTACGCCTTGAGCTTGTTGAGGAGACCAATGCCGCGTCCCTCCTGATCGAGATAGACGACTACGCCCTTTCCTTCCTTGGCGATCATTTTCATCGCGGTCTCGAGCTGCCAACCGCAATCGCAGCGCAGCGAATGGAAGACGTCGCCGGTGAGACATTTCGAGTGCATGCGGACGAGCACGCTGAAATCGGGCCCAACGTCGCCCAACACGAGCGCGATGTGCTCGTGCTTGTCGACATCGTTCCTGTAGCCGAGTACGCGCCATACTCCCGTGTCGGTGGGCAGCCGCGCCTCGGCGACTCTGTGGACGAGGCGCTCGGTCTGCAGACGGTAGGCGACCACCTGTGCAACCGTGATGAACGTCAGATCGTGCTGCGCGGCGAAATGCTCCAGCTCCGGCCGACGCGCACTCGAGCCGTCTTCACTGAGGATCTCACACACGACACCAGCGGGCACGAGCCCCGCCAGACGCGCGAGATCAACTGCGGCTTCGGTGTGTCCGACGCGCTGGAGCACACCGCCATCACGCGCCCGAAGCGGAGGAACGTGTCCCGGACGGCGCAGATCGGAGGGCGCCGTTTTGGGATCCACCGCGACCTGAATGGTTCTCGCGCGGTCCTGCGCGCTCACACCCGTAGTGACGCCAAAATGCTCGTCCGCATCGATGGTCATCGTGAACGCCGTCCGAAACTCCTCGGTGTTCGTCTCGCTCTGTTGCGGAAGCTCGAGCTGGTCGGCGCGCTCGCCGGTGAGTGCGAGGCAGATCCATCCGCCTGCTTTACGGATCATGAAGTTGATGAGCTCGGGCGTGATGAGCTGCGCGCTGCAGATGAGATCGCCCTCGTTCTCGCGATCCTCGTCGTCCGCGACGATGATAAGCTTGCCGGCCCTGATGTCGGCAATTGCCTGCTCGACTGTTCCGAACTCCATATCCTCTAATGCTCCAGCGAGAAATCCGTCATGGAATTTACCGCGGATGTCTCACGCAGGTAGGGCTCGAGCAACCG
>DASYVU010000145.1:0-31585 GCA_035936715.1 Gemmatimonadaceae bacterium
CGGCGCGGATCTGATGAAGATCGTCTTCAACGTGAAGGAAGACGACGCCAGGAACCCGGGCGTGATCGCGGATTGCACCGGCGACAACGCCGGCGACTCCGTTGGCCCCAGCGCCGACGGGTTCGAGACTTACGGCGTGACTGGTGTCGCGCTCATCTCGTTCATCGTCCTCGCCGTGCGCGAACCGTCGGTGCAGGTACAGCTGCTCGTCTGGATCTTCGTGATGCGGATCATGATGGTGGTGGCGAGCGGATTTTCTTACCTGGTCAACGAAGCGGTCGCGAGAGCGAGATACGTGAACGTCGACGAAATGAACTACGAGTCGCCGCTGACATCGCTCGTCTGGCTGACGTCGCTGACCTCCGTTGCGCTCACCTATCTCGTTTCCTACATGCTGTTGCCCGATCTCGGCGATGGCTCCCTCTGGTGGAAGCTCTCGACGGTCATCACATGCGGCACGCTGGCGGGCGCAATCATTCCGGAGCTTGTGAAGGTGTTCACATCGGTAGACTCGCGTCACGTCAGGGAAATCGTGACATCGTCGCGAGAAGGCGGAGCATCGCTCAACATTCTGTCCGGACTCGTGGCCGGAAACTTCAGCGCGTATTGGATCGGCATGGCGATCATGGTGTTGATGTCGATAGGATTCCTGGTCAGCACCACGGGGTTCGGCACGCTGATGATTGCCCCCGCGGTGTTCGCGTTCGGCCTCGTCGCGTTCGGATTCCTGGGAATGGGCCCGGTTACGATCGCGGTCGATTCGTATGGTCCGGTTACTGACAACGCACAATCGATCTTCGAGCTGTCACTGATCGAGCAAGTGCCCGGGATCCGCCAACAATTGAAAACCGAGTATGGCTTCGATCCCCAGTTCGAGAGGGCTAAGGATCTTCTCGAGGAGAATGACGGGGCCGGCAACACGTTCAAGGCGACCGCCAAGCCGGTTCTCATCGGCACAGCGGTAGTGGGCGCGACGACGATGATCTTCTCCATCATCCTCGGGCTCACGCACGGGTTGCAGCCCGAGTTCATCGCGAACCTTTCCATTCTGCACCCGCCCTTCCTGCTTGGTCTCATCGCCGGTGGAGCGATGATCTACTGGTTCACGGGCGCGTCGACGCAGGCCGTCACGACCGGTGCATACAGAGCGGTTGAGTTCATCAAGGCGAACATCAATCTCGAGAGCACGGCAAAGGCCTCAGTTGCAGACAGCAAGAAGGTGGTCGAGATCTGCACCAAGTACGCGCAGCAGGGAATGTTCAACATCTTCCTGACGGTGTTCTTCGCCACGTTGGCATTTGCGTTCATCGAACCCTATTTCTTCATCGGATACCTGATCTCGATCGCGCTGTTCGGGTTGTTCCAGGCGATCTTCATGGCCAATGCCGGCGGAGCCTGGGATAACGCCAAGAAAATCGTGGAGGTCGAGCTCAAGCAGAAGGGAACACCGCTCCACGCAGCGACCGTGGTCGGAGACACTGTCGGCGATCCGTTCAAAGACACGTCTTCAGTCGCACTCAATCCGATCATCAAGTTCACGACGCTGTTCGGATTGCTGGCTGTGGAGCTGGCAGTGTCACTGACTAAGACACGGGGAGGCACTCTGACAACCATTCTCGCCGGAGTATTCTTCCTCATCTCCGTGACGTTCGTGTGGCGCTCGTTCTACGCGATGCGCGTCAAGAGCGCGGTGGCTTGATCAAGTCACTGTTCGCTCGGAAGCCGATTGAGGCACTCCTTGCAGAGGGAGAAAATCCGAACGGACTGAGGCGCGCGCTCGGTGCCGGCGATCTGATCATGCTCGCGATTGGAGCAGTGATCGGCGCCGGTATCTTCGGGTCGATCGGCTCGGCGGCGGCAGGCCAGGTGGACGCAACGGGCCACGTCATTCGGCTTGGAGCTGGTCCCGCGCTCGTCATCTCCTTCCTCCTGCTCGGTGCCTGCTGCGCCTTGGCCGGCCTCTGCTACGCCGAGCTGGCATCGATGATTCCGCAGGCAGGCAGCGCGTACGCGTACTCCTACGCGACGCTGGGTGAACTGGTGGCGTGGATCATCGGATGGGATCTGATCCTCGAGTATGCTGTCGGCAACGTCGCGGTGGCGATCTCGTGGGGGGACTATTTCAAATCGCTGGTAGGTGACTGGATTTCGATTCCCGTCTGGCTGACGACGGGTTATCGGACCGCTCTGCTCAGCTCGAATCCGGAGGTGCACGGACTTCTCGACACCGCGCCGCGAATCGCCGGAATTCCCATTCTGATCAATGTCCCGGCATTCGCGATCGTCGCACTGATTACCTGGCTGCTGTTGCTGGGTGTTAGGGAAAGTGCGCGCGCCAACAACATCATGGTCGCGATCAAGCTGATCGTGCTGGCGCTCTTCATCGTCATGGGCACCCAGCACATCAACACCGCCAATTATCACCCGTTCACGCCGAACGGCTTCAAGGGAATCCATCAGGGCGCCGCAATCGTGTTCTTTGCCTACATCGGTTTCGACGCGATCTCCACCGCCGCGGAAGAGACGAAAAACCCGCAAAGGAATCTCCCGATAGGAATTCTTGGCGGCCTTGCGATATGTACGGTGATCTACATCGTCATCGGCGCGGTCCTGACCGGAATGGTGCCGTCGAAGGACCTGGGGACCGCGGCGGATCCGCTTGCTTATGCCCTCAAGGCGACCGGCATGGCAGGCATCGCCAAGATCGTGGCGCTGGGCGCAGTCTTCTCGATGGCGGCGGTGCTTCTCGTCTTCCAGTACGGGCAGCCGAGGATCTTCTTCGCGATGGCGCGGGACGGACTGCTCCCGCGCTGGGCGAGCAAGATTCACGGAAAGTACCGTACGCCTTACGTCACGACGATTCTTACGGGTGTATTTGTAGCGCTGTGGTCGCTCATAGGAGATGCCGGGGAGACGTACGACCTCACCAATATCGGAACGCTGTTCGCGTTCGCGCTCGTCTGCATCGGCGTGATCGTACTGCGTTACACCGATCCATCGCGCCACCGACCGTTCAGAGTTCCGTTCGTGCACGTGGTCGGAATCGTGGGCGCCGGACTCTGCATATTCGTCATGCAGGGGCTACCGCACCTCGCTTGGGTGCGGTTTGGCTGGTGGCTCCTCATCGGTCTGGCGCTGTACGTGATATACGGTTACGGCCACTCAACGCTCAGGCGGGGCGCGGCACCGGTCCCGGTAGAACCGCCACCGCCAATCTCGCGCTGATCGGTCGCTCAGTGACGCCAATCCGATGAGCATGATCTTCCGAAACCTCAGACGCATCTCGCTCACGTCGTGGATAATGATCGCGATGGTGGTGGGCGTGATCATCGGCTGGGCGTTTCCATCGTTCGCGGTCAATCTCAAGCCTCTGTCGACGGTCTTTCTCCGGATGATCAAGTCGATCATCGTGCCGATCATATTCGGCACACTGGTAGTGGGGATCGCAGGACACGGCGACGACATGAAGCGCGTCGGCCGTCTTGCGCTCAAGTCGATCGTCTATTTCGAGATCGTCACCACACTTGCGCTTTTCATCGGTCTCGGAGCAGCCAACCTCGTGAAGCCGGGCCTTGGCGTGACGATTCATGCCTCGGCGGAGCAGGGCCAGCAGCTCGCGCAGAGCACGCCGACGGGAATGGGCTTTCTCGAGCACGTCGTTCCGCAAAGCTTCTTCGAGGCCGCCAGCAAGAACGAAGTTCTGCAGGTCGTGTTCTTCTCGATCCTCTTCGCGGTAGCGCTCTCACAGGTGCGTGGACGTCCCAAGGAAATCGTTCTCGCCGGCTGCGAAGGGCTGGCAGAGGTGATGTTCAAGTTCACCGCGATCGTGATGCGCTACGCTCCGATTGGTATCGGTGCGGCGATCGCCGTCACAGTGGGCCACAGCGGACTGGGCGTTTTGATCAACCTCGGCAAGTTGATTCTTACACTTTATGGCGCGCTGGTCGTGTTGGTCCTCGTAGTCTTCGTTCCGATCGCGCTGCTATTTCGCGTGCCGCTCAAGCGCTTCGTCCTCGCCGTGCGCGAGCCAGCACTGATAGCGTTCTCGACGACGTCGTCTGAGGCAGCGCTCCCGCGCGCGATGCAGATCATGGAGGAGTTCGGCGTTCCGAGACGGATCGTCGCCTTCGTAATGCCCACCGGCTATTCGTTCAACCTCGATGGATCTACGCTCTACCTAGCGGTTGCATCCATGTTCGTGGCCCAGGCCGCCGGGGTGCACCTGTCGTTCGGACAGCAGCTGGCGATGATGCTGACGCTCATGATCACGAGTAAGGGAGTTGCGGCGGTACCGCGCGCCTCGCTCGTGATTCTGGCCGGCACGCTGCACACCTTCGGCTTGCCTTTGGAAGGAGTCGCCATCATCCTTGGAGTGGACGAGCTGATGGACATGGCGCGGACGAGCGTGAATCTTGTTGGGAACTGCCTAGCGACAGTCGTGATGGCTAGGTGGGAAGGTGAATTCGGCGCGCCGCAGCCCGAAGTGCTCCTCGCGCAGGAAGGACTTCTTCCGATCGAAGCTGTGCCCCCGGCACCGCCGACTTCAGGCGCTGTTCCAAGCGCTTTCTGAGAGGGGATCCGCGCTCCATCAGACCTCCGCTCAAGGCCACGGCCACTGCCGCGCGCTCGTCCGTAAATAGCTGACGCGACAGGGCGCGGATGTGGAGCACGAGCTCCTCTGCGGCCAGAGTGATGAGCGCGTTTGCGCGTTGATCGCCGGCCGCAGCCGTACTGAATACCACTGGCGCGAGCGTGGCGAACGCGCGCGCATCGGCCGCTGCCGCCCACGGAATCAGATCCTGTACGTCCTCGCATTGGGTCGCGGCCAGGATGGGGAAGAGGAGAGCCGTAGCCGGCTCTCGTCCATCGCTCGACGCGGCGACAATGCCTAACGCCCGCTTGCCAATCCAGCCACCGCTCCCCTCATCTCCGAACGTCGGACCCCAACCGCCGCATCGAACTATCTCTCCGGCGGGACTTCGGCCGTAGGCGATTGAGCCGGTCCCAACAACCAGAAGAATTCCCGCCCGGTCGTCGAATGCATCGTACATCGCGATCAAACCGTCAGAATCGATGACGACTTCTTCCGCGAGCTCCTTCGCATCCAGAGCCGAATGCAGCGCGCGACGCTCCTCCTCACGCCCCGTCCCAGCCACGCCGCAGTATAGAACTCGAGGAAATACAGCGCCCGGCTGGGCGATCTCGCCGAGGGCGCGGGTCACCAGGTCAGCGATGACATCAGCGGAGCGGGCAGCTTGTCCGGGCGATACCGCGGACTTGGGTCCGTCGACCGTCGCCAGAACCTCACCCTCGGCGGTGCCTACGAGGACACGGGTCTTCGATCCGCCACCGTCGACCCCAACTACGATCTCACTCATTCCAGCGATCTCCATCGGTCGGCGCCGGGTGGGTGAACGATGAGAGGATGCCGACTCCCATCGTGAACGACGTTCCGATCAGCACGTACCATGGAAACGCAATGTGTGAAAGAGGAGTGAGAGTGTGGGTTAACGAAGGGAAAATCGCCATCATCCATTTGGAGAACACTACGAAGCTCATTGCGATGATTCCGACCGCCATGCCGAGGATCGCATCGCGCTGGATCGCGCGCCGCCACAGCATGCCAAGGAAGAAGCCGCCGAGCAAGGCACCATACGTGAATGACGCGATCGAAAGCGCGATGACGACGACCGGCGTACCCTGCTGCTTGTAGAGGAGTGCGGCGACGAGAAGAATGGCGCCCCAAAAAAGGGTAAACAGCTTCGCCATCTTCAGGGTGCGCGGATCTTCCGCACTCCTGCCGGAAAGGGGCAGGTAGATGTCGTGAGTCGTCGACGCCGCCAGGGAGTTCATCGCACCGGAGTGGGCGCTCATCGTTGCAGCGAGGACCGCGGCGACAATCAAGCCTCTCAATCCGTTGGGCATCGAGTCCACGACGAAGGTAGGGAAGATCGAATCAGGCACCGCGAACGAGCGGGCGTGATAGTACGCGTACAACCCGATTCCGATCATCAGGAAAAGCGTGAACTGGAAAAAAACCGCGATTCCGCTGCCGATCAGCGCCTTCCGCGATTCCTTCAGGCTGGACGCAGCGAGCAAACGCTGCACGATCAGTTGATCGGCGCCGTGCGAGGCCATCGACAGGAAGGCGCCGCCGATCAGTCCGGCGAAAAGAGTGTACGGCTTGTCGAAACCGAAATAGATGTCTATGACTTTGAGCTTGCCGGCAGCGGACGCCTGGCTCAGTATCGCGCCCCACCCCCCGGTCACTCCCTTGCCGATCAGATAGAGGGCGGAGAATCCGCCCAACAGGTAGACGCTCGTCTGAAGAACATCGGTCCACACGACCGCGCGCATTCCGCCGTGATAGGTGTAGATGAGCGTCAATGCGCCGAGCACGAGAATGGCGACGGGCATGACATACTGCGGTGGCACCGACGGCCCGAGTATGAGCGCAATCGGAATCGCGGTCGCGAACACGCGAACGGAGTCGGCAAACGCGCGGGTGACCATGAAGACGATTGATGCAAAGCGGCGCGTTCCGACGCCGAACCGTTTCTCGAGCAGCGCGTACGCGGTAACGAGATCGCCCTGGTAGTACCGCGGCAGCAGCGTGTACGCGACGACGATGCGGCCCAGCAGATAGCCCGCCGCGATCTGGAGAAAGCCGAGGTTGGTGGTATACGCCAACCCGGGGATGCTGATGAAAGTCAGCGCGCTCGTTTCCGTGGCCACCACGGAGAAGAGAACCGCCCACCACGGAATCTGGTGTCCAGCTACGAAGTAATCCTTGGAGTCCTTCTGATTGCGGCCGAGCCAGATTCCGAGGACTGTCGTCGCGATCAGGTACGTGGCCAGTACAAGAAAATCGAGGGCGGTGAAATTGGTCTTCATTTCACCGCCCTCGATTTGTGCTGCTGGCCAGCTGAGGCTTTACGCAGAGAAGGAGCTTCCGCAGCCACACCCGCCGGTCGAACTCGGATTCTTGAAGGTGAAGCCCGACCCCTGCATGGAGGTCACGTAGTCGATCGTGACGCCGTTGAGGTACTGCGCTGAAAACGGATCCACGAAGACGCTGAACCCTTCGCGCGGGATGACGAGGTCGTCGTCCGCGGCGCGATCTTCAATGACCAGGCTGTACTTGAAGCCGCTGCAGCCACCGGGCTGTACGCTCACGCGCAGCCCACCCTGCTCGGCGGTGACGCCCTCGGCGTCCATGAACTTCTTGACCTCAACGCCTGCGTTCGGTGTGACGGTGAGTTCGATTTCAGGCTGTGATGAAACGGACATTTATCCTCCGGTACTGCTTTGAAATTTAGGCTGGTACGCCTACTCCGGGTAGTGTCGCCGGCTCCTCCCGGAACGACCGCGCTATCCAGCTGAAGGCCACGACGGCGATGGCTAGCATCACCAGGCCTGGAACGAGGTTTCCCAGCACCAGCTTACCGATCCCGAACAGCGATGAATACACTGCCACGATCCCGGCGATCCAGTTGGTCCAGGCAAGCGCGCCGCCGGGAATGCTTTCCCGCCCGAACCCCGCCCGTTCCGACACCACGGCCCAGCCAGGGCCCCCAGGCCGCACCCGCCGATAGAACGCTTCGAGCACGCGATCGGGCTCTGGTTTGGTGGCAAAGGTCACCCCTAACCAGACGACTGTACTCACGGCTACGGTAACCAGCATCACCCAGCCGTCGGCGCGGAGGTCGCCAGCGGGGAAGCGGGGCTTGATGATATTGATCGCGGCGATAGAGACAATGAACGAGGCGATCATTGCGCTTATCTCGCTCCAGGCGTTGATGCGCCACCAGTACCAGCGGAGGATCAGAACGAGTCCCGTGCCCGACCCGAGTGCGAGCAGAAATTTCCACGCGCCCTCGATCGTTCCGAGGTAGTGAGTAACGACCGCTGAGGCGAGGAAAAGGAAGATCGTCGCCCACCGCGAAATGGCCACGTAGTGCTTCTCGGTGGCGGTGCGGTTGAGGAAGCGCTTGTAGAAGTCGTTGACGAGGTACGACGCGCCCCAATTGAGCTGGGTCCCGACGGTGGACATATACGCGGCCGCGAAGCCCGCCATCATGAACCCGCGCCAGGGTGTCGGAAGGAGATCCACGAACGCCTGGACGTAAGCGGCTTCGTGGTCGTGCGTCGGGCCAATGCCCGCGGGATACAGCAAAACGGTGCAGAGTCCGGTAATGATCCACGGCCACGGCCGTATCGCGTAATGCGCGACATTGAAGAAGAGCGTCGCGAGAACTCCGTCACGCTCCGTTTTGGCGGAAAAGATTCGCTGCGCCACGTAACCGCCACCGCCGGGCTCAGCGCCGGGATACCACGCCGCCCACCATTGGACCGAGAGGAAGACGCCCAGCGCGAGTAGGGGCATCCACGGATAGGCCTCCATCCCATTCGGCGTGATTTTCACCGGCAGCACCGAGAGCGCGGCGTCGGCACTTCCAAAATGAGTTGTCAGGCCTTCCTTGAGCTTGTCCATTCCGCCCACAGCGCGGACGGCGTAGACGGCGAGAACGATGACCGCGCTCATCTTGATGACGAACTGGACGAGATCGGTCCAGAGCACGGCCCACATACCTGCGCCGGCCGAATACGCAACCGTAATTATGAAGCATATCCCGACCGCGATCACCTCGCCGGGAACATTGAATCCGAGAAGACTGACGTCGCGCAGGCCGAGCGAGATCGTGAGAATCTTGATCATCGCCTTGGTCACCCAGCCAAGGATTATGAGGTTGATCGGTATGGCGAGGTACAACGCCCGGAACCCGCGCAGTGCGGCGGCCGGCCGGCCACTGTAGCGGATTTCGGCAAACTCCACATCCGTCATGACGTGCGCTCGCCGCCACAGGCGAGCGAAGAAGAATACCGTGAGCATTCCGCTCATCAGCATGTTCCACCAAAGCCAGTTTCCGGCGACGCCGTGCGCGGAGACGAGACCTGTCACGACGAGCGGTGTATCCGCCGCGAACGTAGTCGCGACCATCGACGCACCGGCAAGCCACCAGGTGACCTGACGGCCAGACAGGAAGTACTCGTTGAGGCTCTCGCCTCCACGTTTTGTGAAGTAGAGTCCGATGCCTACAGAGAGAATGAAGTAGGCAGCGACAATCGCCCAGTCGATCGCAGTCAGCGCCATAGGTCAGGGATTGGGGTGGCTAGGCAAGACGTTTGCGTTGGTCGTCCGGTCACAGCGTCCCGGAACGCCAGCGACTATCATATGGTACCACCGACACAACCAAAATTACCGGACAATCCTCGATGATGCGATACAATCGGCTGCTCGCAGTGCTCCTTCCCCTATGTGGCGGCTGCGTGGTCGTCAACAAGCAGGCCGACCCGACGAACGAGTTGGCGGAAGCCAGGGTGAGGCCGGGCATAACGGTTTTGCTGCGTGATAGCATACAACTGATTCGTGGAAAGCGCATCGGCCTCCTCACGAATCAGACCGGCATCGACGAGAACGGAAACTCCGATATCGACCTGCTCAGAGACAGGAGAGCTCGCGATGCCAAAGTCAGTCTGGTTCAGCTGTTCTCTCCCGAGCATGGGCTCCGCGGGACGGAAGACAGGGAGAACATCGCCAGCGGAATCGATGCGAAGAGCGGACTGCCGGTCTATTCACTTTACGGCCAGCAGACGATGGCGCCGCCCGACAGCATTCTCCGCTCGCTCGACGCGCTCGTCTTCGATCTTCAGGACATCGGTGCGCGAACGTGGACGTACGTCGGAGCGATGGTCTACGCGATGAGAGCGTCGGCGCGGGTACAAAAACCGATCATCGTGCTCGACAGGCCGAACCCCATCACCGGCTATCTCATCGAAGGCCCGGTTCTCGACAGCTCGCTGGCGAACCCCGACGACCCCGCGCCCGGACGTCCGGGCCAGGCGTTCGCACTCTGGCGGATTCCGCTTCGTCATGGGATGACGATTGGAGAGCTCGCGCTCTACTATAACGACGTGCTGAAGATCCACGCCGACCTCCACGTCGTGCCGGCGCAGGGATGGCGGCGCGACGTGTGGTTCGATCTCACCGGCCTTCCGTGGGTGAAGCCATCGCCGAACATGCCGTCGCTTCAGAGTGCGATGCTCTATCCCGGACTCGTGGCGTTCGAGTCAACGAATCTGTCGGTTGGACGAGGAATGCCCGACGCGTTTCAGCGTGTCGGAGCGCCGTGGCTGAACGCCGCGGCGACGGTGGCGATTCTCAGGGACAGGGAGATTCCCGGCGTGCGCTTCTACGTCGAGAGCTTCACTCCCGTTGGTGCGACGGACGGAAAATATCCGGGCCAGACGATTCCCGGAATCAGGATCGTCATCATCAATCGAAGCGCGGTGCAATCGGTCCGCGTAGGAGCGAGCTTGCTGTGGGCGATCAACAAAACCGCCGGCAGCAGACTCACGATCGACAATCGAGGCTTCGATTTACGGTTCGGATCTCCCAGAGTGAGAGAAGCGCTGCTTCGCGGAGAAGATCCTGATGTGCTGATTGACCGCGAGTACAAGTCGGCGTACGCTTTTCGGGAGAGAACCCGACAGTACTTGCTCTACAAGTAAAACCAAAGGCACAAGAACGGGTGCGAGTTGTCAGTGGCAGAGTGGCCAGTTCTGAGTTCACGACGTCGGGACGTCAATAGGGGCGTGACGGCACACGCAGTTGCTCCAATCGCCACCGGGGCAAGTCAGGACGCAGTGAACTGTCAACTCGTAGCTACGCTTCTGATAACTCGCACCCGTTCAGTTGCAGTTTCGTTTCAAGCACATCTCTTGCAACGCCCGGTGCTCTCTAATCCCAAATTCTTGGAGGCACAGAATGCGTGTTCTCATGGTCTCACTGTCTATGCTGGCGCTCGCTGCGTGCGGTACCGGGCGGCAGGTCGAAGTGCGCACGGGACCCGAGCCAGCAACTGAAACCGCAATTCATCTGACGAATGATCTGAGTCAGGCGGTGAACGTCTATGTGGTCAGCGGCGGGAACGACATCTTTCTCAAGCAGGTGGCGGCGAACAGCGTCGAGCACCTTCCGGTCTCGGGAGTTCCGGCGGGCGCCACGGTGAACCTCCGGGCTGTCACGGTCGACAACACCCGCACCTATACAAAGAACAACGTGACACTCACGAGCATGTACGAGTGGCGGCTGCCATAAAGAACATGTGTCTCAGCCGGTAGACCGCTTGCTGGCGATAGATCGTTGAAGGGCTTAGTTTTAGGGGGCCGGCGTGCGTTGCACGACGGCCCTTTTTTGTGCGCCGTCAGCCCGAGGAGCCGGCACGTCGGCCGATTCCCGCTTACCGCCGGCCCTTGCTGAATGCCAACTCCCACCGATTACGTAAAGAAAGGGTTCCTGCGGGCGGTCGACCCGGCGGTCGGTTTTCTCGCGCGGCGTAACGTCAGTCCGAACGCGATTACGACTGTCGGGACATTGCTGACGATTGCCGCCGCCGTGGTCTACGCGACTGGACACATCATGAGCGCGGGCTGGTTGATGTCCGTCACCGCGGTCTTCGACGTAATCGATGGACAGGTGGCGAGAAGAACCGGAAAGTCGACGGTTTTTGGCGCGTTCTACGACTCTACACTCGACCGTGTCGCTGACGGCGCGCTGATGGCCGGCCTCACGGTTTTTTACATGACGAGCCCGATTCACCACAACATCTACATGGTCGTTGTCTGTCTGGTGGGAATTGTCGGAACCTTTCTCGTCTCGTACACGCGGGCGCGCGCGGAATCGCTCGGCGTCGATGCGAAAGTCGGTGTGATGCAGCGCCCCGAGCGAATAGTCCTCCTCTCGGCGCCGCAGGCTTTGTTCGGGCTTTTCTGGAACGGCTGGGTGTTGATGGCGATTATTATTCTTCTCAGCGTGACCGCCTGGATCACAGCGGTGCAGCGGATCGCGTTTGTGTATCGCTATACCAAACACCTCGATCCGAAGCCGATCCGCATGGTCAGCGATCCAGCGGCTCCGCCGAAGGGGGCGGGAGTATCAGCGACGCGTCGGGCACAATCCTAATACCAAAAACGGAGATAGAACTTGGGCAGATCGTCCTCTAGTCCCGCCCCGAAGTCCATAGCGCCGGCCACCGGCCGTCTGGGCATACTGACGCCGGGCCTCGGTGCAGTCGCCACCACATTTATGGCTGGAGTCGAGAGCATTCGGCGCGGTCGCTCCAAGCCGATAGGCTCGCTGACGCAGATGGCGACTATCCGCCTCGGAAAGAGAACCGATAAGCGCGCTCCGCTCATCAAGGATTTCGCCCCGTTGGCCAAGCTGGACGACATCGTCTTCGGCGCGTGGGATCCGATCCCCGACGACGCGCTCACTGCTGCCAGGAAGGCGGGAGTCCTCGACGAGCGCGACATCGAGCCCATCGCCGATTTTCTGCGCCAGATCAAGCCGATGCCCGCGGTGTTCGACAACAAATACGTAACCCGCATCCACGGCACGAACGTGAAGAAGGGCAAAACCAAGCGCGATCTGGCCGAGCAGCTGCGTCAGGACATGCGCGACTTCAAGGCAAAGAACAAGTGCGATCGCCTCGTGATCGTCTGGTGCGCTTCGACCGAGATTTACATCAAGGCCGGGCCACAGCACGCGACAATCGAGCAGTTCGAGAAGGCGATGGAGAAGAACGACGACGCGATCGCTCCGTCCATGCTCTACGCCTATGCGGCGATCATGGAAGGCATTCCGTTCGCGAACGGTGCGCCCAACCTATGCGTAGATACTCCTGCGCTGCTGAAGCTCGCGCAGGACCGCGGTGTCCCGATTTCCGGAAAGGATTTCAAGACGGGCCAGACCTGGATGAAAACGATCATCGCTCCAGGCCTCAAGGCGCGCATGCTCGGTCTCGCCGGATGGTATTCCACGAATATCCTGGGTAACCGCGATGGCGAAGTACTCGATGACCCCCAGTCGTTCAAGACGAAGGAAGAGTCGAAGCTCAGTGTGCTCCACACCATCTTGCAGCCAGAGCTCTATCCGGACCTTTACAAGGATTTCTGTCACGTAGTGCGGATCAACTACTACCCGCCGCGCGGTGACAACAAGGAAGGCTGGGACAACATCGACATCATCGGGTGGATGAACTACCCGATGCAGATCAAGATCAACTTCCTTTGCCGAGACTCGATTCTCGCCGCGCCGATCGTGCTCGACCTCGCGCTGTTCTCCGACTTTGCGCAGCGCGCCGGGATGAAGGGCATTCAGGAATGGCTGTCGTTCTACTACAAGAGTCCGATGGCCGCGCCGGGGCTGCAGCCCGAGCACGACCTGTTCATCCAGCAGACGAAGCTCAAGAACACACTTCGCCATCTGATGGGTGAAGACCAGATCACTCACCTGGGCCTGGAGTACTACGCCTAATGCTTCGCCGCCTCGTGCTGTTACCACTGACCGCCGCAGCTCTCGTGAGCTGCGGTCCGAATCCAAAGGCCCGGGAGCTCCGGCTCTGGTCCGATGACTACGCCTTCCACGTCACCACGGACCCGATGCCACCGCGCGCGCTGGAGCCGATTGTCTATCGAATAGTGGTGCAGGACAAGAAGACCGGCCAGCCGATCGAAACCGGAGAAGGAAGGATTTTCGCGACGAGCGCTGACCGCGCGAACACGAGCGACGGACTCAAGAAGGAGAAGGAGCTCGGCACCTACTCCGGACGTCTTTTCTTCGCGACCACCGGGGACTGGCAGGCCGCGCTCCAGTTCCGGCGCGAGAAGAATCCCCGAATGCCGCTCGAGCGCGTTGACTGGACCCAGACCATCCATCCGGCTTCCGAGCCAGGTACGTAGCGCTCGTATGCGTCATTTTTTCAGAACACAGCTTACGCCGGTGGACGTGTTACGGATCGCGGATGAGTTCTTCCCGGAGATCGGCATGGAGCGCGCGGGCCACACAGCGCGGTCGCGGATGTTCGCGGGCGATCTGGGCAAGCTTCAGCTGAGCGTCCGAAAGGAAGGCGGCCACTACACGTTCGTCGAGATCGCCACCGACCAGATGGGCGAGAGCCGTCTCGACCGCAACGCCAAGAAATTCTTCGTGGAGCTGCACAAGGCGGGCGACCCGCACCACCGCATCGAAGCGGCGTACTAGCATGGCGCGGTCGAGTACCGCCGCATCGAGGCCGGCCAACGCGCGACAGGATTCTGGTCGCTCGAAGGCTGACGGATCGTTGTCGCGCGAACAGAAGCTCGAGCTGTACTACTACATGCGGCTCACGCGATCGCTCGAGGAGCGACTGGTCAACCTCTATCGCCAGACGAAGGTGGTCGGCGGTCTTTTCCGCTCCCTCGGCCAGGAGGCCGACGCAGTAGGCAGCGCCTACGCGCTCGATCGGTCGAAAGGTGATGTGCTTTCGCCGCTTATTCGGAACCTTGGCTCGATGCTGGTTCAGGGTGCCAGGCCCAATGAGATAATCAAGCAATACATGGCGAAGGGCGATTCACCGACTCGAGGGCGAGAGCTCAACATCCATTACGGCGATCTGGTGCGGGGATTCATCGGGCAGATCTCGCATCTGGGCGACATGGTGCCGGTGATGGCCGGCGTCACGCTCTCTTTCAAAATGCGGAAGGAGAACAGAGTAGGCCTCGTGTACGTCGGCGATGGCGCGACTTCGACCGGGGCGTTTCACGAAGGGATCAACTTCGCCGCGGTTCAACGCTGTCCGCTCGTGGTCGTGGTGGAGAACAACGGCTACGCGTACTCGACGCCTTTGAACAAGCAAACCGCGGCGAAGCAGCTGGTGGACAAGGCGATCGGATATGGCATCGCGGGTGAGCAGGCCGACGGGAACGATGTGATCGCGACCTACGAGGTGACTAAGCGCGCTGTGGACCGAGCGCGTGCGGGTGGGGGAGTTACCCTGGTCGAACTGATCACCTACCGCCGCAAGGGACATGCGGAGCACGACAACCAGTCGTACGTGCCGCCAGGGGAGATGGACAGATGGGCGAGCGAGAACGATCCGATCGACCGGTACATGAAGCGACTTCTAAGTGAAGGATTCGACCAGTCCGAGCTGCGGGCGATCGACGCTCGAGTAACGGAGGAGATCGATCGCGCGACAGACGAAGCGGAAGCCTCGCCCATGCCCGATCCGACCGATGCCCTTGTCGGGATATACGCGGACCCGCCGGCTATCGCTCAGCTCTGGTTCCGTGAAGGCATCAAGTCGGCTGTGGAAGTGCACGAGCGCCCTTCCAGCTGGGGGACGCACGATGTCTGAAGTCACCTATCTCGAAGCAATCCGGGAAGCTTTGTTCGAGGAGATGGAGCGCGACGAGAATGTGTTTTGTCTCGGTGAAGACATCGGAGCGTATGGCGGCGCTTTCAAGGTGACCGAAGGCTTGATGGCCAAGTACGGCGAGCAGCGCGTGATCGACACGCCGATCTCCGAGGCCGCCATCATTGGCGCCGCGGCAGGAGCGGCGCATATGGGGATGCGGCCGGTGTGCGAGATGCAGTTCATCGATTTCATCTCGACCGGCTATGACATGCTCACCAACTATGTCGCGACGGCGAGGTACCGCGCGATGCTTCCGTGTCCGATGGTAGTGCGGGGACCGAGCGGCGGATACGTGAGGGGCGGTCCATTTCATTCGCAGAATCCGGAAGCTGCGTTTCTGCACACCCCCGGTTTGAAGATCGTATATCCCGCGACGGCAAGCGACGCCAAAGGATTGCTCAAATCAGCGATTCGTGACGAGGATTGTGTCCTCTACTTCGAGCACAAATATCTCTATAGGCGGATCAAGGAAGAGATGCCGTCGGGCGACCACCTGACACCCATTGGGAAAGCACGAATAGCGCGGGAAGGGAAGGACGTTTCCATCATCACCTACGCGGCGACTGTGTGGAAAGCGCTCGACGCGGCGGAGCAGGTACAGAAGGAAGATGGGCTCTCGGTCGAAGTGATCGACCTTCGGACAATTTTGCCGATGGACGACGAGGCGATCATCGCGACGGTGAAAAAGAACAACCGCGTGCTCCTCGTCCACGAAGACACTCGCACTGGCGGTGTCGCTGGTGAGATCGCGGCGCGGATCAACGAGAACGCGTTCGAGTGGCTGGACGCGCCGATATTGCGGGTTACTGCGGCGGACGTGCCTCTGCCATATTCGCCGCCGCTCGAGGATTACGTGCTTCCGCAGACCTCCGACATCGTGGTGGGGTTGCGGAAGCTTGCTGCCTACTGATGGCATCGCCGGAGCTCGATCGCGAGGGGATCATCGCGAGAAACATCGGCGTCGGGTGCGTTACTACAGTCGCCGGTTTTTTCGGCGGTGGAATGATTGCTGTATTCATTGGCAAGGTCGTTGGAAGTGTTCAGGGATGTAAGCCGCCCGAGGGACTTCCGGCGTGCAATTGGTGGGTGTATGCTGGTATTGGAGCGGTTCTGGGAGCGCTCACACTTCCTGTTGTTGCCTTGATACGTCTGAACCAGGCTCGGCCTGACAAATAAGCGAAGGAAGGAGAAGCCGTGGCACGTGTAGACATCATCATGCCGCAGATGGGCGAGTCGATCGCCGAGGGCACACTTTCGAGGTGGTTGAAGAAAGTGGGCGACGAGGTGAAGCGCGACGAGCCGATCTTCGAGATCTCGACCGACAAGGTCGACGCGGAGATTCCGGCGCCGGCGGCGGGCGTGCTTGCTGAGATCCTGGTAAAGGAAGGCGAGACGGTTGCCGTTCAGACGGTTGTCGCGCGGGTCGAGACGGAGAAAGGCGCCGCGGTGTCGGCACAGGCGTCGTCGTCCGCACCACCGCCGCCCCCCCAACGGGAAGCTACCCCGGCGTCGAGTCCAAAACGTCAGCAGCCGCCCGCGCCCGTCATCGCCGCATCGCCCTCCGGAAACGGGAATTCATTCGAGGACCGTGTACGCACCAAGTCGTCGCCACTCGTGCGGAAGATCGCCGCTGAGCATGGGCTGAACATCTCTTCAATGCAGGGCACTGGCATAGCCGGACGCGTTACGAAGCGCGACATCGTCGGCTTCATCGATTCGGGCGTCTCAACGCCCGCCGCTCCTGGAGTACGAGCGGGCGGCTGGAGTGGCGGCCACGCGCTGCCAATGCCGGAACCCTGGGCGGGAGACGTGGTCGAGCCGATGTCGAAGATGCGCGCGCTCATCAGCGAGCACATGGTCGCGTCGCGGCACACCTCGGCGCACGTCACTTCGTTCATCGAGATCGATTTCACGCGCATCGCGCGCATTCGAGCCAAGAAGCGCGCCGAGTTCGAGGCGGCCACCGGACAGAAGCTGACCTACATGCCGTTCATCATCAAAGCGGTGACACAGGGACTTCGGGAGTTCCCGGTGATGAATTCGTCAGTCGCGGGAACGAACGTCATCTATAGAAAGCAGATCAACATTGGCATCGCGGTCGCGCTCGACTGGGGCTTAATCGTGCCCGTAGTCAAGCACGCCGACGATCTCTCGCTGTCGGGAATCACGCGCGCGCTCAACGATCTCGCCGCACGGGCCCGTGCCAAGAAGCTTTCGCCCGAAGAGGTACAGGAAGGAACGTTCACCATCACGAACCCTGGAGTCTTCGGGTCGCTGATGGGCACGCCGATCATCAATCAGCCGCAGGTCGCCATTCTCGGCGTCGGCGCAATCGAGAAGCGGCCGAAGGTGCTGCCCGGCGCCGACGGAGAGGACACGATTGCGATCCGCACTTGTGCTTATTTTTCAATCTCGTTCGATCATCGTGTCATCGACGGCGCTGTCGCGGACCAGTTCCTGGCTTTTGTGAAGAAAACCATCGAGACATTTCCGGAGACGGGACTCTAAAATGCCCAAGGCTCTCACCATTCAACGCTCGACGGTTCCTTCGGCCGAGCGCGGCAACTACACCAAGCGATTGAAAGCTCTTCGCTCCCATTACGCTGCCGCGAACTGCCGGTTCTGGGTTTTCGAGGAATCCTCCCTTCCGGGAGCCTTCATCGAATTCACGGAAGCCGACGACGAGCAGACGCTCGCGATCGCCCACGCGAATGCTCCGCACAAGACTCTCGATCCGTCGCGCGTGTATCAGGAGGTCGACCTTTAGAATGCCGGCGCGCTCGCTCGAAGTTGGCGGACAGAAGTGGGAAGTGTATCCGTCTGGACACATCACTCAGTACACCCAGGACGAATACGGTCTGTTGTTCTCGCGCGGCGGGGGAAAGGATCGCGAGGTTCGCGCGACACGGTATTCGCCGCAGGGAACACGCTCGCGGGAGCAGGCGTTCGCGGAGCTGTCGGATGCTCAGCTGAAGGAGCTCTTCGAGCAATCCCAGCCAAGCTTTACGTCGCCTGAGGCCGGTTACGAGCGGTGAGCGCAGAGGCGGGCGGGCCGGGATTCGTCGACCTGCATACCCACTCGACCGCCTCTGACGGCACCCTCTCTCCCGAGCGAGTAATCGAGGCTGCGGCGCGCTGCGGGTTGGTGGCGCTCGCCCTCACCGACCACGACACTACCGACGGTGTCCGCGCTGCCCGTCAGGCTGCAGAGAGCGTGGGCATTCGCGTGATAGCGGGTGTCGAGCTGAGTGCGTTCGACGAAGAGAAAGAAATCCACGTGCTCGCACTCCATCTCTCCCACCTGGATGCGCTGGAGAAGCGTTTGGCGGAGTTGCGCGCATCGCGTCACATTAGAGCCGGAAAGATTGTGGAGAAACTCAACGCACTCGGCATTCCGCTCACGCTCGACGAAGTCCTTCAGCAAGCGAACGGCGGCGCGGTCGGCCGCCCTCACGTCGCGCGCGCGTTGATCGCCCGCGGGCTTGTAGCGGACTTCCGCGATGCATTCATGAGATACCTCGGCAACAACGGGAGCGCGTTCGTGGCCAAGGAGCGCCTCTCGATTCAGGATGCGATCGGCATCGCGCACGAAGCGGGGGCGATCGCAATCTGGGCGCATCCGTCGGAGGGTGGACGCCGGGAACGTCTCGAGCCACTCGTGGCGGCCGGCCTCGATGGAATCGAGATCAAGCACCCCAGTCATACCGGTGAAGACAATAAACGGCTGCAGGCGCTAACCGATTTCTTCGGGCTTGTGCCGAGCGGCGGATCTGACTGGCACGGCGCATCCGACGGCCCGAGGCGCCTTGGAATGATGAACGTGCCAGTTGAATGGCTGGAGAAGCAGGACGAAAGGGTTGCCTCACTGACATCTTCCACGAGAGTGTGATGGAGTCTTTCAAGTGGTGCTGAAAGGACGCACAGCCCTGGTCACGGGCGCCGGCACGCGCGTCGGAAGGGTCATCGCGCTCGCGCTCGGCAAGGCGGGGATGCGCGTCGCCGTGCACTATGCCGGGTCGGAAAAGGGCGCGCGCGAAACCGCTGAGGGAATCATTCGCGGTGGGAGCGAGGCGCGGACGCTGCCAGGGGACCTCATGGATCCGGCGACCGGTCCGCGCCTTGTCGAGCACACGGTAAAGGTGTTCGGCTCGCTCGACGTCCTCGTCAATTCGGCTGCGGTAATGCTGCGGACGCCAGTGGGCGAAGTCCTCGTGGAAGACTGGGATGCGATGTTCGCGCTTAATCTTCGGGCGCCGTTCTTTCTTTGTCAGGCGGCTGCCCGCGTGATGCGTGACCGCGGCGGCTCGATCGTCAACATTGCTGATCTTGCCGCATTCGAGACGTGGCGCGGGTACATCCCCCATGCCATCACAAAGGCCGGTGTAGTGCAGATGACGCGCGGCCTGGCACACGCGCTCGCGCCGAAGATCCGCGTCAACGCGATTGCTCCGGGACCGGTGCTGCTGCCGGAGGGCTGGACCCAGGAGGAGGCGGACAAGCTCATCTCCACGACGCCATTGGGCCGGCTCGGTTCGCCCGAAGATGTTGCGCAGGCCGTCCTCTATCTCCTCAGCGCGGACTACGTCACCGGCGAGACGATTATCGTCGACGGAGGACGTCACGTTCGCATCTGAGTCGGGGTGCGTGCGCGGCCGCGGTTATATTTCACACCGCGTTGAGTGTTTCTCGCTCTCTGTTGTGCTTCTCTCCAGGTGAGTCCTGTGGCGACAATTCGCGACTACGATGTTGTGATCGTCGGTGCGGGGCCGGCAGGAATGACCGCCGCCCTCTATACCGGCCGCGCGATGCTGCGCACGGCCGTGCTCGAGCGCGGATTTCCGGGCGGAGAGCTGCTCAACACCGAATACCTGGACGACGTGATCGGGTTCCCAAAGGTTCTCGGTCACGAGCTGGCGGAGAAGTTTGCCGCGCACGCGAAGCAGTTCGGCGCTGAGTTCTTCGAAACCACCAGCGTGACGTCGGTGACGAAAATGCCCGATGGCTACTTCCACACCGAGACCGAGACGGGAGAGATTTTCCGCTCGCCCGCGGCGATCGTAACCGCCGGCGGAACGCCGATCAAGCTCGGAATTCCCGGCGAGCTGGAATTTGCCGGGAGGGGAGTGTCGTACTGCGCGATCTGCGATGCGGCTTTCTTCAAGCAGCAGGTTGTCGCGGTGGTCGGGGGCGGAGATGCAGCGGTTGAGGAGGGCGATTTCCTCACCCGGTACGCGAGCAAGGTGTACCTCATTCACAGACGCCACGAATTCCGCGCGTCCAAGATTCTGCAGCAGCACGTCTTCGACAATCCGAAGATCGAAGTGATCTGGGACACCGTAGCGGAGAAAGTCGAAGGCGATCCGCAGAGCGGAATGACCGGATTGAGGATCCATAACCTGGTGACGCAGGAGCGGAAGCTTCTCGACGCGACCGGACTGTTCGTCTTCATTGGATTCCGTCCCAACACGGGCGTGATTGCCGGCCACTTCGATCACGACATCATGGGATACGTGCTGACGGACAACGCGATGATGACCTCGATACCGGGGTTGTTCGTCGCGGGCGATCTGCGGGCCCAGCTGACGCGCCAGGTGACGACGGCTTCAGGGGATGCCACCACTGCTGCGATCGCGGCTGACAAATACATCACCCGGTTCAAGGAGATGCAGCGGGAGGGCACGACGACCGCGGAGCGCGAGGCTCTGGCGAGCTCGCACGTGAGCGCCGGAGGCTACACCTGATGCGCCTTCACGCTAGTCGTCTGGACGCAGGTGCAACCCCAGGTCAAGCAGCACTGAAAAGGTGAACGTCCAGACTCTGACCGTCGGCGCGTTTCAGGAGAACTCATACCTGGTAGTCGACGATCGCACTTATCGCGCGGTGATGATCGACCCCGGCGGCGAAGGCGACAAGCTCGTGGACGCGATCGACAATTCAGCGGCCAAGCTGGAAGCGATCTGGATAACGCACGCCCACGTCGATCACGTTGGTGGCATCGCCTCGATCAAGCGACGGTGGGACGTTCCGATCTATCTGCACCCTCTCGATCGGCGGCTGTACGAAGCGGCCTCGCGGCAGGCTGAAGTGTACGGAATTCCCTTTGAGGAGCCGCCGCCTCCCGACCGGGAGTTCGCCGACGGCCAGGTGCTAAAGCTGGGTGAGATCGAAATGGAAGTCATGCACGCGCCTGGACATTCGCCAGGTCACGTTGTCATTCACGGCGGAGGTATCGCGCTCGTGGGAGACTGCCTCTTTGCCGGCTCTATTGGAAGGACCGATCTTCCTTTCTCGAACCCGCCGCAGCTCGCGGCCTCGCTGGAGAAGATCTCAGCTCTCGCTCCCGAGACCGTGGTTTATCCGGGCCACGGGGTTGAGACAACGATCGCGGAGGAGCGGCTGTCGAATCCGTTCCTCAACGGCACTGCCCGCATCGTCGGGCGTTAACACGAAACAACCATGAGCGAAAAGACACGAACCGAAAAGGATCCGCTCGGAGCTCTCGAAGTACCTGCGGACGCTTTGTACGGCGTTCAGACCCTGCGCGCGGTGCAGAACTTTCCGATCAGTGGACTCCGTCCGCTGCCCGCCTTCATCGACGCGACCGTACACATCAAGCGCGCGGCGGCGCTCACTCACAAGGAGACGGGCAGGCTCGAGCCGCGTCTCGCCGACGCGATCGTCAAGGCCGCAGACGAAGTGCTGGCAGGAAAGCACCGCGAGCAATTCGTCGTGGACGTCTATCAGGCCGGCGCGGGCACCTCGCACAACATGAACTGCAACGAGGTGCTCGCCAACCGCGCCAACGACCTACTCGGCGGAAAGCGGGGCACCTATACGCCGGTGCATCCGAATGATCACGTCAACATGGCTCAATCGACGAACGACGTGATCCCGACGGCAATTCGTATCGGCTGCCTGATGGAGCTGGGCGGGCTCGAAGAGGTGTTCAACGATTTGGCGAAAGCGTTTGACAAGAAAGGCAAGGAGTTCGACGACGTGCTCAAGTCCGGGCGCACGCACCTTCAGGATGCGATGCCGATTCGACTCGGACAGGAGCTTGATGCGTACGCGGGCTCGATGCGTCGAGGCCTCAAGCGCGTGATCGAAGCAGCGGATTATCTGCGCGATCTCGGGATTGGCGGCAGTGCGGTGGGAACGGGAGTGAACGTCGAGCCGAGTTATCCCAAGCTCATGCTCAAGAATCTGAGCAAGGCCACCAAGCTGAAATTGCGCGAGGGAGAGGATCGCATTCAGCTGATGCAGAGCATGGGTGACGTCGCCGGGTTCAGCGCGCAGCTCAAGGTGCTGGCGGTGGACCTGAGCAAGATCGCAAGTGATCTGCGCCTGCTCGCGAGCGGGCCCCGCACGGGTCTGGACGAGATCCGGCTGCCCGCGGTGCAACCCGGCTCGTCGATCATGCCCGGCAAGGTCAATCCATCGATTCCGGAGATGGTCAACCAGGTCTGCTTCCAGGTATTCGGAAACGATGCGTGCGTGAGCGTCGCCGCGGAGCACGGCCAACTGGAGTTGAACGTGATGATGCCGGTCATCGCGCACAATGTCCTCTTCTCCATGATGATTCTCACGAACAGCGCGCGCGTCTTTACCGAGAAGACGCTGAAGGGGATCGAGGCTAACGAGGAGCAGTGCGAGTATTGGCTGGAGCGGTCAGCAGCGCTGGCGACCGCGCTCGCTCCCCAGATCGGTTACGCCCGCGCCGCGGAGCTCAGCAAGCAATCGGTCAAGGAAAACGTTCTTATTCGCGATCTGGTGAAGCGGGAGAAAGTGCTGCCCGCGAAAGAGATCGACGAAGTTCTCGATCTACGCAAAATGACAGAGATCGGGGTTCCGGGTGGAAAGCATGGTGGGGTAGCTGGCGGATAACTGCAACTGAACGGGTTCTGACAACTGCAACTGAACGGGTGCGAGTGGTCAGTCGCAGAGTGGCCAGTTAAGAGTTCACAACGCCCTGACTTAACGCGGCGCCATTTCCGGGTACAGGCAAAGGCCTGTGCCGTAATTCCATTGAGTGACGTCCCGACGTCGTGAACCGACAACTGGCATCTACGCTACTGGCGTCTCGCACCCGTTCAGTTGCAGTTAGGTCCTGGCCTCCACCCGCTGCCAAGCCCTTTCCCCTTGTCTGATCCGTCCCGAATCCCTATCCTGCATGTATGCGGATAACGACCTGGGCGGAGTACGGCGTCATTTGCGCGCTCAATCTCGCCAAACGGACCGAGCTCGGACCCGTGAACGGTCGCGAGATCGCGAGGCAGGAGCGGCTTCCGGCTGACTACGTGGAGCAGATTCTGCTCAGGCTGCGTCGCGCCGGCGTGATCACGAGCACTCGGGGCGCCCGGGGGGGTTATGTCCTCGCCCGGCCGGCGAGCGAGATCTCGATCCGCGACGTCATACAAGCATCCGAGCTGGAAACCTTCGATCTCCATTGCATCAGTCACCCGGTGGAGGAGGAGCGGTGCTCTGCCTCACACAACTGTAGCATCAGACCGGTGTGGGTGATGTTGCAAGGCAGGATCGACGAAGTGCTGCAGGGCGTGAGTCTGGCGGACCTTCTGCACGACGAGCCCACCGTGCGCGAGCGGGTTGGTCTTGGCAGCGCACGGGTAGGCGGCTCGGAGAAAGCTGGCTTGCCCATTCTCGAGACGGTTTAGATCACGCCGCCCGATGCACAAACGGCGCGCCTGGCTCAGCAGACGCGCCGTTCTTTTTTATGTGCCGAAGGGGGGACTCGAACCCCCACGAGCTTGCGCCCACTGGCTCCTGAAGCCAGCGCGTCTACCAGTTCCACCACTTCGGCTAGATGAGTCCGAATGTAGAAACCGAGGGGAGTGAAGTCAACGCGAATGACTTTGCTCAGCGTCGTTGTTGCGTCTAACTTGAGCACGTAGTCAAATGGCAGAGACAGTCGAGAAAGATGCGAAGGAGTCGGTAGCGCGGAACAAACGCGCCAGGCACGACTACCACATCATCGACACATGGGAAGCGGGTGTCGTTCTGACCGGGAGCGAGGTCAAATCGCTACGGAACGGAAAGGCCAACATCGCTGATTCCTACGCGATCGTTAAGGACGGAGAGGTTTTTCTGCTCAACCTGCACATATCGCCCTATGAACAGGCGAGCTACTTCAATCACGAGCCCACCCGCACGCGAAAGCTCCTGCTGCACCGAAAGGAGATTCGCAAAATGATCGGCGCGGTTGAGCGTCAGGGCCTGACCCTCATCCCGCTGGAGATCTACTTCAAGCGGGGCAAGGCCAAGATCGCGCTCGCGCTGGGCAAGGGCAAAAAGCTCTACGACAAGCGCGCCGACGAAAAGCGCCGCGACGACGAGCGCGACATGCAGCGCGCGGTACGAACCCGATGATCGCGCTGCTGCTCTTTCTCCAGACCGCCGCGGCGACTTTGACCGCGCCGATCCCGACGTTCATCGTCGTGCGCGATGGAGGGGCCATATCCTCGGTCCCGGTGACCATCGACGGCGGTCAGCCGAGCGTGCGCGCGGACGCGCTGATGAGAGCGATGCGCGGGATGTTGATCACGTCGACGAATCTTCATTACACGCTGGCGCTGCCGCGGGTACGGATCGATCTCATCGACGGAATTCCCTTTGCCAAGCGCGATACGCTGACCATTCCGCTCACGCGTGCTCCGCAGGTGCGTGGCGGGCAGTTGTATCTGCCCTTTCAGTTCGTGACCGAAGTGATTCCGAGGTACGCCGGCGGGTATATCTACGACGCGGCGCTGAGCGAGCTACGAACGGTCACCGTCGTGGCAAGCCGTCCTGCGGGGCCGATCCCATCCGCGATCTCCGCTCCTGTCAGCACGGCGACGGCCGCGCCTCCTCTGGCGAACAAGCCGGCCACTCAGCGGCCGGTCTACACCAGGCCGACCGCTCGGAAAGTCGTCGTGATCGATGCGGGACACGGTGGGCCGGATCGAGGAATGACGGGCCCGATAGGAACTCCGGCGTGGTTCGTCGAGAAGGATGTCACCCTCGCGGTAGCGAAGAAGCTCGCGACGGTGCTTCGCGCGCGCGGCGCGGATGTTCTCATGACGCGAACGACCGACACACTGATCGCACTGGCCGATCGGGGAAAAATCGCCAACAGCAATCACGGCGACGTATTCATCTCCATCCACGTGAACGCCCCGGGCTACAACACGGCGGCCGCCGCCCGCGAACACGGATTCGAGACATATTTCCTCGCCGAAGCGAAGACCGAAGACGAGCGCCGCGTCCAGGACATGGAAAACGAATCGGTGAAATTCGAGACCGGCGCCAATGCCCAAAAGGGAGACCCGCTCAATTTCATCATTACCGACATGGCGCAGAACGAGCACTTGAGAGAATCGAGTGATCTCGCGCTGACGATCCAGAACGGCCTGATAGATGTGCATCCGGGACCGAATCGCGGGGTGCAGCAAGCCAACTTTGCCGTGCTGCGCGGATCCTACATGCCCGCGGTTCTGGTGGAGATCGGCTTCGGAAGCAATCAGTCGGAGGCAACGTACCTGAGCGACCAGGACAATCAGCGCGCATTGGCGAGAAACATCGCGCAGTCGGTGCTCGACTACCTCGCGCACTACCAGTCCCGAGTCGGAGGCACCCGGTAGCGGTGACGCCCACCGCGCTGGCAGTCACCGTCGCGGGAATCGATTTTCAAAATCCAGTATTGCTGGCCGCCGGGACCGCCGCTTATGGGCGTGAGATCGCGCGCGTCATCGATCTCGACGCGTTGGGCGGACTCGTCACCAAAGCCGTAAGCGTCGAGCCGAGGCACGGCGCGCCTGCTCCTCGCGTAGCGGAATTCGACGGAGGCATGATCAACGCCGTCGGTTTGGCGAACCCCGGCGTCGAGGAAGTGAAGTCGACGCACCTGCCGTGGCTGGCGGAAAATCTCCGGCGGGCCAAGGTGCTGGTAAACGTCGTCGGCAATCGGGCTGAAGATTTTGCGACGGTCGTCTCGACACTCGATGACGCGGCGGGTGTGGCCGGATACGAGTTGAACGTGAGCTGCCCCAACGTCAGGGCGGGCGGCATGGAATTCGGCGCCGACCCGCAATCACTCAGAGACGTAATCACGCGCTCACGCGCGGCAACCAGGCGGCCGATATTCGTCAAGCTTTCGCCGACGTTGGCGGACGTCGCCAAAAGCGCACAGATCGCGGCCGATGCGGGAGCGGATGGGATATCGGTGGTGAACACCCTGCCCGGGCTCGTCATCGACGTTGAATCCCGCAAGCCAGCGCTCGGCTTCGGCACTGGCGGTGTGAGCGGTGCGGGCTTGCTCCCGGTCGGAGTGCTGGCCACGTACAAAGTCGCGAAGGCGGTTCAGCTGCCGGTGATGGGCGTCGGAGGGATTTCCAAAGCGACCGATATCGTCCAGTATGTGATGGCCGGCGCGTCACTCGTAGCCGTCGGCACTGCGGCAATGCAAAAGCCAAAGCTCGCGGCGAAGCTTGTCGACGACCTGGAGGCATGGTGCCGGAAGAACGGAACACGCTCATTGACGGAGCTGCGCGGATCTCTGCGCTGGGAGAGCTGAGGTGACGACACACTCGCGACCCGCTGGAACTCGAGCAAAGACTGCAACGAGAACATCGGAGTCGAAAAGCTCGCGTCCGATTCCGATTGTCGCGCTCGATTTCCCGCGCGCGGACCTCGCGCTTTCAATGGTTGAGCGGCTGGGAGAGACCTGCCGATTTTACAAGGTTGGCGGAGAGCTCTTCACCGCGGTGGGACCCCAGATCGTCCAAACGCTGCGGGCGCTGGGGAACGACGTTTTTCTCGACCTAAAGCTGCACGACATCCCGAACACTGTGCGCGGCGCGGCTCGGAGCGCCGCCGCGATTGGCGCTAAGCTGCTGACGGTTCACACCTCGGGCGGCAGAGAGATGATCGAGGCGGCAGTCGAGGGAGCCGGGAACAAGTGTGGCGTGCTCGGGGTCACGATCCTCACGTCGCTCGACGCCGCCCAGCTTCGGAGCGCGTGGGGCCGGAAGACCCTCGAAGTGTATGGCGAGGTCCTTCGTCTGGCCGGCGACTGCGCGGCGGTGGGCGCTCACGGTGTGGTTTGCAGCGGACTGGAGGCGACGAAAATCGGCGCCAAGTACGGGGACAAGCTCAAGCTGCTGATCCCGGGAATCCGGGCGGCCGGGGGCAAGATGGACGACCAGAAGCGAACTGTCACCGCCGCCGAGGCCGCAAAAGCGGGGGCGAGCTACATCGTTCTCGGTAGGCTGGTGACTGAGGCCAAGGACCCCGCGTTAGAGCTTAAGGCAGTGATGAGATCTATTTAGCCTAGGCGTCAGGCGCGGCGGTCTGCCGTCGCGCTTCCTCTGAGACCCCAGATAGCATTGCGATATTGACGCCGAGCTAACCCCCAGCGCCTTCATAGTTTGAGAGGCCTAAGCGACTTGCTTTACCCTCCAAGCCAATGTATTTTGAAAGGCTAACCTCGGAAAAATTGAGAGGGCTCCGGCCCTCTTTCCAACATCGTGTAGGGAGTAGGACGTGAAAGTTCGCAGCAGCGTGAAGCCTATCTGTGAGCACTGCAAAGTCATCAAACGGCAGGGCGTGACTCGCATCATCTGCAAGCGTAATCCAAAGCATAAGCAGCGGCAGGGTTAATTAATGGCGCGTATTGCTGGCGTAGATCTCCCGCGTGAGAAGAAGGTCGAGATCGGCCTGACGTACATCTTCGGAATCGGCCGCGCGCTGGCGCGACGGATTCTCCAGTCGACCGGCGTCAATTCCGAGCAGCGTATTCGCGATCTGAGCGATGCCGATACCAACAAGCTTCGCCAGGCGATCGAAAAGGATTTTCGCGTCGAGGGCGCGCTGCGCACCGAAGTCGCGATGAACATCAAGCGGCTCATGGACATCGGAAGCTATCGGGGCATTCGTCACCGCCGCGGCCTCCCCGTTCGTGGCCAGCGTACGCACACCAACGCCCGCACCAAGAAGGGCCCACGCCGCGCAATCGCTGGCAAAAAGAAGGTAACGAAGTAAAACTATGGCTATTGGAAAGAAGACAAAGCGCATAATCGAGGCGGAAGGAATCGCCCACGTCAGCGCGACGTTCAACAACACGACGATCACGATCACCGACACTCATGGGAACACGATCTCGTGGGGCTCGTCTGGCAAGGCCGGCTTCAAGGGCTCGAAGAAGTCGACGCCGTTCGCCGCCACCGTCGCCGGTGAGCAGGCCGGACGCGAGGCGGTCACGCTCGGCGTTCGCCGAGTGCACGTGAGAGTTCAGGGACCGGGATCGGGACGCGAGTCTGCGATCCAGGCGCTCGTCGCCGCGGGTCTCCAGGTCAAGTCGATCAAGGACGTGACGCCGATTCCGCACAACGGCTGCCGTCCTCCCAAGCGTCGGAGAGTCTAACCGATGCGTTATACAGGATCGAGCTGCAGACAGTGCCGCCGCGAGGGAACCAAGCTCTTCCTCAAGGCGACCAAGTGCTTCACCGAGAAGTGTCCGGTCGAGCGTCGTCCGACGCCGCCGGGACAGCACGGTGCCTCCACTGCCCGCCGCCGCAAGGTGTCGGAGTACTCGAAGCAGCTCCGTGAGAAGCAGAAGATCAAGCGCATCTACGGCGTGAGCGAGAGACAGTTCCGGAATACCTTCGAGCGCGTTGCACCGCTCCCGGGAATCACGGGACACAATCTCCTCGCGGCGCTGGAGTCGCGTCTCGACAACGTCGTGTATCGCATGGGCTTCGCCGGCAGCCGCAAGGCCGCGCGCCAGCTCGTTCGCCACCGTCACGTCGAGGTGAATCAGAAGTCGGTCGACATCCCGAGCTACCTCGTGCAGCCGGGCCATGAGATCCGCGTCCGCATCAAGTCGCGCGAGCAGGCGAGCGTGATGGCGGCGATGGACCAGTCTTCGCGAGGCGCGCCGTTGTCGTGGATCGCGGTGGATCGCGACACCTTCAGCGGCAAGATGCTGGAGAGACCGACGAGACCGAATATTCCGATCGCCGCGCAGGAACAGCTGGTAGTCGAGCTTTACTCCAAGTAGCGTAGCTTCATACAGTAGGACGAGACCCTAACTCTCGTTACGGGCTCACCGCGCGTTAGGGGCGGGGTGGCACGTCTAAGGAATCGAAAAAAATGGCAACCGCAATTGATCTCAGGGGACTTGTCCGTCCGCAGCTTGTCGAGGCGACGAAGCGCGAAGACAATCCCAATGTCGCAGAATTCCGCCTTCAGCCGCTCGAGCGCGGCTTCGGACACACTCTCGGGAACGCCATGCGGCGTCTCCTGCTCTCGTCGCTCCGTGGGTCGGCGGTGTGGGGATTCCGCATCGACGGCGTCCTGCACGAGCACCAGACCATCCCGGGCGTGGTCGAAGATGTCCACCAGATAATCGGGAATCTCAAGACGCTCACGCTGTCGCTCGACGAAGGCGTCGAGAACACAGTCCTCCGCATCTCGAAGAACGCTGCCGGTCCGGTGACGGCGGCTGACATCGAGGGCCAGGGCGGGGTCACGATCGTGGATCGCACGCAGCACCTGTTCACGATGCAGGGCGACCGCGATCTCAACGTCGAGCTGTACGTCGGCCGTGGACGCGGCTACGTCGAAGCCGACCAGCATGTCGTCGACAAGACGCTGCCGGTCGATGTCGTCCGCATCGATTCGATCTACAATCCTGTTCGCCGCGCCAACTTCGCCGTCGCGGAGACGCGCGTCGGGCAGCGCACGGACTACGATCGCCTGACGCTCACGGTCGAGACGAATGGCACGGTCACGCCTGAAGAGGCCGTGAGCTACGCCGCCGCACTGGCGCAGACGCACTTCCAGTACTTCGCCGGCTTCGGCTCACACGCATCAGCTCCGCTTACACCGGGCTCGGACATGCCGGGCGGAGACGCGCACCGTCTCGCGGACGTGCTGCGCACTCCGATCGAAGACTTCGAGCTCTCGGTTCGCTCCGTGAACTCGCTCAAGAATTCCAACATTCGCACCCTGGGCGATCTGGTCCGCCAGAGCGAGAGCCAGATCCTCCAGGTCAAGAACTTCGGCAAGAAGTCGCTGAACGAGATCGCCGACCTGCTCGAGAGAGAGAATCTCAACTTCGGGATGAAGTACGAGGAGACTCCCGACGGCGTCCGCATCACGGATCAGGGCACGCCGGCCAACCGTAACGTCGCCACTGTCGGCGCCGACGACGAAGAGGAAGCGTAAGGATGCGTCACCGCAAAGTTGGCAGACAGCTTCGCCGCACCAGCGAGCAGAAACTGGCTCTGATGAAAAACCTGGCCAAAGCGCTGATAGAGCGTGGCGCCATCGAGACCACCGAGGCGAAAGCCAAGGAGCTACGCCCATTCATCGAGAAATTGATTACGAAAGCCAAGACGGGGACCCTTCATAACCGTCGCCTAGCCGGTACTAAAGTTCCGCATCGGCCTACTGCCGACAAGCTTTTCCAGGAGATCGGGCCTCGCTTCGCAACGCGGAAGGGCGGTTACACCCGCATTCTCAAGACGGGTCACCGAAAGGGCGATGGCGCCGAGATGGCGCGCATCGAGCTCATGCCGAGCGAAGGCTAACGACTATGGCACAGATCAAGAGAAACCGCTGCTACGTGTGCGACAAAGGCGTCGCTTACGGGAACAACGTCTCGCACGCGAACAACAAGACGCGGCGCACCTGGAAGCCGAATCTTCAGGTCGCTCGGATTGTGATCGACGGCAAGATCACCAAGATCAAGGTGTGCACCCGCTGCCTCCACGCCGGCAAAATTCAGCGCGCGCCGAGAGGGGTTTCCGCTGCTTAGGCTGCGGGTTGGATCAAACGAAAAAGGGAGCCCTGCGGGCTCCCTTTTTCTTAACTGTGAACTGCAACAGAACGGGTGCGAGGTCTGGCATCTCGGTTTGGCCGAGTATCGAAGGCAACAGAACGGGTGCGAGTGGTCAGTGGCAGAGTGGCCAGTTGATAGTTCACTACGCCCAGACTTTACTACTGGCCTTACGGCACAAGCAGTGGCTCAGAACGCCGCCGAGATAAGTCTGGGCGTCGTGAACTGGCAACTTACATCTACACTTCTGACAACTCGCACCCGTTCTTTTGCAGTTCGAGCCTATGTACCTCTCCCAAACTCTGTTGGCTACCTTTGGTCAATGAATCGCCCGGAACTGTATGCCTAAGCGAACTGACATCCACCGAATTCTAGTAATAGGCTCCGGCCCGATCATCATTGGGCAGGGGGCGGAGTTCGACTATTCCGGCACCCAGGCGGCGAAGGCCCTCCG
>DASYVU010000146.1:0-7962 GCA_035936715.1 Gemmatimonadaceae bacterium
AAGACGCTCCGGTGAGCCCTCCGACGAATGCGCCGCCAGACTGGGCACGATTAGTTGCTCCTATCAGGTACATCGTCGCCCAGCCGGCTAGCGCCCCGTTGTGACCCATGTTGAAAGCGAGGTCGCTCTGCGCCCGTGAGATGGACGTTCTGCGCGCGATCTCCGAGGCCGCGAAAAAGGTTCCGCCTGCGACGACGAGATATCCCGCGGTAATTCCTGCGTCGCTGTTAGAGATCGCGCCGGCGAACGTTGGCCCGTACGCAATAAGGCCGAGAATCGTTTGACTCTTGATAAAAGCGTTGCGCGCATCATTCCGTGCCACAATGATACCGCGAGGCAGTCTCGAGACGACCGCGCGAATCGCGTCGCGGTCGGTACTACTAAGTGCGTACCGCTCCACGACACCCGTTCTTCGCGTTACAGCCAGGATATAAGTCGAGTCGTTGGCCGTGAAGAGGCGCGCCTCCGTGAAATCACCGGACACCGGCCACCATGGTGGACGCAGCGCGGCTTTCTCGGCCAGAAACGGCGTCATCACTGTGACGAGCCCACTGTTGTCGAACGGAACGGGCCGCTCGACGATTTGCGCCTGGACCCGCAAGAGGGGCAACGACAACAAGGCGCCGATTGTAACGAGGCGTTGGATAAGATTCATTTGGGTTGGTTGAAAGCTAAGTGCGAGTCCCGCGCTGGATGTCAAAAATCGCGCTACGCTTGCATTTCGGGCAAATCAGCCAGTCGCGCTGCCGGGCGTAGCCCAATCCGAACGAGCCGCCCCCAATCTCCCGGCGCGTCATCGAGACTTTGCACCGCGGGCACTTCGGCATCTTACCGGACGTGAATTTCTCGCGGATCTGTTGCAGCTCGCTCGGGGCGTACTGAGCCTGACCGGGCGGCAGCTCCGACTCTGTGGAATCGTCGCCCGACTTCATTCCGGGATTCGTACTACGATCTTTCCGAACTGCTGTCCACTCTGCAGCCGCTCGAACGCCTGTCGTCCCTGCGAGATGTCGAAAACCGAATCCACCAGCGGCGTGAAGTGTCCCGCCCGGTACTCGTTCGTGATCGCATCGAATTCGGCGTCGTTTCCCATCGTCGAGCCCATGATGTCCCACTGATTCCAGAAAAGACGCCGCACATCCATCTGCACCATTGGTCCCGACGTCGCGCCGCACGTCACCAGTCGGCCGCCTTTGCCGAGCGCGCCGAGCGACTGCGACCACGTCGCTTCGCCGACGGTATCGAATACGACATCGACTCCTCGCTTTGCGGTCCGCGCTCTGATCTCCTTTCCGACGTCCGTAGTGGTGTAGTTGATCACATTCTCGGCGCCAAGCCCACGCGCCAACGCCAGCTTCTCGTCGCTGTGCGACGTGACCCAGGCAGTCGCGCCGATGTGGCGGACGATCTCCAGCGCGGCCAGCGCCACGCCTCCGCCAATTCCCCAGATGAGAACGTTGTCGGTTCTTTTCACGCGGGCGCGGGTGACGACCATCCGCCACGCCGTGAGCGTAGCGAGCGTGAAGGCGGCCGCTTGCTCGACGGGCTTGTCCTTCGGAATGCTTCGCGCGTTGCGGGCGGGAACGACGATGTACTCCGCCAATGTCCCGGGCGCGTGCTCGCCGAGGAGTCCGAATTTGATGCAGAGCGAATGCTCGCCCGCCTGACAGTACTCGCAGGTATGGTCGCTCAGGCCGGGATTGACGATGACGCTGTCCCCGACCTGCAGCTTGTTGTCGGAGATCCCGCTCAAGTCGCCGATGGCGTCGATGACGCCGGTAGCATCGGCGCCGAGGATCCAGGGCGGAGTGATCTTCACGCCGGGCATCCCGGCGACGACGAACAGGTCCAGATGGTTGAGCGCAGCGGCTTTGACGCGGATGCGGATCTCGCCGCGTCTGGGCTCAGGCTTCGGCAGATCGGTCCGGTACTCGAGCTGGTCGAGTCCGCCGTGCGCCGAGATTGTCAGTCCTCGCACGCGATTATCGGAGCGTTATATTCAGTCGCAAGCTACGCCTACTATCCAAGTTTTGTGCGCATCCCGTACGAGGCGCACTCATTTACGAAGATACTGACTTTGATTTCTATCCGCTCCGGATCAGTCTGAATGCTCTCCATAAAGGTCCCCCCGCTCGGAGAATCGATCGTCGAAGCCACCGTGTCGCGGTGGCTCAAGAAGGAGGGCGATGCCGTCGCCGCCGGCGATACCGTGGTCGAGCTGGACACCGACAAGATCACCGTCGAAGTCCCGGCGCTGAAGCCGGGCGTGCTCACCAAGCGCGCGAAGAGCGAGGGTGATGTCGTTCACGTCGACGATGTCCTTGGCGAGATTGACGAGAGCGCGGTACCGGCTGCTGCTGGCGCGGCGTCTGCTGCCTCTGCGAAACCTGCTGCCCCATCCTCGGCTGCACCGGTCGCGCCTTCTCGCCCCGCACCCGCAGCTGCGTCGCAGTCCGAGACAGTCAAATCGTCACCGGCAGCGCGACGGATCGCCGACGAGCGTGGGATCGACATCGCCGCTGTCGCTGGAACTGGCCGTGGCGGCGTCGTATCGAAACCCGATGTATTGGCGCCGCCGGCAGGTACTGAGCGCGCTTCGACTGCGCGCACGCAGTCTCCGGCGCCGAGCGCACCACCGCGCGGCGGAAATGGGGCGGCACCGGGTGAGCGAGAGACGCGCGAAAAGATGTCTACGCGCCGGAAGCGGATCGCCGAGAATCTCCTTCAGTCCCAGCACGCCACGGCGCACCTGACGACGTTCAACGAAGTCGACATGTCCGCGCTCAACGCGCTGCGCGACAAATACAAGGAGAAAATCGAGAAGGAGCATGGCGTCAAGCTCACGTTCATGCCGTTCTTCGTCCGCGCGGTGTGTCAGGCGCTCAATCAGTTCCCGACGATCAATGCGCAGGTGGACGGCGACACCATCGTCTACAAGCACTACGTCAACGTGGGGATCGCTGTCGCGTCCGAGCAGGGGCTCGTGGTCCCGAACGTCAAGGACGCCGAGCGCATCGGACTGCTCGACCTGAGTCGCGAGATCGCCGAAGTCGCCAGGCGCGCGCGCGACGGCAAGCTGACGATGGACGATCTCACCGGCGGCACTTTTACGATCACCAATGGCGGAGTATTCGGCTCACTCGTCTCGACTCCGATCATCAACTACCCGCAGGTCGGCATACTCGGCTTGCACAAGACGCAGGACCGGCCCGTTGCGATCAGCGGGAGAGTAGAAATCCGACCTATGATGTACATAGCACTGTCATACGATCATCGCATTGTCGAAGGCCAGCAGGCGGTGCTATTCCTCGTACGCGTGAAGGAGCTCATCGAAGATCCGGCCGCGATGCTTATCGAATAAATGGTCGACTGCGATGTAGCGATCATCGGCGGCGGACCCGGTGGATATGTAGCAGCAGTACGCGCCGCCCAGCTGGGCCTCAACACTGTTTGCATCGAGATGGACAAGACGCTCGGGGGCACGTGCGTCAACGTCGGCTGCATTCCATCCAAGGCGCTGCTCACATCATCGGAGCACTACGAGTTCGCGCGACTGCACGCTGCCGAGCACGGTGTGACGATCGGTGATGTGAAGCTGGATCTGCCGACGATGATGAAACGTAAGGACGGCGTCGTTGGACAGAATACGAAGGGCATCGAGTTCCTCTTCAGGAAGAACAAGATCACCTGGGCGAAGGGTCGCGGAACTTTGAAACCCGGCAACGTAGTGGATGTCGCGGGCGCCGACGGAAAGGTCGAGTCATATCGCGCCAAGAACGTCATCATCGCTACAGGATCAGTTCCAGTGGAGCTGCCATTCCTGAAGTTCGATGAGAAGCGAGTGCTGTCGAACATTGGAGCTTTGACGATTCCCGCTGTGCCGAAGCATCTGCTCGTGATCGGCGGCGGCGTCATTGGCTTGGAGCTCGGCTCCGTCTGGCGGCGGCTAGGGGCCAAGGTGACGGTTGTCGAGCTGATGCCGACCATTCTGCCCGGCAACGACGAAGAGATCATCAAGGAAGCCGACAAGGTTTTCCGGAGGCAGGGACTCGATATCCGCGTCAGCACCAGGGTCACGGGTGCGAAGCTCGAGGCGAACCGAGTTCTCGTAGATGTCGAGACGGCTGGACAGTCTGAGACGCTCGATGCGGACTACGTGCTCGTCTCGGTTGGACGGAAGTCGGCGCTCACTGGAATCGATGCGGCTGCACTGGGTCTGAAGTTGGGCAAGCGGGGAGAGATCGCCGTCGACCCGCAGATGCGCACCAATCTTCCCAACGTCTACGCGATCGGAGACGCGGTGGGAGGAAAGCTCCTCGCGCACAAAGCCGAGGAAGAAGGAACGATCGCGGCGGAAGTGATCGCGGGGCAGAAGGTGCACATGGACTACAACTCGATGCCGTCGGTGGTGTACACCTGGCCGGAGATCGCGACGGTCGGGCTGGCGGAGCACGAAGTGAAGGAGAGCGGGCGGAAGTACAAGGTCGGGAAGTTTCCCTTCACCGCCAATGCGCGCGCGCGCACGTCGGGCGAGACGGCCGGCTTCATCAAGTTCATCGCGGATGCGGAGACCGATGAATTGCTGGGTTGCCACATGATTGGCGCGAACGTGTCGGAGATGATCCAGGAAGCGGTGCTGGCGTTCGAGTTCCGCGGATCGTCGGAAGACATCGCCATCACCGTGCATTCCCATCCGACGCTCACCGAAGCTGTGAAGGAAGCCGCGCTCGGCGTGCTCGGCAGGTCAATACATATATAGAAGCGCTGGCAGCAAATGAAACAGGTCATCAGGCCTCTTGTCGCCGCGGATCGCAGCGGTGTGTTCCGCATCCTCGAGAACGCTGGGAATTTCACGCCCGAGGAAGTCGCGACGGCGCTGGAGCTGATCGACGAGTGGCTGGATCTCGGCGAGCACAGCGGCTATCTCACCTACGTCTTGGAGGCGGAGGGTGAAGGGTCGAAGGAGGTACTCGGTTACGTCTCCTTCGGCCCGACGCCGCTCACGGAGTCGACCTACGATCTGTATTGGATCGCGGTGGACAAGTCGAAGCATCGCGGTGGAGTTGGAAAGCGTTTGATGAAGTTCACGGAGGAGGAGACGCTGCGACGCGGCGGCCAGATGCTCCTGATCGAGACATCGTCGCAGGAGACGTACGGTGGGACGATTCAGTTTTACGAGAGGTCGGGATACGAGCTTGTCGGGAAGATCCCGGAGTATTACAAGCCGGGGGATGACAAGCTGATTTTCGCCAAGAGGCTGGCGACGCCGATACCCGTCGACGTGGCGGGCATCAACACCGAGCCTGCCAAGGCGCCGAGTTCAGCAACTCCCGCGATTTTTTGATTGCGCGGCGGCGCGCGCCGGTAGCGATTATGGGCTGTGCCCAGCCCCCGGATTCGCCGCCGCAATTGCGTCACCGCCCCATTTTATCTCGCGTGCGAGTGCAGCTTTCTCATTTCTCCGCAGGATAAACAAGCAGTACAATTACTAGTTAGGCAGAGCAAGCGGGAGCATGAATGTCTGATGTCAGTGTTCGATGCGCGAAATGCCAAGGAATCATGTCGCCCGGATGGGTACCAGACACCGCTCGTAATCGAACGCTGCAAAGCGCGTGGGTACCGGGCAAGCCAGAGCCGCGAGATTTTTTTCTCGGCATGAGATGGAAGGCAGATCAAACTATTCCCATTACGGCTTTTAGATGCGTGAACTGCGGTTACGTCGAGTTTTACGCGCGGCCTGCCTAACGAACGTTGCGGCCGACAAGCACTTTTCGGATGCGACTTTGTCGCAACGGTTGTAACGTGCTTGCAGCTGAACCAAGGCATTAGGCTGCGGCATGACCCCGAGTACCGAGTGGTTCTCGCCGTCCCAATCAGGAAGGCATTCGAACTCTATGCTAACCATCGACCGCCGCGCTCTCTGGATCGCAACCGCCCTTTGCCTGGCAAGGGCTGTGTTGGGGTTAATTTTTTTCATGGCCGGCGTTTACAAGGTGTTCTCGCTCGGCCCGGTCGGTCACGTACAGCGCTTCTTCCTCCCGTATCAAGACACCTTCCTCCCAACGTGGTCGCTGTGGGCGGTCGGGCTTGTCATTCCGTTCGTCGAGCTGGGTGCGGGCGCCCTTGTGCTCCTGGGCTGGCTTCGGACCGAAGCCTATTGGGGTCTCGGGTTGGTTCTAGTCGTGGTGACGTTTGGTCATCTACTTCGCGAGCCGCTCTACCCCTTTCACGAGCATGTGATACCGCGTCTGGCCCTGCTCCTTCTCCTGTTACTCATGCCTCCGCAGGCTGATCGGTTCTCAATCGATGAGTTACACCAACGCTCTCAGGACAAGGCCGCAGCGTCATTGGAGAAACCCCTTGACTAAGCCGCCGGGAGTGCGCCGTCATTGGCTCCCTTGGTAGTCACTATGTTTGGGAAGACATTACAGTTTGAGGTCCGAATGGACGAAGACACGTGCTCCCACTAACGCTCGTCGCAGTATTGCTCGCATGTGCTGTCTATATGTATCGGCGCAAGGGGTTGGGTACGGACCAACCGCGGGCCGCTATGACCAACGAGGACATCAAGCGAGGGTGGCGCGAGCTCGGCTTCTTTTGCGAGCTGGACGATCAGAATAAAGTGTGGACGCTGACGGGCTCGCGGGCCGGCCTGCTCCACTTTCCCGACCTTCTGCGCGGTTATATCGCTGATCCGGCAAACGCGTTGGACGGGGCACGCAAGCATTTCGGGCCTTACGGATCTCTGGAAATAATGACGTGGCCAGATGCTGGACTGGACGGCAACGCGATTCGTGGTTCTTTGACGGATCTCGATCGCCTCGCGAGCGTGGTCGAGACTCACCTGGCTTTCGCCGAACCCGGCTCGCCGGTTCGGATCCGCGAGGAGTTCACGCCTGATAGTCGATATGCTCTCTTGCTGGATGTTCGAGTCGACGGATTCGACCCTGCATCAACAGATCCTGAGCGGTTGGGCGCCGCAAGCCAGCGCAAGACTCCGAGTGACTAGCACCTCTCGGATGCCATGGATTCGCGCGGCGCTTCTTGTCGGCGCCGCCTACTTCGTCATCGGCAGAGTCTTCGCCCTGCCCGGTGACTACGCTCGCGCATGGCGACTAGCGGCGTGGATAGTCAGCGGCTGCGCGTACGCGGCGCATATTTGGTACGAGCACTTTAGACTGCTCAACTCACCTCGCTTAGCAGCGTTGCACGTGGCCGTTGCGGTCGCGATTGGGGCATTCGCTCTTGCAGTCGTCGGGATGATTCATTCCTTGTCGAGCGCATCAACGATTCGTCCGGTGTGGCTGCTCGCCCTCGTAATATGGCCGGCCGTCACCGCTGTTCCGGCGTTTCTTGGTGCCCTCGTGGCAGGGGCTGTGCTACCGCGCCTTCCGAAGAGTGCTGACGCCGAATAGCATGAGAACATGGTCCAGACTGTCACACCACAGTTTCGAATAACCGACGTTCAAAGCAGCATTGCGTTTTACGTTGGCGGGCTCGGATTCAAGGTCGATTGGGAACACCGCTTCGAGCCCGGCCTTCCCGTGTTCATGCAGCTGACGCGGGCTGGCCAGTCGATCTTCCTCACCGAGCACTCCGGCGACTGCAAGGTCGGCGGTGCTGCGTACTTTGTGGTGCCGGATGTCGACGCTTGTTACCGCGAGTTCGTATCTCGTGGCGTGGTAGCTACCGAACCTCCCGAGGACGCGTCCTACGGACCGCGTGAGATGCTAGTTACTGATCCAGACGGAAACCGGCTCCGCTTCGCGAATCATTTCGTCGAATGACGCCCTCTGGGACTACATGGACTTCACGATTGAGGATTTGACCTCAAATCGCGCGCGCCTCGAATCGATCGACGTCGTCCGCGGCGTGATCATGATCATCATGGCGCTCGATCACACGCGAGATTTTTTCGGCATACCCGGTGTGGATGGTCGTCGTGGTCGCGATGTATCCGCT
>DASYVU010000147.1:0-39074 GCA_035936715.1 Gemmatimonadaceae bacterium
CGCACATGACATCACCTTTCGAGCGGCCAGGGCCTGCCCGGCTGCCGCCTCTCCCGAGATCCCTCAGAAGAATCGTGGTTGGGATCGTAGCTGCGCTTTTCGTCGCGCTGATCGTGGTTCCGTGGCTGGCGAGCTTCGCTACGGACTGGCTCTGGTTCAAGGAGATTGGGTTCCAGTCGGTGTTCGCCACGTCACTGATTTGGCGGATTGGTCTCTTTCTCGTCGGGGGCGCGTTCGCCTTCGGGTATATCTACGGCAACGTGCGGCTTGCACGCGGGACTGGCACCGGCTTCCCGGTCCTCTACGTGAATCGCGGCGACGGTGTGAGCGTCGATGTGTCGCGCATGCTAACCCGACTATTCCTTCCGGCCGCACTTGTGCTGGCGTTCCTCACGGCCGTATCCGCCAGTGCGTCGTGGCTAGTCGTTCTGAAGGGCTTCAACGGTGTTCCCATTGGCACCAGCGATCCTTTATTCGGGCGCGATATCTCTTTTTACCTGTTCAGGCTTCCGCTGATCTCGGACGTCCTCGGCACTCTGATCACGCTGACGTTTCTCTCGATACTAGCGGTGGCGGTGATGTACTGGATGAGGAATGACATCACACTTCCGCCCGGCCGTGCATCGGCCAAGCCCCGCGCGGCGCGGCATCTTGGCGTGCTGGTGGTGATACTGTTCGTGCTGATCGGGCTGCGCCTCTGGATAGTCGCCACTGCGAGCCTTCTTTATTCGACGACCGGTCCGCTTCTGGGCGCCAGCTACACGGACGTGCACGTCGCTCTGCCAGGACTTTACGTCTCCGCGATCGCGGCGCTCATCGCCGCTGCCTGGGTCGCCGCCGGAATCATGCGTGGAAAACTGATTTGGTCCGCGATATCCGCCACGGTCTTTTACGCGGTCATAAGCGTGCTTGCCCGGGGCGTGGTCCCGGCCGCGTACCAGAAGCTGGTGGTCTCGCCGAATGAGCTGTCGCGCGAATCTCCTTACCTGCGCAACCACATTGACGCGACGCGTAAAGCGTGGGGACTCGATCACGTGGAGTCGCGCGACCTGTCCGGCGAGGTGCAGCTCACGATGGCTGAGATAAAGGCGAACGCCGCCACCGTCGACAACATCAGATTGTGGGAACGACCTCTCCTGAAGCAGACGTTCAGCCAGCTCCAGGAAATCCGCACTTACTACGATTTCGTCTCGGTCGACGACGACCGATATACTATCGATGGCCGATACAGGCAGGTCCACGTCGCCGCGCGCGAGCTGAATTCCGAATCGCTGCCCACGCGCACGTTCATCAACGAGCGGCTGACGTTCACTCACGGGATGGGCCTTACGATGGCGCCAGTCAACCAGGTGACGACCGAGGGCCTGCCCGTTCTCTTCATCAAGGATCTGCCGCCGGTCTCCACGATCTCGATCAAGCTGACGCGCCCGCAGATCTACTATGGCGAGCTGACCAACGAATACGTGTTCGTCGGCACGAAGCAGAAGGAGTTCGACTATCCCGCCGGAGAGGCGAACATCTACACGAATTACACCGGGCGCGGCGGCGTTCCAATCGGATCGTTCATTCGCCGAGTGCTGTACGCGTTCCAGCTCGGCTCGCTGAAAATCCTTCTCTCGAACGACATCCGGGGAAACGCGAGGATTCTCTACCGCAGAAACGTGATGGATCGCGCCACCAGCGCGATGCCGTTTCTCGACTTCGACAACGATCCGTACGTGACCATCAACGATGCGGGGCAGCTGAAGTGGATTCTGGATGCGTACACCACGAGCGACATGTATCCGTACTCACAGCGCACCACCGATGGCACGAACTACATGCGCAACAGCGTCAAGGTGGTGATCGATGCGTACGACGGGACTGTCGACGCCTACATCGCGGACCCGAACGATCCGGTGGTGCAGACCTATGCCCACATCTTTGGGCCGATCTTCAGGCCGCTGAGTGAAATGCCCGCGGATCTCAGGCGCCACGTTCGATATCCCGGCGATCTTTTTCGAATTCAGACGGCGCTGCACACCACGTATCACATGCTCGAGCCACAGACGTTCTATCACCGTGAAGACCAGTGGCAGATACCGGGGGGGCTGACGAAGGGCACCAACGAAAACCCGTTTCAGCGGCACATCATCATGAGGCTTCCGGGTGAGAAGAGTCCGGAATTCATCTTCATGACGCCGTTCACTCCGCGCGGGAAGGACAATCTTGCGGCGTGGATGGTCGCGCGGATGGATGGCGAAAACTACGGCAAGCTCTCGGTCTATCGCTTTCCCAAGCAAAGCCTGGTTTACGGACCCAAGCAGATCGCCAATCGCGTCAATCAGGATACGGAGATCTCGCGCCAGCTGACGCTGTGGGATCAGCGCGGGTCAGAGGTCATTCGCGGCGAGCTGCTCGTGATACCGATCGAGGAGTCTCTGATCTATGTGCAGCCGATTTATTTGAGCGCTGAAGGCGGAACCATCCCCGAGCTGAAGCGCGTCGTCGTTGCGCACGAGAACAGAGTGGTGATGGGCGAGACGCTGGAGGAAGGCCTGAACGCGCTGTTCGGGTCCGGCGCCGCTCAGCAGACGCGGACGAGTATTCAGGATTCTCTGAGCACTCTTGGAGCGAGCCAACCAGTGGTGACGGGCGGCGGTCTCACTCCGTCGCCGGCACAGGCTCCCTCAGGCCCGACTGCGGAGCTCCTCAGGGAAGCGCAAACGCACTACGACCGCGCGATCGCCGCGCAACGCGCGGGAAATTGGGCGGAGTATGGCCGAGAGATCGATCAGCTCGGCGCCGCGATTCGTGCTCTCAGGGCGGGAAAGCACTAGCGGTACACCGCAGTCCTCCGCGGCGAGAATGAATCTCAAGTTGCCCGCTTGAGAAATTCCTGCACTGCTTTCCTGTAGCTTCGTCCCGTTGTAATCCGCTTGCCGTTGCGCAGAATCAGTAGCTGGTCGCCCTGGTCGAAGGGCTGCGCCTCGCGGACCTGCGCGGTGTTGACGATGGTCGAGCGGTGGACGCGCAGAAAACGATTGTGCGGAAGCCTCGCCTCGAGCTTGCTGAGCGGCTCTCTCACGTCGTACGCGACCTCGGCCAGGTGAATGCGCGCGAGGTCGTCTCGCGCCTGGATCCAGAAGATCTCGTCGGGATCGAGGAAGAGAATCTTGCCGTTCACCTTCACACCGATCCTGTTCTTCGGCGCGTCGAGCTGACCGACGTACTTGAGCAGCGCGCTGAGCTGGGAAGACACGCTCGGAGCCGGCGAATCCTTGAGTCGCTTCTTGGCGCGATCGAGCGTCTGGTGGAAACGAACGTGATCGACCGGCTTGAGCAGATAGTCGAACGCGCCGAATTCGAACGCCGAGACGGCGTAGTCGTCGAACGCGGTGACGAAAATGACCGGAGGCATTTTGTCGGTGCCCACTTCGGTGATCACGTCGAATCCATCAAGCTCGGGCATCTGGACGTCCAGAAAAACGAGGTCGGGCTGATACGTCCTGATCGCCGCAACGGCCTCGAGTCCGTTCTGACACTCAGCCACTATCTCGACGTCGGGCACCCGCGCGAGAAGGGTCACGAGTCTTTGCCGGGCAAGCGCCTCGTCGTCCACTATCAATACGCGGAAAGTCTGCTCCAGCATTACTGCCCCACTGTGGTGAGAGTTTCCGCGGCCTGCGTCCCGTTACGCGCGGGGAACAGCCGGCCCAACCTGAACGGAATGGTTATCCTGACGGCGTAGCCACCTTCATCGCGTGGACCGCTCTCGAACTCATGGCCCTCGCCGTAGAGATGGATGAGTCGCGTTCTCGTGTTGGTGAGTCCGAGTCCCGTTCCGCGCGAGCGCTCCCGCGATCTGCGCGCAGTGACGCCGACGCCATCGTCTAGGATGGTAATCGTGAGCCTGTCGCCGACTCTGCGCGCGGTCACCTGAACGTATCCCGCACCTGCGCGTGGACCGATCCCATGCCTGATCGCGTTCTCGACGAGCGGCTGGAGCAACAGGCTCGGCACCATTGCCGCCCGTACTCCGTCCTCGATATTGCAGCTCACTGTGAGACGGTCCTGGAAGCGAACGCGTTGGATCGCGACGTAACGATCGAGAAGTCCCAGCTCGCGCTCGAGCGGCACCTCTTGCTCGCTCGACGTCGAGAGGACCAGCCGGAGGAAGTCGCTCAGCTCCGACACCATCCGCTCGGCTGCGGGGGGATCAGTCGCGATCAGGGCCATAGCGCTGTTGAGCGCGTTGAAGAGGAAATGCGGGTTGAGCTGGAGCTTCAGCGTATCGAGCTCGGCCTGGACCAGGCGCGTCACGACGCGCTGCCGCTCAGCTGACTCCTTGCTCGCTTCGCGCACGACGTCCTCTACCCAATAGGTCGCGTAGGTGGAGACCAGGCCGAAGAGGCCCAGCAGCACGAGCTTGGCTGCTTCATCCAGAGGCGTGACCCGGGCGAGCTGGACGGCGTCGATCGGGTTGATGACTAACGGAACGCGATTTGTCGCCCATAGCCAAAACAGCAGCGCCGCGTACTCGAACCAGGAGAGCGCGGAAATGAAAGCAGCCTTTCTTACCGACGACGCGACCGGCCTGCCTGCGAGGACGACGAAGTACATGAGGAAAATCGGGGACCGGAGCGCCAGGACTCCTGACTGCGCGACCGCGTACCCGCCGATGATTGCCGTGACGGCGGTGACATCGACGATCGGATTTACGGCGGACAGCCAGTCGGGGAGCTCCGGGCGTCTATACCAGATCAGATATTGCACGACCGTCCAGGCGAGCATCGGCCCGAGCACCAAGACGTTCGCGGTATTCAGCGCCCGGGACAGATGCGGCGCATACATGAGCGCCGACGCCGTGAGAAGAAAGACGACGGTGGCTCTCAGGCCATTTAGTATTCGCTCCGCTTTGTCGCGCCTGAGGCGAAGACTTGGCGGTGGGGCGAATGAGGACGTGGCGAATAACTGCATCACTTGAATTTGGCTGGAACGGGTTGGCTGGGGTAGCAGGCCGACGAGGATCCTGCTACCCCCGACGCCGGTTTAATGGCTTCCGCCGTCGTCGTTGCCGTCATGACCCTCATGATGATCTTCCCCGCGCTCGTGGTCATCCTCGAATGCGTGGAACGAACGTCGAATGTTGTTCTCGATCTGCTCCAGGGCACGGCTGCCCGGTGTGGCAGTGGTCGGATCGATTACGCTGCCTGATGAATCCAGGAACCACTTGGAGACATCGATACTGACGGTCGCGTTCGTCGGAGTAATACCGTCGACAATGAGCGGCGGATCTAACTCCATTTCCAGCTTGGCGCGCACCCGCGCATGGAAGTCGAAGTCCACGAGCTCGCCATTGTGCTTGATTTTGCCCTGTACGCGCACGCTATTTCCGACGAGCTCGGGATGGGTCGCGTTGAAGTCCGTGAACTTGTCCTTTGCCGGTCCGAGCTTGGCTTCGAGCTGGGAGAAAGTGCCCTTCGCTAATGGGACCGGAATCATCGGCGTGAGCTTGAGCGTGCCATCATCCGGTATGTCCATGTCGACGAAGATCGGGTCACGCGAGACCGCCTCGCATTCCTCTTCGTTGCGGCCGTGGTCGTCGTCTGCCTCGTCGTTGATCTGGACGTCTCCGACGCAATCCATAGCTCCATCGGAATCGAGCTCCAGCTTCCTGAAAACAAGCTGCACCCTCGAAAGGACAAGATTGCCGGCCGCATCCACGGTCTGGTCCGAGGCGGGACCGCTCGAGCCTGGCGCTGCGGCCACGTGTGTGGTGAACGAGAATTGAACCAGACGTCTATCGCTTCCGGTCATATCGCTCGCGCAGCCTACTATGACGCCCAATGCTGCAATACCGGTGAGCTGCTCAATACTCCGTAATATTCGTACTGTCATCTTTACCTCCTATCGTTGGACCCCGAAGTGGTCGTTTCTTGCGTGGTCCAAAGTAGGTGAATTGGAACTGCGGGCGAGCCATTTGAAGGCAGAGGAACGCGCGGCAGAGGCGAGCGACCTCTAGCGAACGGTGAGGGATTGTCATGAGCGACAAATGAATCGTGCTGACGCGGGCCACGATCGCGCGCGCGGGCTGATTCGTCGAAGCCTGGGAGCCGAAGGCAGCGCTGCAGGAAACGGCGTCGCTTTTGCGTCGGTGAGGTCGTTCACGACTGAGAGGCAGCAATGCTCACGAGAACTGTCAGAATTATCCTGGGCCTCACTGCTGCGACCCCGTTGTTGCTGGTCGCCGCCTGCTCGAACAACGATCCCGTCAGTCCCCTGAGCGCGGCAGCTGGTGAGTACCAGATGACATTGTTTAGGGGTGGTGCTCTTCCCATGACTGATACCTTCACGGCTGCCGACGGCATCACGTCGCTTCCCAACGGGGGCACTGTCACCTGGACGGACGGGACGATGGTTCTCAGCAGCGACGGAACCTTCGTCGAGACGAACAACTACACGCTCACACCGACCGGCAGCACAACGACCTCAACCGGCGCGTTCGTGAGCATCGGCAGGTACTCGGTGAGCGGCACGACCTTCAGCCTCAGCGTCGCCGCCGTTCCGCAGCAGGCCGCCGCGCGGTCCGCGATCGGGACCATCTCCGCAAGCACAATCGATTATCAGGAATACAACGGCGTCGGCTTCGATACTTTCGAGTACAAGCGATAAATCGACTGGTGTTCGGCGCGTAGTCGCTTATCTTCGGGCCAGGCATAAGCGCTGGCGCGGTGCAACAATTGACCGACGCCAACCGTAGGGCCTCAACAATCTTCTGAGGACGGACACCATGGGCATCCTGGCCTGGATCGTAGTTGGTCTCGTCGCTGGAGTTCTCGCGTCGCTCGTCATGGGTGGCACCGGATACGGAATCATCGGTGACATTGTCATTGGCATCGTAGGCGCATTCATCGGTGGCTGGCTCTTCGGCATGCTCGGAATTGCCACTCCCTTTGGCGGCATGGGCGGCACGATCTTCGTTGCCTTTATCGGCGCGGTCGTATTGCTGTTCATCCTCCGGCTGATACGAGGATCGACGCGAAAAGTTTGACGTAGCCGCCGGCGGAGTCGAAGCGATCTGCTCACTCCGCCGCGGGGCTCCCACTTGGTCAGATCGCTGTTCTAGATTGATTTCCTGGCAGTAGCCCGGGAATCCCGGAAGTGAATCAACAACGTGAAATGGGCGCGCAAATGGGGTCGGTAAAGAAGCCGGCCGGCTACTCAGGCACGCCACTGGTCGCCAAGCTCGGAATAAAATCGGGAGCGCGGATGCAAGTCGTGCACCCCCCTGCTGATTTCTCGGAGACACTCGGAAGCTTGCCTGAAAGCGTGACGCGAGTGACTAGAGGTTCACTGGATTTCGGAATGCTCTTCGTGACCAAACGAACCGATCTCGCAAAACGCTTCCCGGGCCTCCGAGACAGACTTGCATCCGACGGGATGCTCTGGATTGCGTGGCCCAAGCAAAGCTCCGGTGCGCCGACAGATCTGAACGAGAACGTGATTCGCGCAATAGGCCTTGGAGTTGGATTAGTCGATGTGAAGGTTTGTGCCGTCGACGCTACCTGGTCCGGACTCAAATTCGTACGGCGGCTCATCGATCGCTGACTTTTCGTGCATGTCCGATTGGCGATAGGTTTCTTCTCATGACGACGAGCAAAGTACCGGAGTGCATGAAAGCAATGGACGCGTTGCTTGACAGACTCGTTGACTATGCGGGCCTCTTTCCTCCGGCCGGCGAAGACATGCGGCCCGCACTCGAGAGTTATGCAAAGTATCTGGACAGCTCCGACAGACGCGCGTTGGGAAGATTCATTGTTCCTCTAAGCCGGCTGAACGAGCTTGAAGAGGTAGGCGGGGACCTTTTCCCGCGCGGCCCGGATTCAGAGCCGTGGAAGCTGAGCGTGCTCGTGGCTGATGATGTCCACGCCGCAGGCGAGGAAATGCGCAAGTTCAATCTTCGTCACACGCCGGTGTCGAAGGACGGACGAGCCGTCATCGACGTGGTTGAGCTCAAAGCGAGCACGACGGCCGAAATAGAAAGTCAGCGTGCAGAGCTCCCACGCTCCTTCACCCCGTATTTCGAGATTCCAACCAGGGGCGATGTCTCACCACTCGTCAAAGCGCTGGCGCAAGTAAGCGCTCGAGCAAAGATTCGAACGGGCGGAGTGACGCCTGAGGCATTTCCGCCGGCGGACGAGATCATCGACTTCATCACGACCTGCCGACGGGAACGAGTGCCGTTCAAGGCTACCGCGGGGCTGCATCACCCGATTCGCGGCACCTATCGCCTCACCTATGAACCGGACAGCCCGACGGGAAAAATGTATGGGTTCCTGAACGTCTTCCTGGCAGCGACCCTCGTGTACGCCGGTGAGTCCGAGCATACGGCGCTCGCGGTGCTGCAAGAGGAGAATCCATTGGCATTCTCGTTTTCCGACGACGCGATCGTCTGGCGCGATAAGCGCGTCGATGCGGAGCAGATTCAGGTGTCGCGCGCCGATTTCGCCATTTCGTTCGGTTCGTGCTCGTTCCGCGAACCGGTCGAGGGGATCGACGGTGTCGCCCACGCTGCACGACTAAGGAATCAGTGAATCACACGCACGATCCCGCGCTCACGTCGTGGGTCGAGTCGGCCAATTCGGCCGACGCGGACTTCCCAATCCAGAATCTTCCGTTCGGCGTATTCTCGCGGAAAGGGGAGACCGAGCGTCGCGTTGGCGTCGCGATCGGTAACCAGATCGTCGACATCGGCGAATCGCTGAGCGCGAATTTGTGGACCGGCCAGGCGCGCGACGTGGCGCGATTCTGTGATCGACCGACGATGAAGGAGCTGATGCAGGCGCCGAAGGAAGCACTGTCGGAGTTCCGGGCACGCCTGAGCGAGCTTCTCTCCGGGTCGCCCGGCGACGAGAGCGCGATCAATCCGCTGCCCCCAGGCGCGCTCGTCCCGATGTCGGAAGCCGAAATGCGTACGCCGACTGACATTGGCGATTATACGGATTTCTACGCGTCGATCTATCACGCGACCAACGTCGGCAAGCTTTTCCGTCCCGACAGTCCACTTCTGCCCAACTACAAGTACGTTCCAATCGGGTATCACGGACGCGCGTCATCGATCGTTCTCAGCGGAACCGAAGTGCGGCGTCCCAAGGGCCAGGCTGTCCCCACCGGCTCGAAGACTCCGACGTTCGGGCCTTCACAAATGCTTGACTATGAAGCCGAAGTCGGGTTCTTCGTAGGGAAGGGCAACGCGCCGGGAGAACCCATTGCCATCGACGAAGCCGAGGATCACATCTTCGGAATCTGTATCGTCAACGATTGGTCGGCGCGCGACATCCAATCGTGGGAATATCAGCCGCTGGGACCGTTTCTTTCCAAGAATTTTGCCACCAGCATCTCACCCTGGGTCGTGACGTGGGAAGCCCTTGAGCCATTTCGCACACCGGCCTTCTTCCGCCCCCCGGGCGATCCACAACCGCTCCCGTATCTATCCTCGGAAACGGACAAGAATGGAGGGGGAATTGATCTCACGATCGAGGTCTACATCCGGTCGATGCTAATGCGTGAAGGTCATTTGCGGCCTTCGCGGTTGAGCGCAGCTTCCCTCGCCGATATGTACTGGACGCCCGCCCAAATGCTCACCCACCACACGAGCAACGGGTGCAACATGCAGTCCGGTGACCTCTTCGCGAGCGGCACAGTGTCCGGACCCGAGCCCGGCTCGCAGGGATGCCTGCTGGAGCTCACGCGCCGCGGGGCCGAGGCGATCGTTCTTCCGACGGAGGAGGAGCGGAAATTCCTGCATGACGGCGACGAGATCATCATGCGGGCCTTCCTCCAGCGCGAAGGAGCCGCGCGGATTGGCCTCGGGGAGTGCTCTGGCCTCATCGTCGCATCTTCCGCGCGATAACACTCAACGACAATCGATGTCTGTATCAAGGAATGGGCGTGAGCCCCTGTACATCGTGCGCGGCTCCCGCATCCACGGGCGCGGCGTCTTCGCCCTCCGTTACATCCGCAAGGGGACCAGGATTCTCGAGTACACGGGCGAGCGCATCGACGACGATGAGGCCGACCGGCGTTACGACGACACGAAGATGAAGCGCCACCACACCTACCTGTTCACCCTCGACAAGACCACAGTCATCGACGGAGCCGCAAACACGGGTGGTGGTGACGCAAGCTTCATCAATCACTCGTGCGACCCGAACTGCGAGGCCGTGATCACGGGGAGGAAAATCTTCATCCACGCTCTGCGCGGTATCGAGCCAGGTGTGGAGCTCGCCTATGATTACCAATACGAGCGTACGGGCAAGAACGACGCGGAGCTGGAGAAGTTTTATCTCTGCAAGTGCGGCGCGGACAGTTGCCGGGGTTCCATAATGAAACCCACGAAGAAAAAGCGCGCACGCAAGCGTCCACCAGCAAAGCGTCGAGCGGACGCGCGCTAGCGTCAGGTCTGGACTTCGGGTGCGCACTCATTTTATTCCACCCTGAACTCATTTCGGAGCATCTGCATGCGTCTCGTCAACCGCGCACTGGCCTTCACCTTTGCGCTCGCGACTTCGGCAGTGGCACAGACTTCAGCCGTCCCGATTCAAACCAAGCCTCTCGATCCGGCCAATCTCGACCGGTCCGTCTCGGCTTGCACCGATTTCTACAACTTCGCAAACGGTGGCTGGATCAAGACCCATCCGGTTCCTGCGGCATTCTCACGATGGGGCAGCTTCGATGAATTGACAGAGGGCAATCAGGCCAACCTCCTGACCATCCTCCGGAGTGCGGCCGCGAGCGGCAACGCCCAGGCAAACGCAGACCTGGGGAAGCTCTCGGTTTACTACTCGTCGTGCATGGACTCGGCGGGCGCCGAGCGCGCGGGCGGACAGCCCATCGCTGCCGAGCTGTCGCGAATCGCCGCAATCGGCAACCGGGCTCAAGTCGAAGCCGAGATCGCCCGACTGCATTCGATGGGAGTCCGAGCTCTCTTCGGCTTCGGCGCGTCGCAGGACGCAAAGAACAGCTCCGCGGTCATTGCCGGGATCAATCAGGGCGGACTCTCGTTGCCCGATCGCGACTACTATTTGAATGCGGATAAGCGGTACGCCGACATCCGCGCCAATTACCAGGACCACGTCGCGCGAATGTTCCAGCTCGCTGGGGAGAATCAGACCCAGGCCGCAGCCGATGCCCAGAGAGTTGTCGCGGTGGAGACAATCCTCGCGAAGCCAGCCAAAACGCGCGTAGAGCTGCGCGATCCCAACGCCAACTACCACAAGATGACATCGGCCGAACTGGCGCATCTCGCGCCGGGCTTCAACTGGCCGAGCTTCTTTGCCGGGGAAGGGCGGGCAGACATCTCCACGATCGACGTTCAAAATCCGGTTTTCATGAAAGTCGCCGACAGTCTGCTCACCTCTGCCTCGGTCGACGACTGGAAGGCGTACCTGCGTTGGAATGTGATCAATGGTGCTGCTTCCAGTCTGAGCTCGGCGTTCGTGAACGAGGACTTCCGTTTCGGAAGCACTCTGAGCGGCACAAAGGAGATGCTGCCCCGTGAGAAGCGGTGCGCCCGCTCTACCGACAACGGTCTGAGAGACGCGCTCGGCCAGGCCTACGTCGCCCAGTATTTCACGCCGGCGGCGAAGCAGCGCGCGCTGGACATGGTCCGCAACCTCGAGTCCGTATTCCATGACCAGATCCAGACCCTGAGCTGGATGAGCGACACCACAAAAACGCAGGCGGGAACAAAGCTCGCCGCGTTTACGAACAAGATCGGCTACCCGGACAAGTGGCGCGATTATTCCTCGCTCAACATCCAGCCGGGTCCTTTCCTCAATAATGTGACCGCGGTTCGGCAGTACGAGCGTCGCCGAAGCCTGGCCAGAATCGGTCAGCCGGTCGATCGCGCCGAATGGGGTATGACGCCTCCCACGGTCAATGCGTACTACAGCCCGCAGATGAATGAGATCGTGTTTCCGGCGGGCATTCTCCAGCCGCCCTTCTTCGATCCCAACGCAGACGACGCCGTGAACTATGGCGGCATGGGAGCGGTGATAGGACATGAGATGACGCACGGGTTCGACGACCAGGGCGCGCAGTTTGATGCGCAGGGAAATTTGAGGAACTGGTGGAGCGCGGCCGATCTCGAGAAATTCAAGCGCGGGACAGGACTCGTCGCATCACAGTTCGACTCCTATACAGTGCTCGACAGCGTCCACGTGAATGGAAAGCTCACGCTCGGCGAAAATCTGGCCGATCTGGGCGGGCTCTCGATTTCGTACGCGGCGCTCGCGAAGGCTCTCGCTGAAAAGGGACGCCCGGCTAACATCGACGAATTTACGCCAGAGCAACGGTTTTTCCTGGCGTGGGCGCAGATCTGGAGAGCCAACACCACGCCAGAGGCTACGCGCCTGCGCATAAATACCGACCCGCATTCTCCCGGACAGTGGAGGACGAATGGTCCGATCTCGAACATGCCGCAGTTCGCGGCCGCCTTCGGTTGCAAGCCGGGAGATCCAATGGTGCGGCCCGAATCGCTGCGGCCGGTGATCTGGTAGCTCGTACCCGGCTCTTCTCGCAGTTGGATCGAGGCGCCGGCTGAGCCGGCGCCTCGAGTCTTTTGTAGTGTCAACGTGGCGCGCACTCGGACTTCGCGACTAACTTGCACAGATGACCGCGCGCACCTTCTTCTACCGAGAGTCTGAGCGGATTCGCGTGACCGTGCGGCCTGTTTATCTGCGCGATCACTCGGAGCCGTCGCAGAGCCATTACGTTTTTGCGTACTTCGTTCGGATCGAGAACGTCGGAACGATGGCCGCCCAGCTGCTCACACGCCGCTGGCTCATTCACGACTCCGTTGGCGACGGCGTGGACACCGAAGTCATCGGCGAAGGAGTAGTCGGCGAGCAGCCGACCATCATCCCCGGCGCGGTGCACGAGTATCAGAGCTTCTGCATCCTGAAGTCCGGGGAAGGCTGGATGGAGGGCCATTACGGTCTTCTCCGCCAGGACGGAACATCGTTCGAGGCGGCGATTCCGCGCTTCATCCTGAGCGCCAGCGAGTCTACGAGTCTGCCATCCTGAGTCGCGCACGACAGTTGCTTCTCTCCAGGCCGTGAGCCGCATCTACGACATCTCCGTGCCGATCCGGTCGGGCGGACTCGTCTATCCGGGGAACCCGGAGATCGAGATCACGCTCCAGCAGGCCGTGGCCAAAGGCGCCGGAGCAAACGTCTCTACCATTCGCTTCGGCTCGCATACAGGCACCCATGCGGATGCGGCGCACCACTTCTTCGACGACGGTCAGACCGTCGACAGAATTCCGCTCGAGCGGCTCATGGGGCCCGCGCTTCTCGTCACATTCCCCGACGACCTCCGCGCGGTGACCGCCGCGGATCTCCGCAAGCACGACCTCAAAGGACGGAAACGGGTTCTGCTTCGTACGCGAAACTCTGCGTTGCTGTTCCAACAGGAATTTGTGCGAGACTACACCTACCTCGCTCCGGACGGCGCACAATTCCTCGTGGATAGTGGCGTCGAGCTCGTTGGCATCGATTATCTCTCCATCGAGCAGTTCCACTCCGGACACCACAAGACGCACCGCATTCTGCTCGAGCGCTCGGTGGTGATTCTCGAGGGCCTTGATCTCTCCGTTCCCGCGCCAGGAGAGTACGAGCTGATTTGCCTTCCTCTCCGGATCGAAGGGTGCGATGGCGCCCCTGCGCGCGCGGTGCTGATCTCGTGACGAACATTCGACACATCTTCTTCGACATTGGCGGAGTGCTCGGCTCGAATGGCTGGGACAAGGAGCAGAGACAGCGGGCAATCGAGCGATTCGATCTCGATCCCGATGAATTTCAGTGGCGGCACGAGGAAGTCATCGGAGAATGGGAGGAGGGCAGAATCACTCTCGATGAATACCTCGACATCGCCGTGTTTTACATGGAAAGGCCTTTCTCCCGCAAGGAGATCATGGACTTCATGTGCTCCCAAAGTGTTCCCGACGAAGCGACCATTCGAATTGCGCGCGCGCTGCAGGCCGACTCCCGGTTCACTCTCATGACTCTCAACAACGAGTCGGAAGAGCTCAACATTTATCGGATTGAGGCGTTTGATATTTCTCAGATCTTCGAGGCGTTCCTTTCGTCATGCTGGCTCGGCGTCCGGAAACCGATTCGCCGATTCTACCATCGCGCGCTCGGTATCGCGCACGCGGAGCCGGCAAGGTCCCTGTTCATCGACGATCGGCAGCAAAATCTCACGCCCGCGAGAGCGCTGGGCATGAACGTCATTCATTTCACATCCGCAGCACAGTTACGCTCCGACCTGGAGCGCCTTCTCGATCTCGAACTTCCCGGAGCATAGCAATGCGCTTGGCGATGATCGGCCTCGGCCGAATGGGCGGCAACATGTCGGAGCGACTGATGAAGGGCGGCCACGAGCTGGTGGTCTACTCTCGCAGTGCCGACGCGGTGCAGCGTTACGTATCACTGGGCGCGACCGGAGCCAGCGGTCCGAATGAGATCCCATCCAAGCTCAAGGGCCCGCGCATTGTATGGATCATGGTGCCCGCAGGCAAACCAGTTGACGAAACGATTGCGTCGCTGCTGCCGGGCCTGGCGAAGGGAGACGTGATCATCGACGGTGGGAACTCCAACTACCACGACTCCATGCGCAGGGCCGCCGATCTGCAAACCAGGGGGATCCACTTTATCGATTCGGGCACGAGCGGAGGCATCTGGGGGCTCGCGAACGGTTATTGCCTGATGATCGGCGCCACACCCGAAGCCTTCACGCTCTGCGAGCCGATCTTCAAGACGCTGGCACCACCGGACGGCTACGCGCGCATGGGACCGCCTGGCTCTGGTCACTACGTGAAGATGATTCACAACGGCATCGAGTACGGGGCGCTCCAGGCCTACGCGGAGGGATACGAAATTCTTCACGCATCCCGCGACTTCAAGCTCGATCTGCACAAAATCGCGGCGGTCTGGAATCACGGGAGCGTCGTCCGCTCATGGCTCAACGAGCTCGCCGAGCTAGCCTTCGAGAAAGATGGCGAGCTGAGCGGGCTCCGCGGATACGTGGAGGATTCCGGCGAAGGACGCTGGACCGTTCAGGAGGCAATCGATCTCGATGTTCCCGCGCCGGTCATTACTCTTTCCCTGCTCGCGCGGCTCCGTTCACGGCAGACCGACTCCTTCTCGGCGAAAGTGATCGCTGCTCTGCGAAACGAATTCGGCGGTCACGCGGTAAAAAAGTCATGAAGACTCCCCAAGCGGTTCCGCTGGTGCGCGCACGCCGGCCCCACGGCAGTCGTGACAAAGCGGATCCGTGCACGATGGTGATCTTCGGCGCCGCCGGCGATTTGACCAAGCGGAAGCTGATATCCGCGATCTACTATCTCGCCGAGCAAAAGCTCCTCCCCGACAACTTCGCTCTTCTCGGCGTCGCGCGTGATGCGAACACCGACGAGGGATATCGCGCCTTGATGCGCAAGGCGATGGACACGTCGGACGAAATCCATCGCGTGAACGACGACGTATGGCAGTGGCTTTGCGAGCGGACGTTCTACGCGAACGGGGATTTCAGCAAGGACGAGGCATACGCCACAATCGAGCAGCGGCTACGTGACATCGAGTCACGCTCACCAACCCAGGACCGCAATCGTCTCTTCTACCTCGCGATCCCGCCAAGCGTGTTCGAGACGACTCTCACGCATCTGTGCACGAGCGGGCTAGCCTGGCGGACTCACTCATATGAAGAGCGCCCATGGGTCCGGGTCGTGATCGAGAAGCCATTTGGCCGGGATCTCGAGTCGGCGCGCGCGCTCAACAGGCTGGTTCTGGACGAGTTCGGCGAGCACCAGATCTACCGCATAGATCACTATCTCGGCAAAGAGAGCGTGCAGAACATCCTGGTTTTCCGATTCGCGAACTCGATCTTCGAGCCCCTTTGGAATCGGAACTACATCGCCCACGTGCAGATCACTGCGGCCGAAGCAGTGGGAGTCGAAGGCCGCGGTAAATACTACGAGGAAGCGGGCGTTCTCCGCGACATGTTTCAGAACCACCTGCTGCAGCTCCTCACTCTGGCGGCAATGGAGCCGCCGAGCTCCTTCACAGGAGACGCCGTACGGGATGAGAAGGTTAAGGTGCTTCACTCCGTTCGGCCGTTGATTCAGCAGTGCGAGCCTGCTGTCGTGCGCGCGCAATACGCCGACGGGACAGTGGACGGCAAATCAGTTCCGGCATATCGGGCCGAGCCGAACGTGGCCCCCAGCTCGACCACGCCCACATTCGCCGCGATGCGCATCTCGATCGACAACTGGCGCTGGACGGGCGTGCCTTTCTATCTGCGCTCGGGTAAGAGAATGGAGCGTCGCGTCTCTGAGATTGCGGTGCAGTTCAAGGCACCGCCCTTCCTCCTATTCGGCCAGAAAGCAGTCGAAGAAATGGCTCCCAGCCTTCTGACTCTGCGTGTTCAGCCAAATGAAGGAATCTCCCTGCGATTTCAGGTCAAGACGCCGGGGGCGATGCACGAGTTGACCCCGGGCCTGGAGATTACTCCCGTCGACATGGACTTCACCTACGCGGAGGCATTTGGAAACGACGCCCACCCTGCGTACGAAACGCTGCTGCTCGATTGCATGATCGGCGACCCGACTCTGTTCACGCGCAGCGACGAAGTCGAGATGGCCTGGGAGATCATCGATCCGGTGCTGCAATACTGGGAAGAGCATGCGGATGCCCCGCTACCGACCTATCCCGCTGGGAGCTGGGGACCAAAAGAAGCGGATCAACTACTGGATGGAGATCACACCCGTTGGCGATAGGTCAACTTCTACTCCCATTAATCGCGCTCATGCTCTCTTCGAGCGCGTGCCGGAACGAACAAGCGACTCGAAAAGATTCCACCGCGGTTCTCGCGGGGGACACGACGCGTCACATCCTTTCGCCGGACGATCGAGCCCTGGTGCTTCGCGCTCGGGAACTGGATCGCGCCGACAGCCTCGACCAGGCACGGGCCGCGTATGAAGAAGCCGCGCGGAAGCTGCCCCAGATCTCCGACTGGCTCTACCTTCGGGCCGCTGGCGCTACCGCCGACAGTGCTGCCCGCGCGGGGTACTACTCGAAACTTCGCACCGATGTGTCACGCGACCGCATCAGGTGGACCGATGCAATTGCGCGCGAGCGCACGCGCGATTTCGCCGGCGCGATCCGCGCATATAACGCTCTCGGTGCGCCCCTCGACGCGTTGCGTCTCCGGGTCTCGCCGCCGGCGGATGAAGCATCGAAGGCTTCGGCCCACAACGAGCTTCTCTCATTTATCTCGACGTCGAACAATTCAGCCGACACGCGCGAGGCCATCGATCTCTTCGACAAGGTGTTCAAGGCAACCACCCCGGCAGAGGAGCTCACGATCGCGAGAGCGGCCAGCAAAGTAAGTCTTCCCGATCGCGCCGCTGCTGGATATGCGAAATCGCTTCACACAGGATTGGGCGATGCCACTGACAGCTTTTCCTACGGCTCAGTGCTTTATCGGCTGAGACGTTTTGCCGACGCAGCAGCCCAGTTTGACAGGGTTCGCACACCGCCCAAGCTTGCTGCCGCAGCGCAGTACCAGGTTGCGCGCGCGCAGATCGCTCTCGGAAACACGGAGGAGGGCCGCGCGACGCTGCGGCGAATCACCACTGCGTATGCAACGGATACGAGTGCGGCGTCAGCACTGCTCCTTCTCGCGGATCTCGCCACCGACGACAATCGCGACCAGGATGCGCGGCAGGCGCTTCTCACTCTGTTAAAGCGATTTCCGAGCGGACGGCACGCGACCAACGCGCGGTTCCGAGCAGGAATGATCTCTTACATTCAGGGCGACAGAAAAGCCGCGGCGGCGCAGCTGGACTCGCTGGTCTTGCGCGATTCCAACAGCAGTGAAGCGCTCGCGGCTGGATATTGGGCTGGAAGGTCGTATGCGACCCTGGGCGACAAGGTTAAGAGCCGCGCGAGATGGCGGTCGGTGATCAAACGGGACCCGCTCAGCTACTACGCCGTGATGTCCGCCAAGCGCCTGGACACGACGCTCGTGGCCCGAGACGGCTCGCCGTCCGCGTATCCGCGCGTAGCAGCGATAGACAGCGTTACTGTGCGCGTAGCTGCGTTGAAGGACGTGGGAATGGACGTCGAGGCCGGCTTCGAAAACGACAAGTTATTCCGCGACGCTCTGTCGAACCCCGCCCGGCTTGTCGCCACGGCAAACGCGCTCGCCGGCAGCGATCAGGCCTCGCGCTCGATAGCGCTGGGCAAGCGCGCCATCGACGACATCGGAGGAACGCCCGCGAACTACCGGCTCTACTTCCCGGTTCTGGAGCGAGAGACACTCATCTCCAGCTCGCGGGAGAACGGGCTCGACCCCGTGCTCGTCGCAGCACTCATAAGGCAGGAATCAAATTTCAATCCGCTTGCCACCTCACCGGTAGGAGCAAGAGGTCTGATGCAGCTGATGCCGGATGTCGGCCGGTCGCTCGCCGGGGCGAAGGGAATCACTCCATGGACTTCCGATATGCTCTACGAACCGGCAACCAACATCAAGCTTGGCACGGCGCACCTGAGCACCTTGATGCGGAAGTATCCGGAAGTCGTGAAATCACTCGCCGCCTACAATGCCGGGGAATCACGGGTGGTGAAGTGGTCCACGAAAACGGGAGCCGCCGATCCGGAAGTGTTCACGGAGCGTATTCCATTTGTTGAGACCCGCGACTACGTGCGCACGATCCTCCGCAATCGCGCCTACTACCAGGCACTCTATCCCTGGTAGCCAGTCTCCCCAGACTCGATAGTAGTCCGCTGGCCCTTACGCCTTTTCAGCCAGTCGAGAAGCCAGGTACCCGGCACGATGAAAAGAGGGGTCAGGAACATCCCCAGGAGTGAGTTCAACCAGATCAACGCGATGTAAAACGCGATCAGGCCGAACGATACCCACAGCGTGCCCAGCGGACCGTGCGTTTCCAAGCGGAACTCCCCCGTGAATAGGTAGATTAAAACTATCATGACAGTCGCCGGGGTTGAAGCGTCGCAACTCGAGAGCGTGGTGGGTTCCGCGCTCGGGGATTGCGCGCACGCGGTACTCGCCGTATCCGGTGGCCTCGATTCCATGGTTCTTCTCACCGCGGCCTCCCGATTGCCGGCGCGCGCGCGCCGAAATGTCCTCGTCGCAACTTTTGACCACGGTACAGGCAAGGCCGCGGGAAGAGCGGCCGCTCTCGTCGCCCGCCAGGCATTCCGCTCCGGATTTCTCTGCGTCACCGGCCGTGCCTCAACCGTCGGAACGAGGGAAGAAGAGTGGAGACGCGGTCGTTGGGCGTTCCTGCAACAGGTGGCGGACAAGAGAGATTCGAGCGTCGTGACCGCGCATACGCTGGATGACCAGATCGAGACGGTCTTCATGCGCATCCTCCGCGACGCCGGGCCGCGCGGACTCGCCGGCCTTTACGCCGAATCAGAGATCATCCGCCCTTTCCTCGACATCAGTCGCGCAACCTTGACTGACTATGCCGAGCTTCATCGCGTTCCTTTCGTGCAGGATCCCTCCAATTGCGACCGTAAGCACCTTCGCAATCGCATCAGGTTGGACATTCTCCCCTCGATCGTGAGGCGGAATCCGGGCTTTCCCGACGAGTTGGTGTCGCTTGCCCGCAAGTCCGCCGAGTGGCGTCGCTCGCTCGAGGATCTGGCCGGTACCGTCGAGTCGGAGGCGGAGCGGGAAGGAGAGCTGCGCATCAGCCGGTCGAGCCTTCAGGGATACGATGCGGATTGCCTGCGTGTGCTATGGCCCGCACTGGCGGCGCGCGCGAGCGTCGTAATGGACCGTCGCGGAACCCATCGCGCTGCGGAGTTTACTATTAAGGGAGCTACTGGCGGAACAATTCAGCTCTCCGGAGGGGTCGAGATCGTAATGCGGCGCGATCACATGCTGCTGCGTCGCTGGCGCTCCCAGCCGACGGAGATCGAAGCGTGAGCAGCACCGTCAGACCGCTGGGCTCCAGAAGCGACCCGCGCCTCTCGGGAAGAGCCGTCAAACGCATCGCTTTCGACGAGGCCGCAATCGCGGACAGAGTCTTCGAGCTCGGCAGAGAGATTGCCGCTGCCTATCCGGACGGGGATCTACTGGTGCTGGGTTTGCTCAAAGGAAGCTTCATCTTTCTCAGCGACCTGGTGCGGCAGATTGCGCGACCGCTTCAGGTCGATTTTCTGGTGGCTTCCAGTTACGGAGACGGAATGGTCTCAACTGGCACGGTAAACCTGGTGTACGATCCGGAAACGGAGCTGGCAGGAAAGGACATTCTTCTGGTCGAGGACATCATTGATTCCGGCCGCACGTTGAATCGTCTGATGGCTATACTGAAGGAGCGGAGGCCCAGGTCGCTGGAAATTTGCGCCCTCCTCCACAAACGAATAGCGGAAGGACTGAAGTACGATGCGAAGTTCGTTGGTTTTGATTCACCGAATGAGTTTTTGGTTGGATACGGGTTGGATCACGCGGAGAACTTCCGCCACTTGCCGTACATAGCGAGCTTGCAGTAATGCCTATACAAATGCCTAACAAGAATCCGAAGAAGCCGACGAACTGGAGCAAGGTCTCCAAGCAGCTCTCGTTCTGGGTCTTCGTCATATTGGTGCCCGTCGCGATCATCCAGTTCTCGGGGAAAGGATCCGATACAGCGCCCGAGATCTCCTATTCGCAGTACGACGATCAGCTCCAGAAGGACAACGTCGACAAGGTCACGATTCAGGCTGGCCGGCTGCTGACCGGGGATTTCAAGCAGAAGGTTACCGTCAAAGGCAGGCCGGTGCAGAAGTTCAGGTCGCTCTTGCCGACCGAGAACTCGAGCGACGAAATCACGCGCCTGCGCCAGCACAACGTGCAGATCCAGGCCGAGGATGCGCGTCCGTCGTTTACGACGATCCTGATCAGTCTCTTCCCGTACCTTCTCATCTTCGGAATCTGGTTCTTCCTCTTCCGTTCGATGCAGGCAGGGGGCGCGAAAGCGTTCAGCTTCGGGAAGTCGAAGGCGAAGCTCCTCACTGGGGACACACCCAAGGTGACGTTCGATGATGTCGCCGGCGCCGACGAAGCAAAGGTCGAGCTCCAGGAGATCATCGAGTTCCTGAAGGACCCGCAGAAGTTCACCAAGCTCGGCGGACGCCTGCCGAAGGGTGCGCTCCTCGTCGGCCCTCCGGGCACAGGCAAGACACTGCTCGCTCGCGCGGTCGCGGGTGAGGCAGGACGTCCATTTTTCTCGATGTCGGGCTCCGATTTCGTGGAGATGTTCGTTGGCGTGGGCGCCAGCAGAGTGCGCGACCTGTTCGAGCAGGGCAAGGCACACGCGCCGTGCATCATCTTCATCGACGAGATCGACGCCGTCGGCCGCCATCGCGGCGCCGGCCTTGGCGGCGGTCACGACGAGCGGGAGCAAACACTCAATCAGCTGCTGGTAGAGATGGACGGCTTCGAGTCGAACGAGGGCGTCATCCTCATTGCCGCCACAAACAGACCCGACGTTCTCGACCCGGCGCTGATGCGGCCGGGTCGCTTCGACAGGCAGATCGTGGTGGATTTGCCGGACCTTCGCGGACGTGAGGGCATTCTCCGCGTTCACATCCGCAACAAGCCGATGGCGGATGATGTGAACGTCACGACGCTCGCGCGCGGAACTCCCGGAATGGCGGGAGCCGATCTCGCGAACCTGGTGAACGAAGGGGCTTTACTCGCTGCCCGGCGGAACCACGATAAGGTCTACATGGCCGACCTCGAGGACGCGAAGGACAAGGTGATGATGGGCGCCGAGCGCAAGTCGATGGTCATGAAGGACGAAGAGCGGAAGCTCACCGCGTATCACGAAGGTGGCCACGCCATCTGCGCGGTCAAGGTGAGGGGGAATGATCCGTTGCACAAAGTCACCATCGTTCCCCGCGGACGCACTCTTGGCGTTGCATGGACGCTGCCGGAAGACGATCGGGTCTCGGTTACTCGCGAACAGCTCGAGGCGAATCTCGTGAAGGCGTACGGAGGTCGTGTCGCCGAAGAGCTCGTGTTCGGACGCGATCGCGTGACTACTGGTGCGGCAAGCGACATTCAGCAGGCAACAAGTCTCGCGCGCCGCTATGTATCGCAGTGGGGATTGTCCGATGAAATCGGGCCGGTTCTCGTCGGCGACAACGAGCAGGAGCTCTTCCTCGGCCGCGAGATACAGACCCGGCGCGAAGTGTCGGAGCGCACAGCGCAGCTCGTCGATTCCGAGGTATCGCGCGTGATCAAGGAGGCGTACGCGCGCGCGACGCTGGTGCTTCAGGAAAACATGGATCTTCTTCACCGCGTCGCGGCGGCGTTGCTCGACCGCGAGACTCTCACCGGTGACGATGTTGCTGCGCTCTCGCGCGGCGAAATCCTTCCGCCGCGCCCGATCAGTCCCCCGCCGACGGCGCCCGCGCTCGCGACACCGGTGATGCACCCCAAGACATCCAAGCCGCCTCTCTTCGGAGGTCCCGAGGTAGCTCCGGCGTGATCTTCTCGTGGCCGTCAAAGTCACAGCGGCCAAACATTTTCGGAATTCTCAACGTTACCCCCGATAGCTTCAGCGACGGGGGTAACTTCGTTTCAACCGAGGCGGCGATCGTTCAGGCGGATCGCATGATCTCCGAGGGTGCTGACGCGATCGATGTCGGCGGCGAGTCGACCAGGCCAGGCGCCAAGCCGGTCCCCGTGCGTGAGGAGCTCAAGCGGGTGCTCCCTGCGATCCGTGCCATTCGATCGCGCTGGAGCGACGTCGCGATCTCCATCGATACAGTCAAATCGGAAGTCGCCAGCGCGGCCCTGGCAGAGGGAGCGTCCATCGTCAACGACGTGTCGGGAATGTCGCTCGATCCGGACATGCCCCGCGTCTGTGCCGAAGCTGGATGCAACGTCGTACTGATGCACTCGCGCGGGACAATCGGCGAAATGGCGAGCTACGAGATGGCTACTTACGGCCGCGATCCCGTAGGTGAAGTTCTTTCCGAGCTCGAGGAGAGAATCCAGATCGCGCAACGCGCCGGCATACATCCGGGACGAATCGCGCTGGACCCGGGCATCGGCTTCTCGAAGAACACGGGACATTCGCTCGCCGCTCTGGTCGAGTTGCCGCGCATCGTCGCCGCGGGCTATCCCGTCTTTGTCGGCGCTTCGCGAAAGCGTGTGATAGCCGAGCTGATCCGCTTCACGTCGGCGAGCGGCGGCGGATCGAGCGGCACCACCTTGGCGCCCGGAGTGATCTCGAACGAAGATCGCGACATGGCAACAGTGGGTGTGAACGTCGTGGCGTTCTTTGCCGGTGCGCGCATCTTCCGGGTACACCAGGTGCGGCCGAATCGCCTCGCGCTCGACGCCGCGTGGGCGCTCACTCCCGAGGAATCGGAGTTGTTGGCCGATTAGGGCAACTCGGGTGCAGCTGAGGTAATTTTGACTGGTTACTCATCACCGAGGCACGACCGATAAGACGCTTTCCTTCGCCGGGCTGGACGACGGCCGCGATTCTGTTGTTTGTGTACATGCTCACCCTTGCCCCCGGCGTCACTCTGTGGGACTCGGGTGAATTTCTTGCCGCCATCCACGCCCTCGGAATTCCGCATCCGCCCGGCACTCCGTTCTACGTTCTGCTCGGCAATGTCTGGAGCCTGCTGTTCGCCGATGTGTTCGGATTTGCGCGCGCCATCAATCTTCTTTCAGCAGTGTGCACCGCGTTGGGATGCGGGATCCTCGCCAGCCTGTTCGCGAAGTGGACTGGCGACGGGCTCGGCGCAACGGCGGCAGGAATCGCTGCGGGACTGATGGCGACCGTTTGGATGAGCGCGACCGAGACGGAGGTCTATGCGGTCGCGCTGGTCTTTGGATGTCTCATTCTGTGGGCCGGCGATCGTGCGGGTGAGAGGTCGGACATGCGCTGGAGCCTGCTCACAGCGTATCTCGCCGGACTCGCGTGGTCGCTCCATCTCACGGCGCTGCTCGTACTGCCGAGTGCCCTTCTGCTCGTTTTCAGCACACAGGACGGATATTTCGCCGTACCTGTCGGAAGGCGGCACGTAGACGGTCGACGCGAGACCCACTCGTTCGCGAAGTTGATGCGGGCTTCGATCCTCGTCGCACTGGTCGGCATGACGAGCGTGTTGTTCCTGTACTTTCGCGCCCGTCACGACCCAGCAGTCAATCAAGGCAATCCTTCGACGCTGAGCGCGCTCGTCGATGTGATCCTCCGACGCCAGTACGACGTCCCATCGCCGTGGCCACGTCGGGCGCCATTCTATCTGCAGCTGGGAAACCTTTTCGAGTACGCCGACTGGCAGTTCGCCAAGGGTCTTGCTCCGGAGGCGCCGCCAAGCTGGTGGCGCACCCCGATCACCATGCTCTACGCACTTCTCGGAGTCGTCGGGTTCATCGCACACCGGAACAGCGACCGCCGTAGCTGGCGCGCGATGTTTGTTCTTTTTCTGATCTCTTCGCTCGGCGTCGTGATCTATCTCAATTTGAAGGCGGGCCCCTCGTTCGGGGTCGGATTCCTTCCAGCGAACGCTCCGCACGAAGCGCGCGAGAGAGATTACTTCTTTTTCTTCGCGTTCATCTGCTGGGGACTCTGGGCTGGATTCGGCGCGATACGGCTCTCGCGGCTGCTCAAACCGCCGCTCAACATGATCGCGATAATTCTGCCCTTTGCTCCCTTGATTCTCAATTGGACCGCCGTGGATCGCAGAACGGACGAAGTCGAAGCGCGCGCGCGAATCGATTCGGGAGAGATGCTGTCGAAAGTACCGCCCAACGGCGTGATGCTCGCGTTGGGCGACAACGATACGTACCCGCTCTGGTATTTGCAGCAGGTCGAAAGCACTCGCCGGGACGTGACGATCGTCACAGTTCCGCTGCTCGGCGCGAAATGGTACCGCGCCGAGCTCGCGCGTCGTTACAAGCTGCTCGACTCGACCGCTGTCGAAAACTGGGTCGGCCGCGACAGCACCGTCGCGCTACTCACCAAGCGCTCGTATTCCCAGAACCGCCCGGTGGTGAAATCGCCGTTCTTTTCGACCGACTCCACCGCTCGGGCAAAATAGCGTCTAATACCGGTAGTGCTCCGACTTGTACGGACCTTCTGGCGGAACGCCGAGGTAGTCCGCCTGGTCTTTCGACAGCTTCGTCAGCTTTACGCCCAACTTGTCGAGGTGCAGCCGCGCGACCTTCTCGTCCAGCTTCTTGGGAAGCGTGTAGACCTTGCACTCATAGGCGTCGCAGTTGGTGTGCAGCTCGATCTGCGCCATCACCTGATTGGTGAAGCTGGCCGACATCACGAAGCTCGGATGTCCCGTCGCGCAACCCAGGTTCAGCAGGCGGCCTTCGGCCAGAATCATCACGCTGTGTCCGTCGGGGAAGACGTACTCGTCGTACTGCGGCTTGATCTGCACGCGCTTGATGCCCTTGGTCTTCTTTAGCCCGGCCATGTCGATCTCGTTGTCGAAGTGGCCGATGTTGCCGACGATTGCCTTGTCCTTCATCTGCGCCATGTGCTGCGCGGTGATGATGTTCATGTTGCCGGTGGCAGTGACGAAGACGTCGGCCGTTTTCACAACGTCTTCGAGCGTCGTCACCTGGTAGCCTTCCATCGCCGCCTGCAGCGCGCAGATCGGATCGATTTCGGTGATGACAACGCGCGCGCCCTGTCCCTTGAGAGCCTGGGCGCAGCCCTTACCGACATCGCCATAGCCGCAGATGACCGCGACTTTTCCGGCGAGCATCACATCAGACGCCCGGAGTATTCCGTCGGTCAGCGAGTGACGGCAGCCATACAGGTTGTCGAACTTGCTCTTCGTCACCGAGTCATTGACGTTGATCGCGGGGAAGAGAAGCGTCCCTGCTTCCATCATTTGGTAGAGACGGTGTACACCCGTCGTGGTCTCCTCCGAGACCCCTCGCAAATCTTTCGACATGCGCGTCCAGCGCTTCGGATCCTTCTCGCACTCCCGCTTGAGAAGGCCGAGGATGACGCCGTATTCCTCTGAATCCTTGTTCGGATCGAACGCAGGCACGCGCCCAGCCTTTTCGAACTCGACGCCTTTGTGTACCAGCAGCGTCGCATCGCCTCCATCATCCAGGAGAAGATTGGGCCCCGAGCCGTCAGGCCAGACCAGTGCCTGATCGGTGCACCACCAGTACTCCTCGAGTGTCTCGCCCTTCCAGGCGAACACAGGGGTGCCCTGCGGATCGTCGATCGTTCCTTTCTTGCCGACCACGACCGCGGCCGCGGCGTGATCCTGTGTCGAGAAGATGTTGCACGACACCCAGCGCACATCCGCGCCCAGCTCGGTCAGAGTCTCGATGAGAACAGCCGTCTGCACGGTCATGTGCAGCGAGCCCATGATCCTGGCGCCGGCCAGCGGCTGCTTTGCCTTGTACTCGGAACGGAGCGCCATCAGGCCCGGCATCTCGTGCTCGGCGAGGCGTATCTCGTTGCGCCCGTATTCGGCGAGCGAGATGTCCTTCACCTTGTACGGCTCGCGGCCCGCTTCGGCGGCCGCCGTAAATGCGTTCATAGGTTCTGCGATCGTGCCCACTTTGCGCTCCATTCGAAGGTCTGTGTTGATTCGGGTCAGGCGGTTTTCATGAGCGGCACCGCGTCCGCTTTCTCGAGGTGTGCTGCGGCTTGCAGCCGCGGCGCTCCGTTTTGCTGTCGCCGCAAAGAGAACGGGTCCCTTTGCATCGGGGTCGGGTGGCAACGGGTTGTAGCGGAAGCCGTCAAATCCGGCCGACTGCACCCAACCGCCCAGTGTCCCGCTGTCGAATCCCTGCCACAAGTGTCCCATGGTCTGTCTGAGGTCCTGTCTGTCGTGGGGCATCATGTCCAGCACGAGAAGACGTCCGCCCGGCTTGAGAACACGGCCCGCTTCGGCGATTACGCGCACCGGATCAGTCACGTAGTGGAGCACCAGGAAAAGCAGTGCCACATCGACTTCCCCATCCGCGAGCGGAAGTGATTCCAGCCGGCCGTTTCGGATGTCGATGTTCTCCAGACCGTGCAACCGCTTTCGCGCCGCGGACAGCATAGCGCTCGATTCGTCCACCGCGATCACCTGCGCCACGAACGGCGCGAGTGCCTGCGTGATCGCCCCAGTGCCGGAACCCAAATCCGCGACTTTCCAGCTCTCGTCGAGCAATCCCAACAAGGCGACGTCGGCCCGCCGACCGAACAGCTCGAGTCGCATTCTGTCCCACTGCCCGGCCGACGTCGAGAAGAATTGCTGCGATCTCGTGCTTCGCTCCGCGAGCACCGACTGGGTGCGTCGAGCATCCTGCTCGGCGGCCGTGGAATGCATCACCTCGTCGCGGACGAGATGCCACAGGCGTCGGCTCGATGCATCGAGCGAATCCGTCGCGATTCTGTAGTGGCGACTGGTACCTTCAGCCCGCGCCTTAACCCAGCCTTCCGCGGCGAGCATCTTCAGATGCCTGCTGATGGTGGATTGTGGGAGTTGGAGGATTGATCGCAGTTCATTCACGGTCAGCTCGTTCCGCTCCAGGGCGAGCAGGAGCCTGCTCCTCGTGGGATCCGCGAGGGCTGTCATCTGCCCGAAAAGGGCGGTCGGGGTCAAACGTTCCATCCGTTCATCCGGATTGAAGGTTATAACAAATCCGGGCAGAAGTCAAGTGTGTCCGCGGGTCGAGTTCTCCTCTATCTTCCGCTGATGATTCGGGCCTCCTTCGTTGTGGGTTTTGTGCTAGCAGGCTCGGGGTGCGCACCCAGCCTTTCGCCCGTACCGCAGACCTCTGCGCCCGGGCCGCAGATCGCCGCCGATACCGAATGGCCATCGTACGGTCGGACTCCTTACGGGGATCGTCATTCGCCTCTTCACCAGATCGACACAGGCAACGTCTCGCAGCTCCAAGTCGCGTGGCGCTTCCATACTGGGGAAGGTGCGCCGCAGTTCAAGGCCGGTGCGCCTACCGCCCTGGAAGTGACGCCGCTGGTATTTCGCGGGACTATGTACCTCAGCACGCCTCTTGGCAGAGTGTTCGCGCTCGATCCGACCACTGGTGTCGAGCGCTGGCACTTTGATCCCCAGGTCGACCGAAGGATCAGTTTTGGCGACTTCGCCAACCGCGGTGTCGCGCTGTGGCTCGACAGCTCCGCAGCGCCGAGCGCTCCCTGCGCACTCCGGGTTTTCGTCGCAACCATCGACACACGTCTCATCGCGCTCGATGCGGCCAACGGCACTCCGTGCGCGGATTTCGGCGAGCACGGCACTGTGCAGCTCCGTAATGGCCTGCGAAATCCTCCGTCATTTCCGTCGGAGTACGAGGAGACGTCGCCACCGACAGTTGTAAACGGAGTGGTTGTCGTGGGCTCCGCGGTTGCCGACAACAACCGCATCGACGCCGCGAGCGGGGAAGTGCGCGGATTCGACGCGCGCACCGGGGCTTTGCGATGGACCTGGGACCCTGTGCCTCAGGATTCGGCCGATCCAGCTTCGCGCACGTGGATCGGACCAAACGCGCATCGCACCGGCGCGGCGAACGCATGGCCCATCTTCGCCGCGGATCCCGCGCGCGGCCTTGTATTCGTGCCCACCAGCTCACCAAGCGTCGACTATTTCGGCGGCGAACGGAAAGGACGCAATCAATACGCGAACTCCATAGTCGCGATCAAAGCTTCGACTGGCAAAACGGCTTGGCAGTTCCAGACGGTGCGTCACGACTTGTGGGATTACGACAATGCATCGCCACCAGCGCTCGTCGACCTGCAGATCAATGGCCGGACGACTCCGGTAGTGCTGCAAGCGACGAAGACGGGCCAGCTGTTCGTGCTCGATCGCGAAACAGGACAGCCCGTTTTTCCTGTAACGGAAGGGCCCGTACCTCAGAGCGATGTGAACGGCGAAGGGTCATGGCCGACGCAAATCCTGAGTAGCGGTCTGCCCGCGCTCAGTCCACAGCGGCTCAGTCGCGAAGATGTCTGGGGACCCACAGCAGCGGATCGCGCGGCTTGCGTTTCGCGGTTCAACGAGCTCCGCTACGATGGGACTTTCACTCCCCCTAGCGTTCGGGGATCACTGATCGTTCCGTCTAACGTCGGTGGCGCGCACTGGGGCGGAGTCGCGTACGATCCCTCCAATGAGGTGGTCGTGGTTCCCACCAATCGCATAGCAGCGATTATCACGCTGATACCTCGCGCTCAGTTCGAAGGCAATCGCGACATGATCACGGGACAGGAGCGCATTGGAACCGAATACGCAATGATGCGAGGAACGCCTTACGTGCTGAAGCGCGAGTTGTTCCTGGGGCCTTCGAGCGCTCCTTGTACTCCGCCACCATTCGGCTCTCTCGTCGCAATCAACCTTCGTACCCGCGATATAAAGTGGAGCGTCCCGTTGGGCACGTCCGAGGGATTGGATAAAATCGGCATTAAAGTCCCGCCTGATATTTCGGGAGCGATCAATCTGGGCGGACCGATAACGACCGCTGGCGGTCTCGTGTTCATTGGCGCCACGCTCGACAGATACTTCCACGCCTTCGACATCAGTAATGGTCGCGAGCTGTGGAAGACGGCGCTCCCGGCGGGTGGAAAAGCGACGCCGATGACCTACCTGGGTGCGGACGGCCGCCAATACGTCGTTATAGCTGGGGGAGGAGACGGCAAGGCGTGGGGCTGGAGTGACGAGGTCGTCGCGTTTGCGCTTCCGCAAAGCGGCCGGTGATATTGTTGGAAGACCAATGAGCGCTCACTTCTTTCTCTCCGGTTCATGACCTTCGAAGCAAGTCTTCGGCGTCTCGACGAAATCCTGGCCGCGCTCGAAGAGCAGCAGGTTGGTCTCGATGCATCGCTCAAGCTGTTCGAGGAAGGAATCGAGCTGCTCCGGTCGGCTTCGGCGGAGCTGGGTCGAGCGGAGACGAAGGTGCAAATGCTGCTCGAAAAATCCGACGGCGGGTTCGAGCTCCGGGAGATGGATCTCTAGAGAAGTGCCGGATCGCTTCGACACGGAGCGCGAGAGCGTCGAACGGCGGCTCGAGGAGGTTTGTGAGACTTACCTGTCTGGTCTTCCGACGGGCATCGCCGACGCGATTCGGTACGGACTGAAAAGTCCCGGCAAGCGAATTCGACCGCTGCTTGTGCTCTATGCATACCGGGCTGTTGGGGGAAGCGGTGATGCGACGCTCCTCGCGTGCGGGCCGGAGATAGTTCACGCGTACTCGCTGGTGCACGATGACCTTCCGTGCATGGACGACGATGACATGCGGCGCGGGCGTCCCACTGTGCACAAGGTGTACGGCTCGAGAACCGCGATAATTGCTGGCGTCGCCATGATTCCTGTTGCCGCAGCGGTCGTTCGGGACGCCTCCCGCAGCATGCGGCTACCACTGGAGGTTGGGGTGAAACTCCTTCAAACGCTCCTCGAGGCTGGCGGTGTGTCAGGAATGATCGGCGGCCAGTCGCGTGATCTCGCGGGTGAGGGTCTATCGCTCTCACTGGGGGACCGGGAAGAGATCCATCGCGCCAAAACGGGGGCGCTGATAGTCGCGTCGCTGGTTATGGGCGCGCTCGCTGCAGGCGCCTCTCCGCTGCAGGTCACGGCGGTCGAGCGCTACGGGCGCGCCGTCGGACTCGCATTTCAGATCATGGACGACGTGCTCGACGTGACGTCGACAACGACGGCGCTCGGAAAGACCACCGGGAGGGATGTGGCGCTTGGGAAAAGCTCCTACCCGGCGCTGCTTGGGGTGGAGGGTGCTCAGGCGAGGGCCCGAGCGCTGATGCACGACGGTTTGCACGCGCTAGCGGAGCAAAAGCTGCTCACGCAGGAGCTGTCCCAAGTCGCTAATTTCATGGTAACGCGTACGTCCTGAAAACCGCCAGAAATGTCAATTCTCGATCGTATCAATTCGCCTGCCGACCTGAAGCCGATGACGCGAGACGAGCTGCGCGCCGTCTCGGAGGAAATGAGGACGCGCCTCATCGAGGTCTGCTCGCGTACCGGTGGACACATTGGTGCCGGCTTGGGCGTTGTCGAGCTTACGGTTGCTCTCCACGCGGTATTTGATACCCCCCGCGACAAGATCGTCTGGGACGTGGGTCATCAGGGGTATCCGCACAAGCTGTTGACGGGTCGCGCCGGCCGGATCGAAACGCTTCGCCAGGAAGACGGACTGTCGGGCTTTCTCAAGCGCACCGAGAGCGAGTACGACACTTTCGGGGCGGGTCACGCCGGAACGGCAATTTCTGCCGGTTACGGGATGGCGGTCGCGCGGGATCTGAACCGCGAGCAGTTCAAGGTGGTCTCGATCCTCGGAGATGGGGCCCTGACATGTGGTCTCGCGTACGAGGGATTGAACAACGCCGGCGCCTCCGAGCGCGATTTCATCGTCATTCTCAACGACAACGAGATGTCGATTGCCCCCAACGTTGGCGCGATGTCGAAGTATTTGACCTCGATACAACGGAATCCTCTGTACAATCGCGTCAGATCGGCGATCGGAGCCGTCATCGATTCCGCGCCCGGGCCTCTTTCCGGGGTTGGTGCCCTGGTCCGGAAGTGGGAGGAGAGCGTCAAGACCTTCTTCACTCCGGGGGTCCTCTTCGAGGAGCTTGGCTTCAGGTATTTCGGTCCAATCGACGGCCACGACATCGATGCGTTGATGGACACCTTCGCCGCCGTCAAGGAGTTGGAAGGACCGCGCCTCATCCATTGCATCACCCAGAAGGGGAAGGGATTCCCCGCGGGAGAGCACATTGAGAAGTGGCACGCTTTGCCTCCCGGCCACGATCCGGCGACGGGAAAGCTGAGAAAAGTCTCCGTCGCGAATACCGCGTACACAGCGGCGTTCGGGCAGGGGTTGGTGGAGTTGGCAGCGGAGAATCAAAAAGTCGTCGCCATAACCGGAGCAATGCCGAGTGGGACGGGTACGAGCGCTTTCGCGAAGGCGTACCCAGAACGGTTCTTCGATGTGGGAATAGCCGAGGGACACGCCGTGACGTTCGCGGCCGGTCTTGCGACTCAGGGAATTCGCCCAGTCTGCGCCATCTACTCGACTTTCCTTCAGCGCGCCTACGACAACGTCATTCACGACGTAGCGGTTCAGCACCTGCCGGTGATCTTCGCGATGGATCGCGCCGGCGTGGTGGGAGAAGATGGCCCGACCCACATGGGCCTGTACGACATTGCCTACATGCTCGCTGTGCCCGGAATGGTGGTCACCGCGCCAATGAACGGTCTGGAGATGCTCGCGCTGCTCCGTAGCGGGCTTGATCACTCCGAGGGGCCATTCTGTCTTCGCTATCCGCGGGATTCAACACCGGATGTCGTCCCGCCTGCCGGCGAGATCGAAGCGGTGCCACATGCGTCGTGGGAGATTCTGCGTCGCAGCGCCAGAGCGGGTCGCGATCCCGTCCATGCGGTCGCAATTCTCGCCGTGGGAACGATGGTTATTCCCTCTATGGCGGCTGCGGACATACTCAACGAGAGCGGCGAGAGCGTGACGGTGGTGAATTGCCGCTACCTCAAGCCGCACGACGCGCGCTTGCTGGCCGACATCGTTCGCGACCACCGCAACATACTGGTTGTCGAAGAGGGAACGGTCGTCAACGGCTTCGGCGCCCACATGGCAGCCGTGATCGGTGCGATGGATGCGTCGATCAAGGTGATCGCCCATGGAGTGCCTGACGATTTCATCGATCAAGCTCCGCGCGCGAAGCAGCTGGCGCGGCTGGGACTCGACGCACGTGGAATTGCTCAGCGCGCGAGAGCGGCATTTGGAATGGAGAATGTGCGGGGCACTCACCTCCGCGCTGTCTGATGCGCCTTGGTGTCATCGGCCATCAGGGTTACGACGAGCTGCCGGAAATTCTCCGGACGCTTTTTCGTCTTGCCCCCACGCTCGGGATAGAGGCGTTCCTGGAGCAAGGTCTCCACGACGTGGCGGGAAAAGGCGCCCGTCTGGAGGAGCCGTCACAGCTCGATGGGCTCGTAACGCTCGGAGGCGACGGAACGCTGTTGCGTGGCGCGCGCTTTCTGGACGGTCGTGACATCCCGATTCTGGGAGTGAACCTCGGCCGTCTCGGCTTTCTCACGAGCTGTCAGAGCGAGGATTTCGAGGCTGCTCTACGAAATCTGGCGAGCGGCGATTATGTGGCGCAGCCGCGCATGGCTCTCAGCGCGAGAGTCATCGATCAAACCGGCCAGGCCCGCAAGCAGTGGAGGGCGCTCAATGATTTCGTTCTGCACAAAGGAGGATTCGCGCGGGTCGTGCGCCTGAACGTGTTCGTCGACGACGAAAGCATTGGGACTTACGCCGCCGACGGCATCGTAATCTCGACCCCCACCGGCTCGACGGCGTACAGTCTTTCGGCGGGAGGCCCGGTTGTGGTGCCGACACTCGAATCCATCGTCCTCACTCCGATATCGCCACACACACTCGCCATCAGGTCTCTCGTGATTCCCGCCGACGCCGAGGTGACTGTGGAAGCAAACGAAAGTCCGACCGAGCTTCTCGTTACCGTCGACGGACAGGTCGGCACCAGCTTTGTGAAGGGCGAGAAGCTCAAGATCAGAAAGGCGGACAGTCCAGTGCGCATCGTCCGCTTTCCCGGAGCGACATTCTTCGAGCGAATGAGAGTCAAACTGGGTTGGGGAGGCTTGCCCGACCTGGATCAGGCGTGATGCTGACAGAGCTGCGAATCCGGAATTTCGCGATCATCGAATCGGTGACGCTTCCGCTCGGCGAGGGCTTCAACGTCCTTTCGGGGGAGACGGGTGCGGGGAAATCGATCATCGTGGGTGCTCTGGGACTTTTGCTGGGCGAGCGCGCGAGCGCGGATCTCATTCGCTCGGGTGCCGAGAAGGCTACGGTCGAAGGCGTATTCGACGTTACGAACGTAAAGGGAATCGCGAAGTTGGCCGACGAGAGAGGTATCGAAGTCGAAGACGACACGCTCGTTCTCAAGCGCGAGATTGCATCCAACGGCAGAGGACGAGCGTGGATCAATGGCGCGCCAGTGACTGCGACTGTTTTGGCGGAGATCAGCCGCCGGCTCGTGAATCTTCACGGTCAGCACGACGCACAGACTCTTCTCGACGCAGACTCCCAGCGCGAGATACTCGACGCGTTCGGAGGCGCGGAAGCGCAGGCCGGGCTGGTGCGGAACACCTACAACGAGCTCACCGGCGTGCGTCGCGAGATTTCGGCGCTCTCCACTCGGCGAGCTGAAGCGGAAAAGCGCGCCGATTACCTGAGGCACGTAGCGAAGGAGATTGAAGAAGCGCGCGTTTCACCCGGGGAGGATGCGAAGCTGGAGGACGAGGCCCGGGTGCTGGAGAACGCGGACGAGCTGCGCACCTTGGCGAGTAGCCTCAACGATTTGCTCTCCGGCGACGAAGGAAGCGTCTTCGCCCAGCTCGGCGCCGCACAGCGCCCGCTCACCGCAATCGAGCGAATCGATTCTTCAGCGGCGCGCATGCAGGAACTGTTCGACGCCGGGTTTTATGCGCTGCAGGAGCTGGCGCGGAGCGTAGAGGACTACGCGGGCTCGGTGGATCTCGACCCCGAGCGACTCGGGCAAGTGCGTGAACGCCGTGACAAACTGTTCGGACTGCTCAAGAAATACGGCCCCGCTCTGGAGAACGTGATCGAAACGGGCCGGTCGGCGCGGTCGGAGCTCGATCTCATCGACACCGCGCAATTCGACCTCGCAAATCTTACGGCCAGAGAAACGGAAACCAGGCGCCGCCTTCTCAGCGAGGCCGAAAGACTCTCGGAGATGCGGGCGACGGCAGCAAAAAAGATCGCAAAGTCGGTGGACATCCTGCTGCCACAGCTTGGGATGCCGGATGGGCGGTTCTCGGTGGACCTAGTGCCGCGCGACGAGCCGACGGTGAACGGCGCGGAGGATGTGGAGTTTCGAGTGGCGCTCAACGTCGGTCACGAGGAGCGGCCGCTGGCGCGAGTCGCGTCGGGCGGAGAGCTATCGCGCGTGATGCTCGCTCTCAAGACCATTCTGGCGCGCGTGGATCGCGTCCCAACCCTGATCTTCGATGAGGTCGATGCAGGAATCGGCGGCCGCGTTGGACTGCAAGTGGGCGACACCCTGCGTCGCGTGGCAAAGGAGCATCAGGTCTTCGCTATTTCCCATCTGCCGCAGATTGCCGCTCGCGCGCACCACCACATTGTGGTGGCGAAGGGCGCCAAGGGAGGCGTGACGACCGCAGACATCGCTGTGCTCGAGGGAAGCAACCGAGTGAACGAGATTGCGCGAATGCTGGGCGGCGATCCGGAGAGCAAGGTCAGTCGCGCGCACGCGAAGGAGCTGCTGGAGAGCGCGACCGCTCCCGCATAAAAAAGAGCCGGCCTGTCGGCCGGCTCTTTTCCCAACTGAGCGACTATTTTCCGAAAAGCTTTGCGTACAGACGAAGCTGGATCTGATCGGTGAAGAACTTCGGTTGATTTCCGCCCGATCCCTTCACCGTCTGCCAGTGGAGGTACGTTACCTCGAAGGGCACTCTCGCCTTACCCTGCTCGAAAGAGTAGATGTTGGAGAAGGAGATGCCTCCGCCTGCACGGTGCTCCCGGGTCTCGGTCTCCAGATCGAGTGTCGATGCGTCGAGCGTGATATCCGCGAATCCCGTGACTGCTTTCGGGACCGTGAAGGTGCCGGTGTAATGATCCTGGGCCTTGTGCCGATAGACGTACTGGCCGGAGATCGAGAAGAAATCGTTGATCACGATGCGCGGTGTCGTCTCGAATTCGAACACCGCGCCGAGTTTCCGCTGAACCGTCTGACGGCGGTAAAGCGGTGCCAGCTCCAGGTTGGGGAGATCGATGATGCGCATTTCCTGCTCGTCGGCGAATGGCCTGTTGTAGCGCACAATGAAGGATTGCCAGAAGTGGCTTCCGACGAGGACGTCGCCGAACCACCGTCCCTCAACCGCTTTCGCTCCGCGCCCGGTGCCGACGTCGATGAAATTGTTGGGCGACTCGATCTGCCCGGAAGGAATCCGGAACATTCCACCGATCGCCGTCCGGAAATTGAGGCCGTGCGGAGACAGTCTCGCCTCGGCGCTTCCGCCAAAGGAATCGTAAACGGAGAACTTGGCTCCCAGGTCGATGTCGCCAATGTGAGAGTGGCCGGTCGAGGCGAGAGGATCCGCGACGATGCCGAACGCGCTGTCCGATAGAATCTTTTGAGCATCGCGCAGCGTGAGCCTGCTCTGCGAGGCGAATGGGCCGGTCGTCGTCGCCGCGATGCTGTTGACGCCGAACTGTTGGTAGAGGGATCTGAACGCTGCTGTCCGGGCTTCGATAGTGAGCTGAGCGTCTGTGCCCACGATCGGGACAAACGGTGACGTCGTGTAAACTCCGGCCGGGCCGGCTACGCCGCCGGCAAACGCCTGGGATTTGCTGATCAGCGATACTGCGTTCGCACGGTTGGCGTTCAGCCCCATGCACTGAGGAGTAGCCGAGGCGGGTGGACCCGCGCAGGCATCGAGCGAAGCCTGCAACGTGGCAGCCGCGGTCGAGAACTGAGTGAAAAAGTTGGTGTTCTGGGTAACTGCTGCCGCGCTAGCGAATGCGGGGTTGAAGCCGAGATTTCCCTGAATGCCGGTGGTGTTGACGTTGAAGAACGTCATCGAGTGCGTGACGACGTATGGAATCTGGATGCCGAGCGAAAATCTCTTGGAGAGTCCCGCCTCGAAGACGAAGGGATAGGCCGTGACGCGGTCGCGCAGATCAACATGGGTGTTACCAAGCGTCGCGTACCAGTTCGGATTGCCCGTCAGCAGTTGCAGTCCCGCCTGAAGGCTGGCGAGATTCGGAAACTGCCTCACCCCGATGGTGTCGAGGGTGAAATCGACGCCCAGCGGCTCGAGAGAGCCGTCAGGCCGTCCCGGAGTGCCCTTTCCGTAACGCTCGTTGAACGTGGTCCACTGCCCGAGCGTCCGGAAGCGAAAGATGCCCCGCGGCAGCACCAAGGCGTCGTCGCCAATACCGAGGACCCGCTGAGCGGGCGCCGGCATGGCAAAAACGGCGATGAAAGCCAGTGCTACAGTGGAAACGCAGACCAGGCGACGGCGCATAGATTCTCCGCACGGTGTGAACAGGCATGAGGGGCGATCGTCTGAGTAGGGGACGTCCGCCGGCGGGGAGACGTTATCATTCCGCTTGAGGTTTTGTCAACTTGAAAATGCGAGACTTGTTCGGGCGAGTGAACGGCGCTTGTTCGGGCCATTTTTCACTCGTAGCTTTGTCAATGCACGCGGGAATAGCTCAGTTGGTAGAGCACAACCTTGCCAAGGTTGGGGTCGCGGGTTCGAGTCCCGTTTCCCGCTTCGTTCCTCTTCGAAGTCGGTGCCGTCAGGCGGCGCTGGCGCGTCCACATCCGCTCGGGTGGCGAAATTGGTAGACGCGAGGGACTTAAAATCCCTTGGGATAAGATCCCATGCGGGTTCGATCCCCGCCCCGAGCACATTGTTTCAGAAAGACTTAGCTCTCTTGGACGGCGTGCTCTATTCCAGCGCCCCGCGGTTTCTGTGTCCGGAACTGTGACACCGTCCCTACTCGCGTTCACTTCGTTCCCCAGTTAGCCGCTTCGCTCATATCGAGCAAGGTCGGACGGTACCTTCCGTAAATCTTGAGCACCTGGCTCGCATCCTTGTGGCCGAGATTGTTTGCAATGAGTTGGGGAGGCACTGCGCGTTTCATCCAGCGAACGGCGAAACTATGCCGCGCATCGTGCAACGTGTAACTCTCTGGCAAGTCCAGCGCTCGCAGGGCGGAGCGAAGAACATCAAGCGCGCGTGCTCCGCTCACACCTGGGAACAAGGGTGCCGCCGGAGTAAGACCGTTCGCCTTCACAAATTCGGCGATGCGTGCCATCGCCCAAGGCTCCACTTTGACGGTTCTGTCGCGCCATTTATTCTTGGTTCCTCGAGCACGCGATGTGTTCTCCGCGAAGTCGAAATCACCGCGCAGAACCTTGAGGGCGGCCGAGATTTCCATTCCGCTTCCCTCGCGCAGCGCAGATAGAGTCCGAAAAGGTTCAGGCTGGGCGTCGACAAGACGTATGACGTCGTTCAACTCAAGAAAAAGCTCGCGCGGGGGATTCGCTCGAGGCGCTCCAACGTGCCGGAGCGGGTTCCATTCAATGACGTCTCTCTCGACCAAGAACGATCCGAAAGACGACCATGCGGCGTGGTAGCGTCGGGCTGTGGAACCTGTGCAATCAAGTTCCGCGAGCTTCGTAGAGAGCGCTCGTCTGGAGAACAGGGAAACCGGAGAGCGCTCGTTTTCCGGAATCAATACTCTTAGCTGCGCGAGGTATTTGGTTGCGGTGCCAATGTCGACGCGCCGACTTAACCACTGTTGCCAGCCCGGGACGTAGCTGTTCAGATCCACATTGGACAGCCGACTTCGTAGTTCCTCGAGACCTTTCTCTCCTCGGAGCCAGTGGTCGTACAGAATCCCGAGGTTAAGCGGGCCGGTAACAGCCGCCTCGAGCAACGGATCGCGACGTCCGCACAGCTGCGCGGCCATTCCCTCGATTGCTTTTGCGACGAGTTTGTCATTTGTATGTAGCGAGCAGCGTTTCTTCGTGCCGTTCGGGAGTCGGATGTGCGCCCACAGGTCGCGACCGTGTTTCCAGGCCATTATGACCCCCGCGCTTGAGGTTTGTCGTAGCCAATCTTAAGGCTCTCCATGAACGCAATCAGATCGCGTCTGGAGTACCGCCAAGTTGCTCGTCTCGCGCCGGGGGCGGCGAGATTGATTTTAGGGATCGCGGTCTGGCTTTCGAGCCACCGCACAGAAACGCCGACTAGCCTAGCCGCGTCTTTCCGCGAAACGTATTCTGCGGGGTTGCGCCAATCCGTAGCGCCGGACAATTTCATAGGGGAACCTTCGGCTTTAAGCTCGGCGTTGTTTCAGCAACGAACGGGCGTTGGGGTGAAGTTCTTTTCGAGCGAGCCTGCTCTCACATCAAAGAGACGCGGGCTCGCGTTGTTTTCGCCGACATTTATGACTGCACGCGGGGG
>DASYVU010000148.1:0-6637 GCA_035936715.1 Gemmatimonadaceae bacterium
GAACATCTCGTCCATCACCTTGGGTCTGGTCAGAGAATCAGGCTTCTCCACACCAACGCGTTGTGCCAGTGAGCGGAGCGCCGCGTCGTTCAGCGACATCACATCCACGCCCGCGGCTGCATTGAGCGATGGAACCCACTCGATGCGTTTGAAGGGTCTGCGGAACTGCGGGACGTTCGCGGCAAGGTCCGGCACGGAGCGCACGGCTTCGGCGGTCTTCTCCAGAAGCTGCTCCACGAGATCCATCATCGCCGTGTAATCCGCGTATGCCTGGTAGAACTCCAGCATCGTGAACTCAGGGTTGTGAGTCCGATCGATTCCCTCGTTACGGAAATCGTGCCCTATCTCGTAAACCCGCTCGAGCCCGCCGACCACCAACCGCTTCAGATAGAGCTCGTCGGCGATGCGGAGGTACAGCGGCATGTCGAGCGCGTTGTGCACCGTCGTGAATGGACGCGCCGCGGCGCCACCATAGAGAGGCTGCAGAATAGGAGTCTCGACCTCCAGAAAATCGCGTTGGTCGAGAAAAGACCTGATAGATGTGATCATGCGCGACCTGGCAACGAAAAGCGCTCGCACTTCCGGGTGAACCGCCAGATCCGCGTAACGCTGCCGGTAGCGCTGCTCCGGATCGGCAAACCCAGAGTGCCGAACCACCTGGCCGTTGACCTCTTCCTCTTTTCCGAACGGCAGCGGACGAAGCGACTTCGCCAGCAGCTCCACCCGGTCGACACGGACGGTGACTTCACCGGTGCGGGTGCGAAAGAGCGGGCCGTGCACACCGATGATGTCGCCGAGATCGAAATGAGAGAGCTGTGCGTAACTCTCATCACCCAGCTGGTCCTTCTTGAAATAGAGCTGGATCTTCCCCGTCGCATCGCCGAGATGCGCGAAGGTCGTCTTGCCGTGCGATCGCCACGCGACGATGCGTCCGGCCAGACTCACTGGTGGGCCTTCTTCCGCTTCTCCGAGAAGTGTCTGTGCCTGCGCCGCCGACTGTTGTCTATCGAACGCGTACGCGTACGGCGCTATACCCGCAGCTTCGAGAGCCTCCAGCTTCTCTCGTCGCGCCTGGAGGACGAAGTTGAGCTCTTCGCTCACGCGGCCGCCGTCTTCGAGCCGCCGCCCAGCTTTAGGTATGCTGCAATGAAGGGATCGATCCCGCCATCCATGACCTTCTGGACGTCGGGGATCTTGAGCTCCGTTCTGTGATCGTTCACCATCGTATACGGTTGAAAAACGTAGCTTCTGATCTGGCTGCCGAAGCTGACGTCGGATTTTGTCGCATCCAGCTCTGCCTTGTGCGCGTCGCGCTTCTCGACCTCCGCCTGGTAGAGCTTGTTCTTCAGCATCTTCATCGCTGTCGACTTGTTCTTGAACTGGGATCGTTCCTGCTGCGATGCAACAACGGTGTTCGTGGGAATGTGTGTGATCCGAACCGCGGAGCTGGTCTTGTTGACGTGCTGGCCTCCCGCGCCCGATGCGCGATAAACATCAATTCGCAGATCCTCGTCGCGGATGTCGATGTTGATTTCTTCGTTCACGACGGGGTAGACGAACACAGATGCGAAGCTCGTATGCCGCCGGGCGTTGGCATCGAAGGGGGAGATCCTGACCAGACGATGCACGCCGGTCTCCGGACGCAGAAATCCGTAAGCGTACAGGCCGCGAATCTCGAGCACAGCGCCCTTGATGCCGGCCTCTTCACCTTCGCTTTCGTCCAGCATCACGACTTCAAACCCGCGCCGCTCCGCCCAGCGCACGTACATGCGCATGAGCATCTGCGCCCAGTCCTGCGCCTCCGTCCCACCGGCGCCGGCGCTTATCTCGAGCTGAGCATCGCGAAAATCGTCGGGCCCGCGAAGCAGGGATTTCACCTCGAAGGAATCGAGATCGTCGCGCAGCTGGGCCGCCTCCTTGTCCAGCTCGCGCTCGAGGTCGGGCTCGGAGCCCTCCTGAATCATCTCGTCGAGCTCCAGTGCGCTCGTCACACGGCTGCTCAACTTGTCGTAGGGGTCCATCCAGCTGCGCAGCGTCTTCACTTCCTGAAGGGTTGCCTGCGCCTTTTCCTGATTGGTCCAGAAGGCGGGGTCTGCCATCTCGGCGTCGAGCACGCTCAGCCGAGCGCGCTTGCCGTCGATGTCAAAGATACCTCCGCAACTCAGCCAGTCGCTCCCCGCTCTGCTTCAGACCGCGGCTGCGCTCACTTTCCGCCATTTTGCAACTACCCCTCGGACCCTTAGAAGATTTTCTTGCCTGCGCCCAGCACTTCGTTCAGTGCTTCCTGGAAGTACGTCGTGCTCTCGGCGAGCTGTTGCCCCACCTGCGCAATATACTCCTCAAAGCTCTTCTTGATCTCTTCTCTGAAGAGTTGCTTGAGCGTTCCGTCGCGAAGCCCTTCGGCGTGTTTGGCGGGATGGTAGGTGATGATGTCCGAGACGAGGGCGCGCGCGAGCCTCTTCGCGCGCTGATTGGGATCTTTGGAGAGGAAGGGATTGAGCGGACGGCGCGCGCCACCGTCAGAGCCGACCCCAGGAACGCCGGACGTCGGCGTGATCGCCGGCCGCGGCGGGGTGGCTGAGCGGGAACCGGAAGGAACGAAAGGAGGCGCAGCTGGAGCAGGAAATGGCGATGCGCTCGGAGCTGTGAACGGCGGCGCTTCGGCTGGCCTGAACGGAGGAAGCGGGGGTGGCGGTGTGAACTCCGGCAGCTCGGACGATGGGGACGGAGGGGTGGCGGTGGCCGCGGCGGTAGCACGATCCATCGCCTCAGGCCTGGGGCGTGGGCTGGCGGGCGCTTCGGCGGTGCGCGACGGGGGTGGTGGCGCGGATTGCCGCTGGGAAGAAGGCGCGAAGGGCGCGGTATCCCAACCAGATTGCGCGGCGGGGGTGGAACGCGCGCCTCCGTGGTCGGTGGGCGAGCTTGGCGCGCGCTCGCTTCCCGAGGGAGGGGTGTTCTGTCCCGTCGGAGCGGGAATTGAGATCACACCGCTGCAAACCGAGCAGCGGGCGCGGACGCCCATTGGTGGAACCTTGGCGGGATCCACTCGGAAGATCGAACGGCAATCCGGGCAGCTTACGTTCATTCATTCTCTCCGATCATGCGCGCGTCACGTATGGCGGGTAGCGGCTCCTGCGGGGTTACGCGATCGTCGCTGCGCCTGTCAACAGTATAAACCGAGCCAGGAAGGCTCTTGGCGTACGTTTTCATCTCTGTCGCAAGTTGGCTCGCCTGACGGGCCGAGGTCAATGTCCGGCGAAGGTTGGTGACCACCCCGATCGAGAGCGTCATCAGGGGCACGCGATCGAGGTGGCCTCTCCGGTCCTTGCCGAAGAAGTAACCCGCTCTCCGATCCTGCTCCGAATACTGGTAAGGCGCAAGGAGGTCGAAGGTCGCGACGATCTCGCCGCACACTGCTGGGATGGCGTTGTAGGGAATTATGAAAATGAAATCGTCTCCGCCGATGTGCCCGATGAAGCCGTCCTCCGCACACGTTCCCTTCACGACGTCGTGCAGCAGCTTTGCCAGAATGCGGATCACCCGATCGCCCTCGTTGTAGCTGTAGCGATCGTTGAATTCCTTGAAGTGATCGAGATCGGCGTAGCAAACGGCGAAGTAATCGCCCAGGGCGAGCCGCCGGCCTATCTCCGATTCGATCGCCGAAGTTCCCGCGAGGCGAGTCGACGGATGCACGATAAGGTCGCGCTCGGAGCGAATTAACATCGCATCCAGACGACGCACGGCCTCGGGGCCGGGCATTCCGTCGCGTATCACTTCGTCGGCGCCAGCGTCGAAGGCGGCCGAGAGCGATTCGTTCTTCTTGCCGCAAAGCACGGCGCAGGGAACGACTCCGGTATACGAATCCTTCTTCACTCTGTGGAGTGCGGCTAGCACGGACTTGGTTTCGTTCCGCGCGTCGAATACGACGAATCGCGGACGCGCGCGCAGGCCGATGGACATCAGTTCGTCACCCGAGCTGAGGGTGGCGACGGATGCCTCCTGCTCGGCAATCCAGGCGCTTACGTGCGCCGGGAGAGAAGCGCCGTCTGGGGAGAAGCGTATCGCGTTCGGCTGCTGCAAATCGTTGGTTTTCCGGTAGCCGGTAATTCAGCTCTATCAGAAGAAAAAGAACGCCACTCCCAGTACTGCATACGCCAGAAGCAAAAAGGCTCCTTCCAGCCAGTTCGATTCCGCATCTCTGATGACTGATGACGCCACACCAACTGCCAGGGCGATACTCGCGACTTCCATCGTCGTGAACGCGAGATCCATCGGTTGGTGAAACACCATCCCAAGAAGAACCAACAGCGGCGCGATTAATAGCGCCACCTGTATGCTGGAGCCAATGGCGATGTTGAGCGCGAGATCCATCCGGTTCCGCACCGCCATTATGATCGCGGAGCTGTTTTCGGCAGCATTGCCGATGATGGGTATCAGGATCAATCCGACGAAGAACTCGGACAGACCCAACACCTTCACCGCCTGCTCGGTAGCCGATACCAGCACTTCCGCCATCACGCCGATCGCAATGGCTGATGCGACCAGCACAGCCATTGCCTTCTTTGACGACCATTTTGGGGCTACAGTCACGGCTGGATCGCGCGTATCCGAGCCAAAACTCGAGGAATGCGTCACGAGCGAGAACACCAGCCACGCCACGTAGCCGGCGATGAGGAGGAAGGCGACGTAGTGGGACATCCGAACCGTGGCCACCCTTTGGGGATCGGGGTGCAGGCTATGGAACAACGCCGGCACGGCGAGTCCAAACACGGCGATGAGCAAAACCGTCGTACTGTGACCGGCGAGACTCCGATTGAATTTCTGAACCTTGAACTTGAGGCCTCCCGCGAACAGCGCGATGCCGAGAACGAGCAGCAGGTTGCCGAGTATGGACCCCGTGATCGAGGCTTTCACCAGATCGATCAGTCCGGCCTGCAAAGCAACGGAAGCGATGATGAGCTCGGCGAGGTTGCCCATCGTCGCGCTCAAAACGCCTCCGATCGCCGGACTGGTATGCTCGGCGACGCTCTCGGTCGCGGCACCCATCACGCCGGAGAGCGGGACGATCGCGAGCGCGCTCAGTATGAAGACCGCGATTGGGGGAGCGTCCAGCAACCGGGCCACGATCGCAATCGGAACGAAGATCAGAAGCGCGTAGAGTATTTTCAGAGGCGGCGACTCAAAACAGGTATCTGAGGGAGATCCACACCGGTGACTGCCCATTGTCCGCCGGGATCCCCCCGAAGGTGCGGGCGATATCGAAGGCAAACGACCCGCTTTCCAGGCCGAACCCAAGAGAAGCGGTAGCGTCAGCACGGCGATCGTGCCCGACGTACCCCGCCCTCAGGTGAACCTTCCCCTCGTATAGGACATCGGTGCCGAAGCGCACCGCCTTTCCGCCGAACGTTCGCGTATCGACGTAGCTCGCCGACGCGCGCAACTCGGTGTCCTTGACGTAGCGATCGAGGAATTTCAGCCGGTACATCGCGCCGATCTCGAGCTGAGTAGGCAGCGGGTCGCGCTGATTCGTCTGTCTCGAGTTGAGTCGGCCGCCGAGGTTTCTCAGTGCTGCTCCAAAAGTGAGAGGTGCGCCGGCCGAGACGCGGTATTGCGCTCCCAGGTCTACCGCCCGGGAGCTCTCCACCGCTGCCCCCACCGTCGCGCATTGTCCTGAGCAATCCACGCGCAGCTGAATGATCTTGTAGCTGAGTCCGGCGTCGAAGCGCTTTGTGACTTGCGCCGCGTAGGTGCCGGCGAGCACGACGTCGCGGGGAAGAATGACACCGATCACCTGTCCTAGATCATCGGTGACCTGTTGCTCGCCAAGGTCGAGGACGTTGATGGAGAGCGCCGCCGTTCCATACGATCGTGACGGCAGGACAAACGAAAAAGCGTCGCCGACCCCGGCAACAGTCTTTGAGTGGTGGATGGCGAGCTCGCGTTTGTCCTGGCCCGCCACCGAGGCAGGATTCCACCAGATCCCCTCGCTTCCCGGCTTCGATGCGACCATCGCCTGCCCCATTCCGACCGCCTGGGCGCCAGTCGGGAGGAGGAGGAAGAGAGCGCCCTCACTGCCGGTCGCCGTCGACTGCGCGCCCGCGCCTCCGGCGAGGAGGCTTGCGACCGTCAAGCTAGAAAGGAGTCGCCTCATCGATCAGCATGATGGGGATGTCATCGCGCACAGCGTAGCGAAGCCGGCACTTGTGGCAGACGAGAACCTGCTCCGCCTCACGATACTCGAGCTCCGACTTGCACTTGGGACACACGAGGATCTCGAGCAGACGCTCCGACAAGCTCATTTGCTTTTTCCTGTTGCCAGTTGATAGCCGAATCTCGAGAGACTGCCCGGATTCTTCCGCCAGTTCGCGAGCACTTTCACCCAGAGATCGAGGTAAACCTTTTCGCCGACGAAGGTCTCGATCTTCTTGCGGGCGGCTTCGCCGATGGCGCGTATTCGCGCACCCTTGACGCCGATGATGATCGCCTTCTGACTATCCCGCTCCACATAAATTACTGCGCGGATGTAAAGAGGGGAGCGGCCCTCGCGATATTCCTCCACCTGGACGGCGACGCTGTACGGCACTTCGTCGTGCAGCTGTTCGAGCACGGTCTCTCTCACCAGCTCGGCGACGAAGAA
>DASYVU010000149.1:0-12886 GCA_035936715.1 Gemmatimonadaceae bacterium
TTCCTGAACATCTCGACTCCGGTGATGACGGTCTTCTTGTCAGAGTTGAAGCCGATAAGAGAGACCTCCTCTCCGACCTTGATCTTGCCCTTCTCGATCCTACCAGTCGCTACGGTGCCACGGCCGGTGATCGAGAACACGTCTTCCACGGGCATCAGGAAGGGCTTATCGGTCTCGCGCTTGGGCTGCGGGATATAGGTATCCAAGGCATCCATCAACTCCCCGATCTTCTTCCCGTACTCACTGTTGGGGTCGCCTGACTCCAGAGCCTTAAGAGCCGAGCCTTTGATGATCGGCGTGTCGTCGCCCGGGAAGTCGTAGGAGCTAAGGAGCTCACGGACCTCCAGCTCAACCAGGTCCAGCAGCTCGGCGTCGTCCACCATGTCCACCTTGTTCATGAACACGATGATGTAGGGCACGTTGACCTGCTTGGCGAGCAAGATGTGCTCTCTAGTCTGGGGCATCGGGCCGTCGGCCGCAGAGACCACCAGGATCGCTCCGTCCATCTGGGCGGCACCCGTGATCATGTTCTTCACATAGTCGGCGTGTCCCGGACAGTCGACGTGCGCGTAGTGCCTCTTGTCGCTCTCGTACTCGACGTGGGCCGTCGCGATCGTGATGCCGCGCTCTCTTTCCTCGGGCGCCTTGTCGATCTGGTCGAACGCCACCGGGGACGCCAGGCCCTTCTTGGCCTGGATCGCCGTGATAGCCGCCGTCAGAGTGGTCTTCCCGTGATCGACGTGGCCGATCGTGCCGACATTCACGTGGGGCTTCGTACGATTGAATTTCTCTTTGCTCATTTCTTCCTCAAATACGTTTTTCGTTGATCGTGCAAGCTCGCGATCGGGATTGAACCGATGACCTCACCCTTACCAAGGGTGTGCTCTACCAACTGAGCTACGCGAGCGGCTTCGTTACCATCGTTACTGCGTTCCCACCCTTACTTCGGACTAACTTCTCGCCGGTTAACACTCAGACTGCCGGCGAAGCTTCTCGCGCTTCCTGGCACCATTACGCTCAGAGCGGGAGACGGGACTCGAACCCGCGACATCAAGCTTGGAAGGCTAGCGCTCTACCAACTGAGCTACTCCCGCATTAGGCATCACCCGCAACTACGAACCGTTTACCGCAACCCGCCACACACAAAAAAACCCGCCCCTACATCCACATGGTGGGGGAAGGATTCGAACCTTCGAAGGCGTTAGCCGGCAGATTTACAGTCTGCTCCCGTTGGCCACTTAGGTACCCCACCGATTTTCGCTCCCTTCCTGCCCGTGAACGGGCACCCGAAGTGGATACACCCGGAACCACTGCGAGTCGGCAGAGCTGACGGGGAGAATCGAACTCCCAACCTGCTGATTACAAATCAGCTGCTCTGCCAATTGAGCTACGTCAGCAACAAACAGCAAATTTTCATCGCAAGCCAAGTAGAATAGCCAACTTAGCGCGGTGAGTCAACCCAATCGGGGACTCAAAATGCTCATCGCAGCTTCTTCCATTTGGTCCCCTGAGGACCATCTTCGATTGCAATTCCTCTGCCCTCGATCTCCGCTCGAATCGCGTCGGCCTGAGCGAACTCCCGTCGGGCGCGAGCGTTTTTTCTCGCTGCGAGTTTTTCCTCGATCCACTGGGTCAGCTCGGGGTCCGAGTCGGCCGCCTCCGGAACTACATCCAGAACGGAATTGATCCTCGCGAACACTTCGCGCGCTTTCTCCAGCGCGCGTCGATCCACTCCGCCGCGATCCAGCTCCGCGTTCACTCTCCGTATGAACGTGAAGAGCGCCCCGAGCGCGATCGGCGCGTTCAGATCGTCGTAAAGCGCGGCGAGAAACTCAGACTCGGCTTCTTCCGCGACCTTTTCCAGCTCTGGCGTCGCGGCCTTCGCATCGGCCAATCGTTCGGCAAAATCGGCGATGCGACGCACGCCTTCCATCGATGCTTCCAGTGCATCGCCGGACATGTTGAGCTGCTTCCGGTAGTGCGTTGAGAAAACAAAATGACGGAACGCGGCGGCTGGAACGCCTTGGTCGCGGAGATCCTGAACCGTCGCGACGTTTCCCAATCGCTTTGCCATTTTGCTGCCGTCGGTGAGCAGGAACTCGCCATGGCACCAGAAGCGCGAGAACGGCTTTCCCGTCGCTCCCTCCGACTGGGCGATCTCGTCCTCGTGGTGCGGGAAGATCAGATCGATTCCACCGCAGTGGATGTCGAGGGTCTCCCCAAGCAATTTCATCGCCATCGCCGAGCACTCGAGATGCCATCCGGGGCGTCCGCGACCCCACGGAGAATCCCACGCCGCGCCGGTCGTTTCATCTTCGGGCTTTGCCGCTTTCCACAGCGCGAAGTCCTGCGCGTTCTCCTTGGAGTAGTCGTCCTGAATCACACGCGCACCTGCCTTCACTTCGCGCGTGTCGAGGCGCGAGAGCTTTCCATATCCCTTGAACTTGTCGATCGCGTAGTAAACGGTTCCGTCGTCGGCGAGATAGGCGAGCTTTCGCTCGACGAGCCGCTCGACGATCGCGATCATTTCGGGGATGTGATCCGTCGCGCGCGGATAGAACTCGGCATCCTGGATTCTGAGGAACGAGCAATCCGCGTTGAAGGTGCGCACCACAGGTGCGGTCACCTCGCTGATGGTTATTCCCTGATCGCTCGCCGCCTTGATGATCTTGTCATCAACGTCGGTGAGGTTCATCACCTGCACCAGCTTCCACCCCAGAAGTGCGATTACCCTGCGGAGAAGATCCTCGAAGAGAAACGTCCTGAAGTTTCCGAGGTGTGCGGGCCGGTAAACTGTCGGTCCGCACGTGTACATGCGAACAGTTTTTCCATCATCGGGAGCGAACGTCTCGATCTGGCGCGTGAGCGTGTTGTACAGACGAAGGTCGGACATTCGCGGAAGCTAGACATCAGACCGCCGCGGCGAAAGCAGGATCAAGACGGCGTAGGCTCACCACCCGCCCTTCAGCCATCATGACGATGCGGCCGGCGACCCGGTGGAGCTCCACAGGATTGGGCGCGGAGATGAGGATCGTGACGCCGCGTCGCGAGAGCCTGGTGAGAAGCGCGACGATGTCCGTGTCGAACAACAATCCTTCGCCCCAGAGCGTCTCGTCGAGAAGAATCGCGCGCGGCGAGCCAATGAGAGCCTGCGCGAGACCGAGCCGTTGCAGCAGGCTCGGCGAGAGGTGACTCACTCGACGCGCTGCGTGGACCTGGAGTGAAACTTCGCGAAGCGCGGCATCGACCTGCGATGCGCGATGGGCTGAGGACAGGTCGTGCAGCGTCGCGTAGTACTCGAGTGCTTCGCGAACGGTGAGAAAGGAGTAGTAGCCCGTGCGCTGCGGAACGTAGGCGAGTCCGGGCGGCACGTGATGTCCGGTGATCTGCTCGCCGAACCACGTGATCGTGCCGTCGTCGCTGCGGAGAAGTCCAGCCAGACACAGGAGGAGCGTCGATTTGCCGGATCCTGGCCGGCCGACCAGGCCAATGATCTCACCGTGGTCTACATCGAGATTTACTTCGCGAAGCGCGGGAATAGTGGTAGCGCGACCCCGTGGGCCAGCGAGATAAGTCTTGGTGAGACTTCGGACGCACAGCGCGCGCATGGGACAACCCCCGCAATGGTGAGCGGGAAGCTTCGCGCATTGTCTGATACTGTAGAGGACCGTTGCGGCGCAGATGGAAGCATTGCATCGCGCGGTTCGGACGGGAGCTGGGAACTCCTTACGCCGTCTTCTTGACCGGCCTTTCCCTGACGGTGATCAAATCAGGCACAGGCGCGGTAGCGACTATCACACCGCCATCCGGAACGGGCACCCGCAACACGAAAATCCTGTCGCGGGTGCTCTTCCTGAATCCCTTGCCTTCGTAAATGCGGTTGATGAGGATGCGTCGCACGATCACCATCACCGTCACGAGTGTCGGCAGCGCGACCACGAGGCCGAGCGGTCCGAGCAGCTTTCCGACGATCAGGACCGCGGTGATGGTGAGCACCGGAGGCATGTCGATCTTCTTGGACATCACCAACGGCGAAACCAGATTGCCCTCAATCAGGTGAATCACGACGCCCAAGAGCAGCACGTATAAGGCGCGCGTTCCGCCACCGGGTCCGCCGAGCACGAAGAGCGCCGGCACTGTCGTCGACAAGAGCGTACCGAAAAACGGAACCACGGCCACGAGACCGGTGAATATTCCGAACGTCAGCGCATAGGGAACGTCGAGTATGTAAAGTCCCAGCGCGGTGAGGGCGGCGAGGAATGTCATCGTCAGAAGCTGCCCAACGATGTAAGCCCGGAGCGCGTCGGCGAGATCGCGCAACACGTCCCGCACGAGGTCTCGATGAATCGGCGGGAACAGTGCAATCAACCACTCTCTGTACACACCGGGCTGCAACGCGAGGTAGATAGCCATCACCGCCACCGCGAAGCAGTCGACCATCACGTGGACCAGCGACAGTACCCTGGGGACGAGAAGCTGCGCCTGGCCAGTGAGCTGCTCGTACACCGCCGTTATGAGAGGATGCTCCCCCGGCTTCCATGCATCGCGCAAGGCGGGAAAGCGGGCGACGAAATGATCGATGCCCGTCTCCCAGGTTTCGATGTACTTCGGCATCACCACGATGAGGGACCTGGTCTGCTCGACCACGGGCGGAAGCAGAATCGCGAACAGGCCGAACAGCGCGGTGGCAGAACCGACAACAGATATGAAGAACGCCAGCTTCGCCGGCACGTGGGCATGCTCGACGAGAAGATCTCTCACCGCTCCCAGGTAGAGCGAGAGGATGATCGCGATGAAGAGGAGGAGGAAGACGTCGGCTGTCGCTCCGAACATCCAGAGAAGCAGGAACGTCAGGATCACGCCGGCTAGAATCGGCGCAACTCTTACCCTGCCCACTGGCACCGCCGCGCTAGCCAACTTTACTTGTTCTCGTCGTGGATCTCTTCGACCTCGACGGACTCCTCTTCCGCGTGGCGGCCCGCGCCCAGCGCCTTGTTGTTGGCCTGGGCTCCGGCGGGGAGGATTCCCATTTTCTGCTTAAGCTCGATCAGCTGCATCTCGGCGGAGATGTTGGCGCCCCCCGCCTCGAGCTTCTTGAAGTCGTTCGCCAGTCTGTCGCCGGAGAATTCTTCGTCGATCTCGGCGTTCGCCTTCACCTTGCGCTCGTTGCTCTCGATTTTCTCTTCCATACGGGCGAACGCCTCGAACGCCGACTTCTCCGAGATGTGCGACATCGTCTCGTTGATGCGCTTCTGCGCTTCGGTGCGGCGCTGTTTCGCGAGCAGAAGATTCTTTTTGCGGTTTGCCTCTTCGATGTTGTCGTTGAGGCTGCGCAATGAGTCCTTGAGACGGTCGGTCTCCTGCTTGTGCGCCTGCCACGTCAGCTGCATCTGCTCGCCGCGCGAGATGTGCTCGGTGCGGCGCATCAGCGCCTGCTTGGCGAGCTCGTCCTGATTCTGCTGGACAGCGAGCATTGCTCTGCGCTCCCAGTCCTCAGCTTCCTTGAGCTCCTGACGGGTCTGGTCCTGGAGCCGTTTCTCGTCAGCGATCGCGGCAGCAACCTGCTGCTTCGCTCTGACGAGCTGCGAGCGCATGTCGAGAATGATCTGATTCAACATCTTCTCGGGCTGCTCGAATTCCGAGATCACCGCATTCACGTTCGAGCGGAAGAGCATCGCGATCCTATCGAAGATATTCATAAGTCGTTGGATGGATTTCAGGACTGCAACTGAACAGGCAACTGATAACTACAACTGAACAGGTGCGAGTCGTGAGTGGCAGAGTGACCAGTTGATAGTTCACTACGTCGGGACGTCACTCGCGCGGATCGGGGCACAATCAAACTGCCCGTGCCCTCACGCCATCGGTAGCGTCCCGACGTCGTGAACTGACCACTGGCAGCTACGCTACTGACGTCTCGCACCCGTTCAGTTGCAGTTGCCAGTTTGACGACTCGCACCCGTTCTTTTATCAAATCTACACCCCACACTTGAGCCTTTCGCGAAACTACAACTTTAGCCCACGCTTAACTAGCCGATTTCAGGCGTCCGACCGTTTGATCTGGTACAATCGCTCCTTTGCCAGCCGACGACCGGTGGGGGTCGCAGCCAGCCCGCCGCCCGCGGTTTCCCGGTAGCGCACGTCCATCTCCCGACCGATCTCCCCCATCACATCGATCACCTCGTCAACCGGGATCGCGAAAGTGATCCCCGCGAGAGCCATCTCGATTCCCGCGAGCGCGATCGCCGAGCCGGTCGCGTTGCGAAACACGCACGGCAGTTCGACGAGCCCACCCAACGGATCGCAGACGAGTCCCAGCGTTCCCTGCATCGTGAGCGCTACCGCGTGTCCCACCTGCGATGGCGTCCCGCCCAGCATCTCGGTCGCGGCGCCCGCGGCCATCCCCGCCGCGGCCCCCGTCTCCGCCTGACAACCACCCTCGGCGCCCGACAGCGACGCCCGCTCCGCCACGACCGCTCCGATCAATCCCGCCGTCGCCAATCCATCGACGACCTGCGCATCCGACACCGATCGCGCCTTCGCGAGACCGGTGAGAATCGCCGGCAGAACTCCCGCTCCGCCCGCCGTCGGTGCTGCTACGATGACTCCCATCGCCGCGTTCACTTCCTGCACCGCCAGCGCCCGGGTGAGAATGTCGCGAAACGGAGTCTGCGCGAGTGGACCGCTCGTGCTGTTCCGCAGCTTCGCGGCATCGCCGCCCACCAGGCCGGACGCGGAATACAAATCACCGACAATTCCCTTCTCTATCGCGCTACGCATTACATCGAGCGCGCGTTGCAGCGCGGCGCGAATTTCCGCTACCGGCCGGCCCTGATCGCGAGCTTCCGTCGCGAGCGCAACCTCGGCCAGCGTCTTCTTCTCTTTTTCCGCGTCCCGAATTGCATCAGCGAGGGCCTTGTACACTCAACCCCCGCTCACTTTGTCGAGCCGACGGGTCCACCGGACCCAGTCGAGAGCTTTCAATTCTTCCCCCGCCTTCTTGTCCGGCTGCTCGTCGCATTCGATCACCATGAATGCGTCGCCGCCTCTTTCCTTTCTCGTCAGCTTCAGCGTTGCGATGTTGATGTCGTGCTCGGCCAGGATCCCCGTGATTCTGGCGATCGAGCCCTTCCTATCCTCAGCTACGAGAACGATCGTGTGGAAGTTTCCGGTCACCTGGACCGGATAGCCGTCGATCTCCTGAACGAGGATCCGGCCGGCGCCCAGGGAGGAGCCGAGCATGGTGGCCTTATTGCCATTCAGCTCGATGCTGATGCGAACGGTGTTGGGATGAGCGGCGTCGGCGATGGTCACCTTCTCGAATTTGTAATCGAGGCCTTCGCGCTCGGCGATCTGGAGCGCTTCGCGGAGCCGCTCGTCGTCGGGGCGGAAGCCGAGCAAGCCACCGACGAGGGCTTTATCGGTCCCGTGGCCTTCACCGGTGCGCGCAAAGGAGCCGTGCAGCTGGAGAAGTCCGGTCTGAGGTGTTCCACCGAGGAGACATCGCGCGAGCAATCCGAGCCTGCACGCACCGGCGGTGTGCGAGGACGAAGGACCTACCATTACCGGTCCGATTATGTCTAGCAAACTCACCATTTATGCTCCTTTGCGCGTGCGGATCTTACCCCACCTTGAGCGCGACCTTCCTGCGACCTCCGCCATCGCGCTTGCGACGAAGCATCGTCCGCAAATACTGACCCGTGTACGACTCCTTCACGTCCGCGACACCCTCCGGAGTCCCCGCTGCGACGACATCGCCGCCGCGGAGCCCGCCTTCCGGACCGAGATCGATGATCCAGTCAGCCGTCTTGATCACATCGAGGTTGTGTTCAATGACAAGCACGGTGTTGCCCCGGTCAACAAGCCTGTGCAGCACGGTGAGGAGCATCCGCACATCCTCGAAATGGAGACCGGTGGTGGGCTCGTCAAGGATGTAGAAGGTCCGGCCGGTGTCCCGCTTCGACAGCTCCGCGGCAAGCTTGACTCGCTGCGCCTCTCCGCCAGATAGCGTGGTAGCCGATTGGCCGAGGTGGATGTAGCCGAGTCCGACATCGAACAGCGTTTGGAGCTTTTGCCGAACGCGCGGCTGATTCTCGAAGAACGCCAGCGCATCTTCGACCGTCTGCTCCAGTACGTCGGCGATGCTGAGCCCACGGAACCGGACTTCGAGTGTCTCGCGGTTGTACCGCTTGCCCTTGCAGACGTCACAGGGAACGTAGACATCGGGAAGGAAGTGCATCTCGATCTTGACGAGGCCATCGCCTTCGCACGCTTCGCAGCGCCCGCCTTTGACGTTGAAAGAGAAGCGTCCCGGCCCGTAGCCGCGAATCTTCGCCTCGGGCAGCTCGGCGAACAGCTCCCGGATTGGCGTGAAAAGTCCCGTGTAGGTGGCGGGATTCGACCGCGGGGTGCGTCCGATCGGGCTCTGGTCGATGTCGATGACTTTATCGAGGTGCTGGAACCCGGTGATCCGCTTGTGCGCGCCGGGAATTACCCGAGCGCGATAGAAGTGCCGCGCCATCGCTTGATGAAGGATGTCCTCGATTAGCGTGGACTTTCCGCTTCCAGAGACTCCGGTTACGGCGACGAAGAGACCGAGCGGAATCTCGACATCCAGGTTGCGCAGGTTGTGCTCGCGGGCGCCTTCGATGCGAATGACGCGCTGGGGATCACGGAGGCGACGCACTTCCGGAATTGGAGTCTCAGCCTCGCCGCGGAGATAGCGGCCGGTTATGGAGTCGGGATGGTCGCGAACTTCATCGACAGTCCCCGCGGCAATGACGAGACCGCCATGCTTCCCGGCGCCGGGCCCGAGATCGATGAGGTGATCGGCGGCTTCCATGGTCTCTTCGTCGTGCTCGACGACGATGACGGTGTTGCCGAGGTCGCGGAGCTGCCGAAGGGTGTTGAGCAGGCGCGCGTTGTCGCGCTGGTGCAGTCCGATCGACGGCTCGTCGAGGATGTAGAGGACACCGACGAGGCGCGAGCCTATCTGCGTCGCCAGACGGATGCGCTGTGCCTCACCGCCGGAGAGCGATTCTGCTGAACGCCCAAGAGTCAGGTACTCGAGACCCACGTCGTTGAGGAAACGCAGTCGCTCGCGAACCTCCTTCAGAATCGGCGCTGCGATTTCCGGATCGAGTCCCGGCTTGCCGTTATTCCGAACCGGAACGTTCTCAAAAAATTCGAGAGCCTCGGTAATGGACAGCTGAACGAGATCGCCAATGTTCCGGCCGGCGAGAGTGACCGCGAGAGATTCGGGCTTGAGTCTGCGTCCGTCGCACGTGGTGCAGGCCCGCGGCTGCATGTACTCCTCGAGCTCGAGGCGAACCGAATCAGATTCAGTCTCGTCGTACCGGCGCTGGATGTTGGACAGAATTCCTTCCCAGCTGGTTCCGGAGCTATCGGTGCGCTGCCCGCTTTTGCCCCCAGTACCATATAGAAGCTTGTCGCGCACTTCCGGGCTCAGCTCGCCCCACGGCGCGTTGAGATTGAATCCGAACTGCTTGGCCAGCCCGGGCAGGATCACTTTCTTGAGATAGCCGTCCGGCTCGCCCCACGGCAGCACGACACCTTCGAGGATGCTGATGCTCGGATCGCCGAGTAGTAGCTCCTCGCTGACCTCGCGGCGCGAGCCGAGGCCGCCGCAGGCGGGACATGCGCCGAAGGGAGAGTTGAAGGAGAAATGCCGGGGCTCGAGCTCGGGCAGCGAGATGCCGCAGACCGGGCAGCCGTACCTCTCAGAGAAGAGATGCGGGCTGCGCTCGTCCTGCCGGTGTATTTCGACCGTGCCTTCGGCGAGCTTGATGGCGGTCTCCACGGAATCGTTGAGGCGGCCGCGGTCCTCGGCGCGGACTACCAGACGGTCGACGATAACCGAGATGTTGTGATTCATCCGCCGATTGAGCTTGGGCGGCTCGGCAACTTCGATCAGCTCGCCATCTACGATGGCGCGGACGAAGCCCTGCTTGCGGGCGGCCTCGAACAGCTCGCGGAACTCCCCTTTCCGGCCGCGCACGAGGGGGGCAAGAACCTCGATCTTGGTGCCTTCCGGCCAGGCCAGGATCGAGTCGGCGATCTGTCCAGCGCTCTGGCGCTCGACCGCCCGGCCGCAATTGGGGCAGTGTGGAGTTCCCGCCCGTGCATACAGAAGCCGGAGGTAATCGTAGATCTCCGTGACGGTTCCGACGGTGGAGCGCGGATTGTGTCCCGCGCTCTTCTGCTCGATGGAGATGGCGGGGGACAGTCCTTCGATGGAATCCACGTCCGGCTTTTCCATGAGCCCGAGGAACTGACGCGCGTAGGCGGAGAGCGACTCGACGTAGCGGCGCTGTCCTTCGGCGTAGATTGTATCGAAGGCGAGCGACGACTTCCCCGACCCCGACAACCCGGTAATGACCGTGAGGCGGTCGCGGGGGATGGTGACGTCGATGTTGCGGAGGTTGTGCTCGCGGGCGCCGCGTACAATCAATGATTCTTCCGGCATAGCCTTGTAAAATCGCGGGTTACGCCCCCAGACTCAAGGCGGCCCGTGTTGAGGCCGACATGCCGCCGGGGCGGATTCTGACCTAGCTCAGGCGTCCATTTTGCACTTGGAGGGGCGATATGCCCGTTTTAAAAGAGGTAATCGACGTCTTAACGATGAAGTCGGATCGCCCTATGCGCCGCTTGGTGGCGTATTACGTGATTCTGGCGCTCGTCGTTGCCATACTAGCGTTCTTCTTCCCCGGTGAGATCGCGCGGATCGCCGCCAAGGGCCTCGGGGATGTCGCAGAGGGTCCGACGGTATTGACGGACGCGCTTTCGCAGCCCACCTCGTCCGGGACGTTCGGCCTGGGATCGCTCCTGGGTGTCGTGATGACGACAGTGATGATTCTTCTCGGCGCTCTGGTGCTGATGCTTCCGGTGACGTGGGTGTATATGTCAGCCCGCCCCTCCGGGGGACAACACAATCAAAACGTCGTGCAGACGCTGATCTTTCTCCCCCTTGTCGTAGCGGGGATCGTGTTCATGGTGCAGAACAGCCTGGCATTAGCGTTCAGTCTCGCCGGAGTGGTCGGCGCTGTGCGATTCAGGACGACGCTCCGCGACACCCGAGACCTCGTTTACATCTTCCTGAGCATCGTGGTGGGGTTCTCAGCGGGGGTCCAGTCGCTCGCCGTTGGCGCGGTCGTCTCGATCATCTTCAACTTCGTGCTGATCATCACGTGGCATTACGACTACGGCAGGAACATGCTGATGCCGACCGCGGCGGCGCAGTGGTCACGGCCACTGCAAGCTCTCGCGAGCCCAACGGGAGCTCATCAGATTCCCGATCGCGACCTCCTGCTCTCGCTGACACCTGAGAAGGCAAACGCGCTCGCTGACCGGTTCGATCGCGTGCGTGACACCATCGGCAAGAAGAAAAAGGCGCGCTACACCTCTGTGCTGACCATCACGACGGACGACGTGTCCGAGGCTCAGAAGCAGGTGGAAGAGGTTCTCAACAGGATGACCAAGCGTTGGGACCTCGATGAGGTCGTGACCAACGTCGGCAAGCCGTCTGAGATTTACTATCTCACGCGTCTCAAGAAATCAATCCCGAAAGACGTCCTGCTCACCGCGATTCACGAGAACGCCGACGGCATCATCTCCTCGGCTGATCTCGAGACCGGGGAGCCGGCGAACGACAAAGCGGCCGACAAAGGATGATTGGAGCGCGCCGCTTCATACTGCTGGCAGTCCTGTCGCCGTGGGTTGCGGCTTGTCGCGAGACGCCGCAAGCCAAAGCGGCGCAGGTGCGGGCGGTTGGAGCGACGCGCAAGCAGGAGCTCGCCCGCAGGCTTGCGCTGGCGGACGCCAATCCTTCGAAACCGGTGCCGGTCGCCGAGTGGATTATGCCGCCGGAGTTGCGGGAGATTTCTGGCCTCGCCCTTACGGCACGCGGGACCGTTCTCACCCACGATGACAACGTCGGCAGGGTATACGAGATCGACCCGAAGACCGGGATCCTTCTCAAGGGTTTCTCTCTGGCGGGCGGAGTTCGCGGCGACTTCGAAGCGATCACGATCGCCGGAACCGACGTCTACCTGCTCCGGAGCAACGGCAAGATTTACAAGTTCAAGGAAGGTGCTGATGCCTCGCAGGTTCCCTACACGGTTTACGATACGGGACTGGGAAAAGAGTGCGAATTCGAGAGCATGGCGTACGAAGCGGACAGCTCCCGGCTTTTGCTGGTCTGTAAGAAATTCCTGCAAAAAAAGGCGCCCAAAGAGCTGCTGATTTATCACGTGCCCCTTCCGCTGGGCGACCGCTCGGCGATAACGGCAATGCAAGTTGCGATGAAGGATGTGGTCGGATCGAACAAGTGGAAGAATTTTCATCCGTCGGATATCAACATCGACCCAATCACGAAGAATTACGTGATTGTGGCGTCCCGTGAGAAGGGGCTTATCGTTGTCACTCCCGACGGCGAGGTCGTGCGCTCCGAGCCCATCCCGGGAGACCACCGCCAGGCTGAAGGCGTGGCGATCACCCCGGACAGCATCCTGCTGGTGAGCGACGAAGCCAATGTTAAGCCCCCGGCTATCACACTCTACCGCTGGCGACCATGACAAAAACCCAGAGACGCTTTATGAATAGAAGCCACTCCCTGAGAATTCTTGTCGCGACTGGATTGGCGACAGTCCTGGTGGCGAGCGGGATTTCGAGAGCAGCAGCTCAGAACCCAACGAGAATCGTCGGAACGGACAGCGTCGTCGTCGTTCCCGGTGAGATCTACAAGGCGGGAAGCTTCCATCGTGCTCTTCTGGGCAGCAACTACCGCGATGAGTGGACGACGCCGATCAAGGTCCCCGTTCTAAACCTCAGAACCTTTCACGGTGGGCTCAAGCCAACCAAGAAAGGA